>DATEDR010000215.1:0-9847 GCA_035281605.1 Sphingobium sp.
GGCTATCGGGCAAGACACGTCGCCCATCAGGCTGACGGCCGCGACGCTGACCGGCAGCGCCGCCGATCGCGGCATCGCCGGTCGCCTGGCGGGCGCGAGCGGGCAGATCGGTTCCGTGCCGCTGATCGTGGAAAACGGCGATGGCAGGTGGAGTTTCGCGGACGGGACGCTGAGGCTGACCGCGCAGACGACGGTGCGCGATGCTCAGGCGCCTGGCCGGTTCGAACAGCTTGACATTCCGGATTTCGCCCTGGTCCTGAAGGCGGGGCGGATCGGGGCCACGGGCACGCTGCGCGCGCCCCGCAATGGCGCGCTCGTCGCCAGAGCGGATATTGTCCACGATCTGGGAACCGGACGGGGCAAGGCGGACCTGACGGTGCCCGGGCTGGCCTTCGGACCTGCCCTGCAGCCTGAGGATGTCACCCGGCTCGCCCTGGGCGTGGTCGCCAACGTGGCCGGGACGGTGAGCGGGGAGGGGCATATCCGCTGGAACGGATCGACCGTGACCAGCGACGGCCTGTTCCGCACCGACAGCGCCAATCTTGCCGCCGCCTTCGGCCCGGTCGAAGGGTTGTCGGGCGAGGTGCGGTTCGTCGATCTGCTCGGTCTGGTCACGGCGCCGGGTCAGGAACTGCGGATGAAGATGGTCAATCCCGGCGTCGAAGTCCGTGACGGCCTCGTCCGCTATAGGCTGGAGCCGGGACAGAAGGTTCATGTGGAGGGCGGACGATGGCCCTTTTCCGGCGGTGAGCTGACCTTGCTGCCCACGACGATGGATTTCAGCGCGGATGTCGACCGCTATCTGACGTTCCGGGTGTCCGGCATCGACGCGGGCGCCTTCATCCAGGCGATGGACCTCAAGAATATCTCCGCCACAGGCACGTTCGACGGGATCCTGCCGCTCATCTTCAATGCGCAGGGCGGTCGCGTGGTGGGCGGGGTGCTGACTGCCCGGCAAAGGGGCATGCCGCCGCTGATTATGCCCGAAGGCGTGCTGCCTACCGTGCCATGCGATCCCAACCGGGTGGGGGGCACGCTGTCCTATGTCGGGCCGGTGTCGAACGAGCAGCTGGGCGTGATGGGACGGCTGGCCTTCGACGCGCTCAAGAACCTCCAGTATAAATGCCTCACCATCCTGATGGACGGCGCGCTGGACGGCGAGATGGTGACGAATGTCATCTTCAACGGCGTCAATCGCGGCACGATCGGCAATGTGCCGGCGGGCCTCGCCCGCAATTTGACCGGCCTTCCCTTCATCTTCAACGTGCGCATCGCGGCGCCCTTCCGCGGGCTGCTGGGCACGGCCAAGTCGTTCATCGACCCAACCACACTTATCCAGAGCAGCATAGGTGACCAGATGCAGGAGAAGATTCGCGAGGGGATTGCAGTTCAGCCTGCGGAAAGCGACACTGTGCCAGACAGGGAGCAGAAATGAAGAAAGAGACGATCATCGCGGCGGGGTTCGCCGGCTTGGCCCTCGGGGGCTGCATCCAGGTCAAGGCGCCGGACAAGCCGATCGAAATCAACCTCAATGTGAAAGTGCAGCAGGAAGTCGTCGTGCGCCTGCAGCGCGACGCGCAGGATCTCATCCAGAACAACCCGGAGCTGTTTCCGCAATGACACGCACATTCTTGACGATCGCTATCGGAGCTGCCGTCGCCCTGGCGACGGGGCTTGTGATGACCGCGCCGGCGCGCGCGCAATCGGGCGCGGTCGCCGCGGCCATGGCGGAAGGTGCCGTGGGCGAACAGGCGGACGGCTATCTTGGCATTGCGGGGTCGGTCAGCGCGGCTGTCCGCTCCGAGGTCGAATCGATCAATATCAAGCGGCGCGCGGCCTATACCGACCTGGCGGGCAAGCGCGGCGTCACGGTTCAGGACGTGGCGGCGGCGACCGGATGCCAGACGCTGAGCAGCCGGGTCAAGGCGGGGCAGGTCTATCGGATCGGCGCTGGGCCGTGGCAAACCAAGGGTTCCGCCCCGATCGCGCTGCCGTCCTACTGCGCCACTGCCGGTTAATCGCCTGCCCGGCCGCGATTTTCCGCCGCTGTCGCGGGGCAGGAAATTCTCCTGCCCAACTGTGGTTGACTATCCCGAAAGCCCTTTCTAAACGGGCCGCGCCTTGACGGGTGCAGCCGCAAGCGTCATGCCGCCTGCCGTTGGGTTCTATACCTGGACGGAGAGGAGCGAGCATGGCAGCGGATGTACCCGGGCAAGACCCGGCGGATGAGGACGCGCGGATCGCTTCGCTTGAGGAGCGGATCGCAAAGGCCGAACGAGCCGAAAAGGTCAGGCAGGGGACCACGGTGCAACAGGCGGACGATGGATCGCGCCTGGGCAACAGGGTCCTTGCCGAACTGATCGGGGGTCTTGTCGGTGGCGCCGTGGTAGGTGGGACTTTGGACTACTTTCTGCGGACCTCCCCATGGCTCCTGCTTGCTTTCCTCGGTCTCGGGATCGTGGTTGCGTTCAGGAACATCATCAGATTGACGACGAAGCGTTCCGACAAATAGGGGCGCTTTTGTCTTAGTCCGAAGTCAAGACGTACAGGGGTCAACGTGGCAGAATCCTCCGGCAAAATCGATCCGATGCACCAGTTTGCGATCGAACCGCTGTTCGGCACGGATCACCTGTCGCTCGGCGGCTTCAACATCGCCTTCACCAATAGCGCGCTCTACATGGTCGCCGCTGCGGTGGTGCTGTGGATCTTCGTCATTGGCGGCATGAAGCGCGAACTGGTCCCCGGGCGCTGGCAGATGGCGGTCGAATATATGACCGGCTTCATCAAGAGCCTGCTGATCTCCAACGTGGGCGAGGGCGGCAAGAAATATATACCCTACGTCTTTTCGCTGTTCATGTTCATCCTGCTGGCGAACCTGCTGGGCCTGCTGCCGCTCGGCCTGATCGGCCTGCACCCCTTCACCTTCACCAGCCATTTCACCGCGACCGGCGTTCTGGCGATCCTCAGCTTCTCGATCGTGCTGGCGGTGGGCTTCTACAAGCATGGCCTCCACTTCTTCTCGCTGTTCGTGCCGCATGGCACGCCGCTGCCGATGATCCCGGTCATTTTCCCGATCGAACTGGTGTCCTTCATGGTGCGTCCGTTCAGCCTGGGCCTGCGACTGTTCGTTGCGATGACCGCCGGGCACGTGCTGCTGAAGGTTCTGGCGGGTTTCGTCATCAACAGCGCGAATGCGGGCGTCGGCTACGGCCTGACCGTGGGGTCGGCGAGCTTCATCCTGATGATCGGCATCAGCGCGCTGGAAATGCTGGTCGCCGTCATCCAGGCTTATGTGTTCGCGCTGCTGACCTCGGTCTATCTGAACGATGCCGAGAACCTGCACTGATTTTCTGTAAAGATTTTTCCACACTATCCGACGTTTAGAAAAGGGAGTTTACGACATGGACGCAGAAGCTGCAAAGCTGCTCGGTGCTGGCCTGGCCGCGATTGGTGCGGGCCTCGCCTCGCTCGGCGTGGGCAATGTCTTCAGCTCGTTCCTCGAAGGCGCGCTGCGCAATCCGGGTGCTGCTGACGGCCAGCAGGGCCGCCTGTTCATCGGTTTCGCCGCGGCCGAACTTCTGGGTCTGCTGGCGTTCGTGATCGCCATGATCCTGGTGTTCGTGGCCTGACAACCGCTCGGGATGCGGGCTGGGCGGCAGAAAGCCGTCCTTCCCGCTCCCGAAAATTGACGGCGCCCTGATCGGACGGATTTACAATGCCTCAAATCGCGCAAATCGCCGAAACCTACGCGTCCCAGATTTTCTGGATGCTGCTGACTTTCGGTCTTGTCTTCTTCGTCATCGGCCGGGGCATGGTGCCCAAGGTTCAGGCGACGGCCGATGCGCGCGACGCGAAGATCACGGGTGATCTGGACGCCGCCAAGGCTGCTTTCGCTCGAGCGGATGACGCTGAAGCGGACTATCGCGCTCGTGACGCCGAAAGCCGCGCTGCGGCCCAGGCGACGCTGGCCAAGGCGAAGGCCGAAGCAGCGAAGGCCGCCGAAGGGCAGCTTGCGGCTGCCGATGCCCAGATCGCGACCCGGATCGGCGCAGCCGAGACACGCATCCAGGCCGCCAGCAGCGCGGCCATGGCAGAGATTGAAACCGTCGCCGCCGACGCGGCGCGCGACATGGTGGCCCGCATTTCCGGCGTGGAAGCGTCGGACGAAGCGGCCCGCAACGCAGTAAAGGCGGCACTGGCCCATGGCTGAGGCAGCAGCACAGCATAGCGAAGCTACGGCTCCGCACCTCGATGAAGCGATCCACGCCGAAGGGATGGAGCCCGTTGGCACCGTCGCGCATGAAGGCGTGGTTCCGCACACTGATCCCAAGGCCGTCGGCATGGACGCCACTGCCTGGGTCAGCCTGGCGATGGCGGTGTTCATCCTCATTCTGCTGGTCAAGAAGGTGCCCGCGCTGATCGGCGGCGCGCTCGATGGCCGGATCGCCCAGATCAAGAGCCAGTTGGCTGAAGCGTCCAAGCTGCGGGCCGAAGCCGAAGCGCTCAAGGCCGAATATGAGGCGAAGCTCGCGGCGGCATCGGGCGAGGCGGAGGCGATGCGCAAGTCCGCCGAGAGCGAAGCTGCGACGCTGCTGGAGGACGCCAAGGCCAATGCCGTGGCACTGGTTGCCCGCCGGCAGAAGATGGCCGAGGACAAGATCGGCGCGGCCGAACGCGCGGCGATCGCCGACATTCGTACCAAGGCCGTGAACGCCGCAACCAGTGCGGCGGCCACGCTGATTGCGCAGAATCATGATGCGGCGGCCGACCGGGCGCTGGTGGATGGCGCGATCAAGGGGCTGGGCCCCAGCGTCTGAAGCCCGCCTATCGAAAAGCGAAAGAGGCCGGTGCGTCCGTCGCGCCGGCCTCTTTGCTGTGTGGGATGTAAGCGGCGGCGCAGCGCGCCGCTGAGCGGTGCGGTACTGCTCGGACTCAGCTTTGAATGGCGGGATTGCGGGAAAACTCGCGCAGGATGCCGGCGAAACTGTCCCGCTTTCCATCGCCATTTTCGTCATGGATGATGGCGATCGCATAATCGCCTGACGCGAGCGAAATGCTGCGGGGCATACGGATTCAAGCTGGGTATGCGGCACTATAGCATCGTGCGCAAAAGTGGGAACCGGGTTTGCGCAAAGACGATGTGACAACAAAAACTTGGAGCGCGCGACCCGCGTCCGATCTAACGCAGCGCGTTCTATATCGCGGACGATGAGGGAAATAGTTGCCCTCCGACTTTGGCGAGCGATGGCGACGGGACCGCTGTCGGAAGGCACTCGGCTCACGTCGGGCGATAGCATGCAGCACTGACGGGATTTTGGCGGTAGCGGCTCTGGTCGACCGCTTCCGACTGCCCTCTACGGCCGCGCGTATGGAGCGGCAAGAACTCCCAAGCGCTGGCGCGTTTGGGGGTGACGTGGTCGACCCCGAGACAACACCGCCTCCGCGGCCCAGCGCTCGTTCAGGCCAGCTCCACTTTCAGCACGGAAGCGTCCGCGCCGACCACGCGGACGCGCGCGCCCACCGGCGCGTCAGGGCCGCGACACAGCCATATGCCGTCGCCGACTTTCACGCGCCCGCGCCCGTTCTCGATGGCTTCCACGACCATGACGACGTCGCCGACGAGCCGCGCTGCGCGGTCATTGAGCAGCGGGTCCTGCGAAGCCACCGGATTGGCGGCGTACCAGCGACGGCCGCCCCATACTGCCACCAGGCAGAGCGCGGCGAAGACCAGGAACTGCACCGGCATCGACAGGGGCAGCAGCAGCGCGATCAATCCGGTCACTGCAGCGGCCAACGCGACCCAGATCAGGAAGACGCCGGGCAGCAGGACTTCGCCAATGCCGAGCACCGCCGCAAAGACCAGCCACCACCAGTGGTCCTGCAAGTCGGTCAGCCACTCCATCACGCGGGTCCCTGCGTGAAGGGCCCGCGCCGGGGCGGCGGCGAGGGCGGGGACGGGGGTGTCGCGCCGTCGCCCAATGCTTCCTTCGCCAGCGCGCCGATGCCGCCCAGCGTCCCGATAAGCTGCGTGGCTTCCACCGGGAAGAGGATCGTCTTGGCATTGGGGGAGCTGGCGAACTGGCCGATCGCCTCCACATATTTCTGGGCGACGAAATAGTTGATCGCCTGCGCGTTGCCGCTCGCGATCGCGTCCGACACCATCTGCGTGGCCTTGGCTTCCGCCTCCGCCTCGCGTTCGCGCGCTTCTGCATCGCGGAAGGCCGCCTCGCGCCGGCCCTCGGCCTCCAATATCTGCGACTGCTTCTGCCCTTCGGCTCGCAGGATCTCGGAGGCCCGCATGCCTTCCGCCTCCAGGATCGCTGCCCGCTTTTCGCGTTCCGCCTTCATCTGCCGCGCCATGGAGTCGGAAATATCCTTTGGCGGGCGAATGTCCTTGACCTCGACGCGGGTGATCTTGACGCCCCAGGCGCTGGTGGCGTCGTCGACGACGTGCAGCAGGCGGCTGTTGATCTCGTCGCGCTTCGACAGCGTTTCATCGAGGTCCATCGAACCCATGACCGTCCGCAAGTTGGTGGTCGCCAACTGCATGATGGCGACATAGAGTTCCGACACCTCATAGGCCGCCTTGGCCGCGTCCAGAACCTGGAAGAACACGACGCCGTCGACCGACACCATGGCATTGTCCTTGGTGATGATCTCCTGGCTGGGGACGTCGACCACCTGTTCCATCACGTTGATCTTGCGCCCGACCGCGTAGAAAAAGGCAGGGTAGAAATTGAGGCCCGGGCGCGCGACTTCGGTGAAGCGGCCGAACCGCTCGATCGTATAATGATAGCCCTGCCGAACGACCTTGACGCTCACGGCCAGATAGAACAGCACCAGGAAGGTCACCGTCAGCGCGAATGTGGTCAGCATCTTTCTATCCCCCTAAGAAGCGGTTGACTATGGCGCGAATTTGTTAACGGGAAAAGGCAAACGTCATCGGAGAAGAAGCCATGCTGCTGCGTCACGCCCGTTCGCTGCTGTTCCTGCCCGCGTCGAACAAGCGCGCCATTGCCAAGGCGCGCCTTCTGCCTTGCGACATGGTGATACTGGATCTGGAAGATGCCGTGCCGGATGATCGCAAGGAAGAGGCGCGCGCCAACGCCGTCGAGGCGGCGAGGGAAGGCTTTGGCCGACGCTTGTCCGCGATCCGCATCAACGCGGAAGGGGCGCCTTGGCATGGAGCCGAGATGATCGCGGTCAAGCGCTCTGCCGTCGATTATGTGGTGCTGCCGAAGGTCGAGACGCCCCGGCAGGTGAAGGACGTCTTCAGCGTCTGCCAGAAGCCCGTCATCGCCATGATCGAAAGCGCGGCGGGGGTGCTCGCGGCCCCGGCCATCGCCTCCGGCGAAGGGGTGGCGGGTTTGTTCATGGGCAATAACGACCTGCGCCAGGATCTGGGCATCCCTCCGTCGGCCGGGCGCGAAGGCCTGTCGTTGGCGCTCCAGTCCGTCATATTGGCGGCCCGCGCTGCTCAGGTGGCGGTGTTCGACGGCGTGTTCAACCGGCTGGACGACGAGGCGGGCTTCGAGGCGGAGTGCGCGGCGGGGCATGTCATCGGCTTTGACGGCAAGACGCTGATCCACCCCAGCCAGGTGCCGGTCGCGAACCAGGTCTTCGGTCCCGATCCGCAGGCCGTAGCGGACGCTCGCCGCCTGATAGAGGCGGCGACGGGGGGAGCCGAGCGTTTCGAAGGACGCATGATCGAAAGCATGCATGTCGAGGAAGCCCGGGCGCTGGTCGCGCGCGCGGAGACTGCCGGCGAGTAACGGGAGGCGCGGAGGCGATGGCGGCGGGTCTGAGCCACATTTAGCGTCCCGGCAGACCGCACGGCCATTGCGATCCCCATCTGTCCCGCTATCTCTGCCTGCATGTCGCATCCCCAATCGCCCGATCGTTTTCATGAGGACAAGGCCAGCTATACCGTGCGGGGGGCCGGCGCTCCCGACATCGACGCGGGGGTGGAGGCGATCCGCACGACGTTGAGGACGCTGCCGGCCAGGCCCGGCGTCTATCGCATGCAGGATGCGCGGGGCGACGTATTATATGTGGGCAAGGCCCGAGCGCTGAAGAACCGCGTCGCCAATTATACGCAGGTTGACCGGCTGCCCAAGCGGCTGCAGCGCATGGTTTCCCAGACCCGGTCGATGACGATCGTCACCACCAACAGCGAAGCCGAGGCGCTGCTGCTGGAAGCGCAACTGATCAAGCGGTTCCGGCCGCCCTACAATGTCCTGTTGCGCGACGACAAGAGTTTCCCCTTCATCCTGCTGCGCGAGGATCATGACTTTCCGCGCGTTCAAAAGCACCGGGGCGCGCGCAAATATAAGGGCCGCTATTATGGCCCCTTTGCCAGCGCGGGATCGGTGACGCGGACGATCAACGCCTTGCAGAAGCTATTCCTGCTGCGCAGTTGCACCGACAGTTTCTTCGCCAACCGGTCGCGGCCATGCCTCCTCTATCAGATCCGCCGCTGCTCCGCGCCTTGTGTCGGGCGGATCGATGAAAGCGGCTATGCCGAGCTGGTGAAGGACGCGCAGGATTTCCTCGGCGGCAAATCCACGGCGGTCCAGAAGAAGCTGGGCGCGGCAATGCAACTGGCCTCCGAAGCGCTCGATTTCGAGCAGGCGGCCGTGTTGCGGGACCGGTTGAAAGCGCTGACCTTCATTCAGGGAAGCCAGGCGATCAACGCCGAAGGATTGGGCGATGCCGATATCTTCGCGCTGGCGACCAAGGGCGGGGCGATGTGCATCCAGGCCTTCTTCATTCGCGGCGGGCAGAATTGGGGGCATCGCAGCTTCTTCCCGGTGCACACCGCCGAGGTGGCGGAGGATGAGGTGCTGGCGAGTTTCATGGCGCAATTTTACGAGGAAGTGCCGCCGCCCAGGCTGATCCTGTCCGATCGGCATCCGGCGGAATGCGAGTTGATGGCGCAGGCCTTGGCCGAGCGCGTCGGCGCGAAGGTGCGGATCGAGGTGCCGCAGCGGGGCGATCGGACGCGGCTTATCAAGCAGGCGCAGCGCAACGCGGTGGAGGCGCTGGACCGGCGGCTGGCCGAAACGACGACGCAGGCGAAGATATTGGAGGAGATGGTCGAGACGTTCGGGCTGGACGGCGTGCCGGACCGCATCGAAATCTACGACAACAGCCACATTCAGGGCACCAACGCGCTGGGCGCGATGGTCGTCGCCGGTCCTGAAGGATTCCGCAAGAGCGCCTATCGCAAGTTCAACATCAAGAACCCGGACACCGCGCCGGGCGACGACTTCGCGATGATGCGCGAGGTCTTCGAACGGCGTTTCGGCCGGGCCGCGCGCGAGGATCCCGACCGGGACAGCGGAGAATGGCCCGATCTGGTGTTGGTCGACGGCGGCAAGGGGCAATTGTCCGCGGCGCGCGCGATCCTGGAGGATATGGGGATCGAGGACGTCTGCATGATAGGGATCGCCAAGGGGCCGCATCATGGCCGCGAGGGACGCGAGGTTTTCCACATGCCGGACGGGCGGGAGATCATGTTCCCGCTCAACCATCCGGTGCTGTTCTACCTGCAGCGCCTGCGGGACGAGGCCCATCGATTTGCGATCGGGGCGCATCGGCAGAAACGCAGCAAGGCCATCACCGTCAGTTCGCTGGACGAGGTGCCGGGCATCGGGCCGTCGCGCAAAAAGGCGCTGTTGATGCACTTCGGCACCGCCAAGGCGGTAAAGAGCGCGGCGTTGGAAGATCTGCTCCGGGCACCTGGAGTTTCCAAGGCGGTCGCGCAGCAGGTTTACGATTATTTCCACGGATGACCGGAGCTCGCGCGGCTCTGTTCTCCTCCGCTCGGGCAGAAGAGGTGGCGGGG
>DATEDR010000216.1:0-3268 GCA_035281605.1 Sphingobium sp.
TGGCGCCGCTGTCGAACCAGCCGAACGTCCGGCCGGCGCTGGCGTCTTCTATCGTGTCCGTGATCAGGGCATTGAGCGCGACATAGCCGAGCGTCATGCCCACCCCCAGCACGACCCGCGCCATCGCAAAGACGGGCAGCGAGGTGGTGACCGCCTGCACCGCGAGCATCCCCCCCACGACCAGGCATCCAGCGGCGAACCAGGGGGCGGGATCGCGGCCGAGCAGATGCCGGCCGAGCGGAAGGCAGGCAAACAGATAGACGATATGGGGCAAGCCGAAGAGCCATCCGGCCGTGCCGGCGCCGATATCGAACGCTTTCATGCTGTAGGGCACGAGGAAAGGGAAGGTGGAGATCATGGCCAGCGTGAAGCCGGTCTGGCCGGCCATGATCGCGCCGCGCGAGAGCACTTGCCGGCCATGGGGCGCCGTGCCCGCATCATCCACGGCTGCGCCGGTTTTGGGGCGGCCCCTTGCCGGAAGGGGCAGCAGCATCAGCACGGCAATCACCGGCAGGAGCGCCACGACGAGATAGACCTTCTGCGGAACGATATGCTGATCGATCAGGAAGCCCACGGCCGCCGGAGCCAGGATGAGCGCGAGACGCGCGCTCGCCTGGGTCAGGTTCAGCGCTTGCGACAATTCGCTGCGCGGCAAGGCTTCCGAGAGATAGGCGTTGCTGGCCGAGAAGGTGCCGCCCAAGAGGCCCTGGAGGCAGAGTGCCACCACGAACAATGGTAGCGATCCCGCGAAACCGGCGACGAGGAAACTGACAGCCAGACCTATCTGCGCGCGCAGCAGCAGGGGCTTGCGGCCCCAGCGGTCGGCCAAACGGCCCCATAGCGGCGCTGAGATGGCAAGACATGCGGTCGGCACGATGTAGAGCCAGCCGATCAGGCGCTCGCTGGCATCGGGCGCGAGACCTATCAGGATGAGGCCCAGAAAAGGCGGCAGGCCCATGGGACCAAACGCGCCCGCAAAATGGCACGCGAGAACAGTGGCCTTGATGCGGCCGGGGCTCACCGCCCAGCCTCGCCAAGAAGAAAGTTGGGCGCCGTATGCCCATAGGCCTTGTTGACGTCGGCAGCGCCAATCGCCTCGCGGGTTTCCAGCGTTGCGGCGCGCAGGAGATATTTGATCGGAAAATGGCGGGCTTCCAACAATGCGGTGCGTAGCGGCCCGATGGCGATGCCTTCGCCATCCAGCCGGTCGAGTTGCCGCTCCACGGCCGCGCGCAGCAGGCTTCGATAGGCGCCGGGCCTGCCCAGATGACGGCCTAGCCCTTCGATGACGGCGCCCAGATTGAGCTGGATCGTGATGGTAATCAGCATCTGCGCGATGGCCGCTGCGTCGGTTTGGGTGATACGCGAATCTTGCAGCCTTCCGATCCAGGCGTCCGCCCCGGGAAAAGCCACAAGCAGGGCGGAAGCGTCGATCCGGGGGGAGTCGTTATCTTTGAGCAGCAGGCGCAAGCCACCCTTGCCTCGACTAAAGAGCACCACGGAGTTCTGCTGATTGGCCTCGAGCTCGATGCCGTAACGCGCCGCCAGGCGAAGATGGACGCTCAGGAGCAGGTCACAAAACTCGCTGAGGAACCGCTCAACGTCGCCCCCATAATACCGATCTGCCAGATGCAGCGCGTAGGGACGGCCATCAGGCATTAGCGCCATCAAGGCCGCGACAGGCACCGGCTCGCAGCCGTCGAGCCCTTCCGGATAGCGGCGGACGATGTAGGTGAGGAAACGCTCCCCGGCGTGATGCGCCCCGCCGCTTTCGTCGGTCAGGAGAAGCTTTGCCCGAAGCACCTCGTCGTCGGCCCGTATCGCCTCCAACAGCGAATGGACGACATGGCCGTCGTTGATCGTGACCGGCTTGATCGCGCGCAAGTTGAGGCGTCCGAGCGTGCTGATCGCCAGCGGCAGCTTGATATGGAGGCCGGGTTCCTCGACGACTGCCAAGGCCCGCACCGAGAGCGTAGGCGCGACTTCGAGATAGTCCCGTGGCGCCACGTAGGCGCGATCGGCCATCCCCGCCTCGGCCAGGATCCCGTCCATTCTCTCGCCGTGCATGAACGGATGGATGGGTAGGAGCGCGTGCGTCTGCTCCAGCGCTGGATCGAGCCCCACAGCGGCGAACGACGGCCAACGGGCAGGCACTTCGCCTTGCACGGACAGGCCGTCCTTGGGGAGGGCGAGCCAGGCTAGGCGGAACGACTGCTGATATTCCGGACCATAAGCGATGAGATCGTCGGCGGCAAAACCGTGCTTCGCCCGCGCTGTAGGATAGAATGGATGATCGATGAAGGATGCCAACCTGTCGTTGGCAAGCATCTGCTTGTGCCATTCGGGATGGGCGGCCAGGCGTGTGGCGGCAGGCGGGGCGGTATCGCGGGCCGCGTCGCAGATGGCGCCCTGTTCGATCGCGGCCTGGCACTCGTCGAGAAAGGCGGAAACATTGCTGCTGTCCTCGCCTTCGAGCCCGGCCTTGATGATCTCGAGGAACTCAGTGACGCTGTCGATGAGGCGCGCACCCTGCCGGGCTACATGAACGAACGGCGGTGCGCAGACACGCCACATCTGCATGAACCCGTCAGGCTCGACCGGCATGAAAAGCGTGCCGCCATCCGCGGCCTCATAGGCGAGATAGTGATCCGTGGGTGCGATCAGCCTATCGAAGGGCGCTCTCTCGGCTGGAATGACCGTCCCGTGCGCGATTTCCCGATAGTTTTCCCGCACGAGGCAATCTGCCACGCGCCTCAGGATATATCGGCTGTGATCGCGGACCGATGGCGCAGGTTTGACAGCGGTGGCGATGTTCATGCGTTTTCTCCTGAGGACGGGCGGCTGGAAGGGGCTAGTCGATCGCGTATCGCAGCGTGAGCATCGCGGACCGCGGAGCGCCGGGCATGTTGAGGTTCCCCACGGTGCCGTGAGCTGACACGATGTAGTCGCGGTCGAAGATGTTGCGGATGTTGAGTTGCGCCTTGAACTTGCCCAGACGCACCCACGCCATCGCATCAGCCGTAAGATATTCGGGCAGAACGACGGTGTTCGCGAGGTTGGCCTGACGATCGCCGACATAGTTGACGCCGCCGCCGAGGCCGAAGCGGTCTCCGAAGTTCCGCATCAGCCAGAAGCTTGCGCTGTGGGTCGGTGTCAGGGTGGGCCGGTTGCCCTGAATGGGAACACCGGAATCCAGCGCCGGCGATTTGGTGATGCGGGCATCGAGGTAGGCATAGCTGGCGATGGCCTGCCATCCTTCCGCCAGTTC
>DATEDR010000217.1:0-3249 GCA_035281605.1 Sphingobium sp.
GCGCTCCCGCCCACGCATCCAGCCTGAAACTGAGCCCCCCCTGGCAGGGAGCTTTGACGCTGTCATCTGGATCTTGCCGGAATCTCGCGATCGCTGTCCTCGCAGAGTGAAGACGCGGAACCGCGACGCGAGGCCGGGGTAACGGACGGCGGGACGATCTCCACGCAAATTCCCCTGCAGCCAAGCTCCCCCCAGTCGCCTGTTTCATCGCGCTTTCCGCTGCAAAAAAAAGCCGCCCCGAAGGACGGCTTGAAAGTTTTAGGAGAGGATGCCTGAAAGGCCTGTCCCTTTTGCAGCGCACCAGCATTTGCTGCAAATGCGAAAGACGGCTCCCCGATTGCGTTCCATGCAATCGCAACTAAATTTCGTGCTTTCCGTAGCGGAATTTATGACTGCTATTGTGTCGCCCAGGGCATTTCAACGCGCCTTCAGACCGCAAAAACAATCAGACTGGCGAAAGGCGGACGCCCGAATCACGCAGCTGCGAATGAAGTTGCGCCACCAATTGGTCCAGTCCGGCCTGATCTTTTGCTTCCGCGCGACCGACCAGTTCCGCCTGGGTGTTGGAAGCCCGGATCAACCACCATCCGTCAGGCGTCGAGACGCGCGCGCCATCCGTTTCATCAACGGCAGTACCCGCCCGATGCAGCCGCCGCACTATATCACCAACGAGGGTGAACTTGCATTCCTCATCAACCGGGAAGCGCAACTCGGGCGTATTCACCAGCTCGGGCATGGCGCCGCGCGCCGCCGTGATGCTGCGGCCCAGCGCCGTCGCGGCTCGAATCAGCCGGACGGCAGCATATAGCGCGTCGTCGAAGCCGTAATAATCATCGGCGAACATGATATGGCCGGTCATCTCCCCGCCCAGAGGACTGCCGATCTGCTTCATTTTGGACTTGATCAGGCTGTGCCCGGTTTTCCACATGAGCGGCCTGCCGCCTAGCGCCGCGACGCGATCGAACAGCGCCTGGCTGGCCTTCACATCCGCGACAATCGTGGCGCCTGGCGCCTTTTTCAGCACCACCTCGGCAAACAGGCCGATCAACTGATCGCCCCAGATGATCCGCCCCTTGCCGTCGACGACCCCAATCCTGTCGCCGTCGCCGTCGAAGGCCACTCCGAAATCGAGCTTCTTGGCAAGGACAAGGTCGCGCAGCTGCTCCAGATTCTTCTCGATCGTGGGGTCGGGATGATGATTGGGAAAATTGCCGTCTATCTGGGTGAAGAGCAGGTGATGCTCTCCGGGCAGGAGCTTGGCCAGCTTTTCGACGACCGGCCCGGCGGCGCCATTGCCCGCATCCCATGCGATCCGCCACGCGGCGCCGTCGAAACCTTGCACCAGACGCGCGGCATAGCGGTCCAGCATATCGACCGTCTCGACGCTCCCTGCCCCTTCGTCCCAGTCCCCCGCCGCGGCCAGGGCGGCAAGCCTGCCGATATCCACGCCAAAAAAGGGGCCATGCTGAAACACCAGCTTGAAGCCATTGTGATCGGCGGGATTATGGCTGCCGGTTACCTGGATGCCGCCATCCACCTCCAGCATCGCTTCAGCATAATAGAGCATTGGCGTTGGCCCGATGCCGACCCGCAGCACATGACATCCGCTGTCGACCAGTCCGTGGACGACCGCACCCTCCAGACGGGGAGAACTCAGTCGGCCATCATAGCCGACCGCAACCCGTGATCCCCCCGCCCGGTCGACTGTCCGTCTGACCAGCGTCCCGAAACTGCGGCCAACGGCATAGGCATCTTCCTCACCCAAAGTGCGGCCGACGATGCCACGCATGTCATATTCGCGGAGGAGCGATGGGTGGAAATGATGAGCCATGGCAGCTGTTCCTTGGACCTGACGCTCAAGCGCGGGGTGACCCGTCCTTCCTGGTGCTTTCCGCCAGCAACAGGTCGCGCGCCGCGTTGATCTGGGCCGCCAACGCCTCCGTGCCACCCCTGTCGGGATGGACCGAAGCAATCAGGCGGCGGTGAGCGGCACGGATTTCGCTGGCGTCAGCATCGGCCGGTACACCCAGCAGGGCGCGTGCCTTGACGATCTCATCGGTGCTGGACGCCCCGTCGGAACCAGCCCTGGCACCCTTCCCTTTCTTCTTCCCCTGGGCCGCGAAGAAGAGCGCGGCGCCGAGCAACAGGGGCGCGCCCGCCATCGGCTTGCCCTTCGCCGCCATGATTGCGCCGACCAGCGCTGCGCCCAGCGCCATTCCGTCCTTCGCGCTCATGCGTTGCAACCGTCCCGTCCAGATGAGCCAACCGACCAGGCCAGCCAGAAGCAGGGCGAAAAGACCCATCAGGCCGCGCCGAGCAGATCGACCGGGTCGGCCTCCTCCCCGGCCGGAAGGGCAAGGCCCGATACCATCTCGCGCAGTTCCTGGCGCGCCGCGATGTGACTGACACCGAGTTCGCCCAACTGGCCCTTGTCCAGCAAGGTGAGGCCCGACGGAAACAGCTCACGGAAGATCACGCGTTCCGACAGGCCCGGAATGACGCGGAAGCCGACCCGGCGGGACAATTCCATCAGCGCGTCGCCGACGCGCTTCTTGTTGCGCGCATCATGATGCTGGACGCGGTTACGCAGCACCACCCAGTCGATCGAGACGCCGTCCGCCTTGGCGCGGGTCTTGCGCGCTTCGAAGATCAGTTCGGAATAGAAGGATAGGCGACGAACCTTGAAGGTTTCGGCGTCCACCTGGCCGATCAGGTCGAAGTCGACGAAACTGTCATTCATCGGCGTCACCAGCGTGTTGGCCCGGGCCGCCATGTGTCGGGCGAACGGGTCGTCGCGGCCCGGCGTGTCGACGATCAGGAAATCCTTGCCCTGCGCCACCTCGGCCACTTCTTCCTCCAAAGCCTGCACGCTGTCGCCCTTCAGCACGGCAAAAGCGGGAGTCGGCAGGTCAATGCCGCGGCGACGCGCGGTTTCCGCGCGATTTTCCATATAGCGCGTGACCGTGCGCTGGCGCGGGTCGAGGTCGATCATCCCGACCTTGTGCCCCAGCGCGGTCAGCGCGATGGCCGTATGGACGGCCGTGGTCGACTTGCCCGTTCCGCCCTTTTCATTCGCGAAAACGATATGGTGCGTTTGGCCATTCGCCGCTGGACCCATGATAACCCCGTTGATTGCTGTATTGATTATTGACCGTCTTGCCCGGCCATGGCTTTAGCAGGATATTCCCCGTGACCCTGCCTTATCGGAGCCCCTCGTCCCGTGCAAACCCTGCGTGACCTGCCCGCCCT
>DATEDR010000218.1:0-4450 GCA_035281605.1 Sphingobium sp.
TCGTGCTGGGCTGGCAGGCCTATAATGTCGCGCGCGAAACGATGACGACGTCGGGCGCGGCGGCGCAGCTGGGGTTGATCGGGCTGGCGCAGTTCCTGCCCCTCTTCTTCCTGACGCCCGTCACGGGATGGGTGGCGGACCATTTCGACCGGCGCGCGATCTCGCGCCTCACGCTGACCTTGCTGATGGCGGCATCCGGCATCCTCGCGCTCGCCAGCCATGAAGGGTGGGTCAGCCTGCCGCTGATCTTCGGCATTGCCGGGATCGTGGGCGTGGCGCGCGCGTTCAACGGTCCGGCCTATAGCGCGCTGGCGCCCAACCTGGTCCCGCGCGACGTGCTGCCCAACGCCATCGCCATTTCCAGCGTGGCGTGGCAGGCCGGGACCATCGTGGGGCCTGCGCTGGGCGGCTATGCCTATGCGATCGCGCCCTGGGGCGCCTATGCGATCGCGTCCGGGCTGTTCGGCCTGGCGCTCGGCGGGATGCTGCTGATCGGCCCGGTGCCGCAGCCGCCGCGCGACACGAGCCGCCATCCGGTGCGCCAGATGGTCGACGGCCTCGTCTATGTCCGCACCAACCGGTTGGTGCTCGCGACGATCACGCTCGACCTGTTCGCCGTGCTGCTGGCGGGCGCGACGGCGCTGCTGCCGGTCTATGCCCGCGACATATTGCATGTGGGATCGGCGGGGCTCGGCCATCTCGCCGCATCGCCGGGCATCGGCGCGGGCGTCACCGCTCTCTTCTTTTCCTTTCGGCCGATGAAGAGGGAAGTGGGGGTGAAGATGCTGGCGGCCGTCATCATCTTCGGATTTGCTACCATAGCCTTCGGCGCCACCGCCTTCCTGCCGCGCGGCATCGCGATGGAGGTGGGCATCAGCGCGCTCATCCTGCTGGGTGCCGCGGACATGGTGTCGGTCTATGTCCGGCAATCGCTGATCCAGTTGCACACGCCCGACGCGATGCGCGGCCGCGTGTCCAGCCTGGCGCAGCTCACCATTTCCGCCTCCAACGAACTGGGCGAAGCGGAATCCGGATTCCTCGCGGCGCTGGTCGGCCCGATCGCGGCGGTGATCGGGGGAGGCATAGGCGCGATAATCATCACCCTCATCTGGGCACGGCTCTTTCCTGAACTGCGCCTTGCACGTACCTTTGACCCACCCGACATACGGACGGCGGACCTCAGCCAGGAGAAGGCCCTATGAAAGCTGCCAACATTCTCGAAACGATCGGCAACACCCCGCATATCCGGGTGAACCGGCTGTTCGGCGACACTCCCGACGGCACGGAAGTGTGGATCAAGTCGGAACGATCCAACCCCGGCGGGTCGATCAAGGACCGCATCGCGCTGGCCATGATCGAGGCGGCCGAGGAATCGGGCGACCTGAAGCCGGGCGGGACGATCATCGAACCGACGTCGGGCAATACCGGCGTCGGCCTCGCCATGGTGGCCGCGGTCAAGGGCTATAAGCTGGTGCTGGTGATGCCCGAAAGCATGTCGCTCGAACGGCGGCGGTTGATGCTCGCCTATGGCGCGAGCTTCGACCTGACGCCGCGCGAAAAGGGCATGAAGGGCGCGATCGAGCGCGCGCTGGAATTGATCGAGCAGACCCCCAACAGCTGGATGCCGCAGCAGTTCGAAAATGCCGCGAATATCGACGTCCATGTCCGCACCACCGCGCAGGAAATAGCGACCGACTTCGCCGACGCGCCGATCGACGTGCTGATCACCGGCGTCGGGACCGGGGGCCACATCACCGGCGTGGCGGAGGTGCTGAAGAAATTGTGGCCCAACCTGAAGGTCTATGCGGTCGAGCCGACGCTTTCCCCGGTGATCAGCGGCGGCCAGCCCGGCCCGCACCCGATCCAGGGCATCGGCGCCGGCTTCATCCCCGCCAACCTGCATACCCAGCTGCTGGACGGGGTGATCCAGGTCGATCCGGCCGACGCCAAGGACTATGCCCGCCGCGCGGCGCGGGAGGAAGGCGTGCTGGTCGGCATCTCGTCGGGCGCCACGCTGGCGGCGATCGGCCAGAAGCTGAAGGAACTGGCCCCCGGCACCCGCGTTCTGGGTTTCAACTATGACACGGGCGAACGCTATCTTTCGGTGCCCGATTTCCTGCCCGAATAGGCAAGCGCCGGCACGGGCATGACCGACACCTTATCCAAGGGCCAGCCGCATCCGACGATGTGGCTCCTCTGGCTTGCGTTGTTCGTCGGCCTGCCCGCGGCGGTTGCGGGGTTGGACGCGCGCGACCCGGTCGCGGGCGCCGTCCGCGCCCAGCTGATCGAGGCGGTTCGCTACAAGCGCCCGAGGACCGCGCCGCCGCCGGTCCAGCCGGTCGAGGTTTATGCGCTGGATCGGGAAGAAGCGCGCAGCTTCAACGCCACCATCCCCTTTTCCCGCCTGCCCAACCCGGCGGCGCGCCCGTTCCGCTTCGCCGGCACCCCGGACGACCTCGCCCGCGCGACCGACTGCCTGGCGGCGGCGCAACTTTACGAAGCGGGCGACGATGCCGTGGGCGAGCGCGCAGTCGCGCAGGTCGTGCTGAACCGGGTACGCCATCCCGCCTTCCCCAAGACGGTGTGCGGCGTCGTGTTTCAGGGGCAGGAGCGCGCCACGGGGTGCCAGTTCACCTTCACCTGCGACGGCGCGCTGGCGCGCACGCCCGGCCAGGCGGCGTGGGAAAGGGCGCGGGACATTGCAAGGGCTGCCCTGGCAGGCAAGGTGTTCAAGCCGGTCGGCTACGCCACCCATTATCATACAGACTGGGTCGTCCCCTATTGGAGCGGCAGCCTGGACAAGATCACGGCGGTGGGAACGCATCTCTTCTTCCGCTGGCACGGCTGGTGGGGCACGCCGCCGGCTTTTCGCCGGGCGGGCGAGGATGGCGAGCCGCTGATCGCGAACATCGCGCGCCTGTCGCTGGCGCATCGGATCGGGCTGCCGCCCGGAATCACGCCGGCCCTGCTGGCGGGCGGCGCGGCGGCGGAACTGGCGGCGAAACCGCAACAGGCGATCGGCGCGGAGTCGCTCGGGCATGTCATGGCCGGCGCGCGACTGCTGGCGATCGCCCCGGGAGCGCGCGCCTTTCTGGTCGAACTAAGCCGTAAGAGCGCGCCGGAAAGCTGGCCGGGCATGGCGCAGACCTTTTGCGCGGGGCGGCCGGAATGCCGGATCATGGCCTGGCGGGCGGGCGAGGCGCCCACGGGATTTCCGCTGTCAGGCGATCAGATGGAAAGCATGGCCTTCGCCTATATCCACAATGCGTCGACCGGGCTGCAACGCTCGCTGTGGAATTGCAGCCAGTCGCCCCGTGCCAACGCGACCGAGTGCATGCGGCGCAGTCTTGCCGCGCCGGCGGCGGCGCCCCACCCGCCGGCCAAGGTCGAGGCGACGCCGCCGCTGACCGGCGTCCGGCGGAAGGAGCGGTTCGAAACGGTGCGGATCGTGCCGCCAGCCTCCCCCGCCACGCCGACGCCGGTCATTCCACCCAAGCCTTGAGCGTTCTCAGCCGACGCGGCCGAGCCGGTGGTAAAGATTCGCATATTTGACGGATTCGGGCTGGTCCTGAACCTCGCGCAGATAATGGGCGATCGCGGTGCGGATCAGGCCGAAATCCTCGGGCGAGAAAACGGCGCGGGTGCGCGCGGGCTGGGGCGTGGGCTGCGTGTCCATCGATATGCCTTTCTTTTTCCTGGTTGGCTCTGGGCCGGATGAGGCTGTTCAACCACGGACGGGGAGCCGGAGGAAGGGCGATCAGTGAAGCCGTGTCATGAGGTGACTTGATCATAATGTCATGATTTGACATCATGTCTTATGGCAGATTTGACCGATCGGAAGCTGTATCTGGGCCCAAAGCTGCGTGTGCTGCGGCGTGAATTGGGCATAAACCAGACGCGGATGGCGGAGGAACTGGGAGTCTCGCCCAGCTATCTCAATCATCTGGAGCGAAATCAGAGGCCGCTGACGGCGCAGATGCTGCTGCGGCTCGCCAATACCTATGACATCGACATTCGCGATTTCGTCGCCAGCACGCAGGAAGGGTCTGCGCGCGAACTGGGCGAGATCCTGTCCGACGCGCTGGTCCGGGATCTGGGCGTGCCGCGGGACGAGGTGCTGGAGGTCGCGGAAAATTATCCCGGCGTCAGCGAAGCGATCAGCCGCTTTTATCGGGCGCTGACCGACCTGCGGAGGTTGCCCGAGCAGGTGGTGGCGGCGCCGGGACGGGCTCCGCTGCACGCCCCGCTCGACTGGCTGCGCGAGACGATCGCGCGGGCGGGCAATCATTTCCCGGAGATCGACGCGGCGGCCGAGGCGCTGTCGGCGGAACTGGGGGACGAGCCGGCAATGATGCAGGCCGCGATCCGGGAGCGGCTGAAGGAGCGGCACGGCATGGGCGTGCAGGTCGTGCGCGAGGATGTGCTTGCGGGCACGCTGCGCCATTATGAC
>DATEDR010000219.1:0-9202 GCA_035281605.1 Sphingobium sp.
GCCCCGTGTTTTAGCCGCACGGCGCGCTGCGAAACGGAGCGCTGTCTCCCCTTCGGGCGACTCATCGACCACAACCAGATACGTCCGCGTCGTCATGATGATGCCTCGCAAGGGGATGGGGGACGCACCCCTCAAACCCATTTTTACCCATCTGGTAAATTGTGAACCAGCTTGGTGAAATGTGGCGGATAATGCGCGTGGGCGCAAGTCGGGCTCTTGACCCCTCCCGTCAAAGGGTGAACACGGCTCCCACGATCACCCTCAAGGCTTGATGAGAAGAGAGGCGCTTCCCCAGATGAGCAAGACGATCCAGATGCCCGCTTTGTCTCCTACCATGGAAGAAGGGACGCTGGCAAAATGGCTGGTGAAGGAAGGCGACACAGTGTCGTCCGGCGATCTGCTTGCGGAAATCGAAACCGACAAGGCGACGATGGAGTTCGAGGCGGTGGATGAGGGGAGGATCGCCAAGATCCTCGTTTCGGAGGGTTCTGAAGGGGTGAAGGTCGGCACCGTCATCGCCATCATCGCGGAGGAAGGCGAAGATGTCGCCACCGCGGCTCAGGCTGGAGAGGTTCCCGCGCCCAAGCAGGCTGCAGCGCCCAAGGCAGATCCGGTTCCGGCCAAGCCGGAAGTGCTTGCCGGAAAGGCGGAAGCGCCCGCGGCAAAGTCGGACAGCCTCTCCACCTCGGGAAGCGAGCGCGTCGCCGCGAGCCCGCTCGCCCGCAGGATCGCGCAAAGCAAAGGCATTGATCTTGGCAGTCTCGCCGGCTCCGGCCCCAACGGCCGCATCGTCAAGGCTGACCTGGAAAAAGCGGCTGGAGAAGTCGCCCCATCGACGGCCGCCGCTCCGACTCCGGCCACTGCGCCGGCCCCCTCCGGGACCCGGGCGGCACAGGATTTCGGCATCCCGCACGAGGTCGTGAAGCTGAGCGGCATGCGCAAGACGATCGCGCGTCGCCTGACGGAATCCAAGCAGCAGGTGCCGCACATCTACCTCACCGTCGATGTGCAGCTGGACAAGCTGCTCAAGCTGCGCGGCGAGTTGAACGCCGGGCTGGCGGGACGCGGCGTCAAGCTGTCGGTCAATGATCTGCTGATCAAGGCGCTGGGCGCCGCGCTGATGCAGGTTCCTGAATGCAATGTGCAGTTCGCGGGCGACCAGATGCTGCAGTTCAAGCGCGCCGACATCGCCGTCGCCGTGTCGATCCCCGGCGGACTGATCACCCCCATCGTCACCGAAGCGGACGGCAAGAGCGTCGCGGCCATCTCGACCGCGATGAAGGACTTGGCGAAGCGCGCCAAGGAGGGCAAGCTGAAGCCCGAAGAATATCAAGGGGGCACCGCTTCACTCTCCAATATGGGCATGTTCGGCATCAAGCAGTTCGAAGCCGTCATCAACCCGCCGCAGGGCATGATCATGGCGATCGGTGCGGGCGAGAAACGTCCTTTCGTGATCGACGATTCGCTTCAGATCGCCACCGTCATGTCGGCAACCGGCAGCTTCGATCATCGCGCCATCGACGGGGCGGACGGCGCCCGCCTGATGCAGGCGTTTAAGCAGCTGGTCGAAAATCCCTTGGGGATGCTTGCATGATGGTCGGGTTCGAAGAAACGCCGCCGGATATAAGCCCGGCAGTGCGCGTCATTGCCATGCCCGCCGACACCAATCCCTACGGGGATATTTTCGGCGGCTGGCTGATGAGCCTGATGGACTCGGCCGCCTCGTCTATTGCGGCCCGGCACAGCCTTGGCCGTGCGGTCACGATTGCGGTCGAAGGGATGGCCTTCCTGCGTCCGGTGGTGGTCGGGGACGAAGTGTCCGTCTTCGCGACGTTGAATTCGGTCGGGCGCACGTCGATGAAGATCGATGTCGAAGCCTGGCGGCGCACCCGGCATGAGGACCGGTCCTACCGGGTGACGAAGGCGACCTTCACATTCGTGGCGGTCGGCGAGGATCGCCAGCCTCGTGCCGTGCCACCCTTTTCATCACAGGCAGCATGATCTTCCCATAGAAGAAAGACTTACCATGGCTGAGAATTACGATGTCATCGTTCTGGGTTCGGGCCCGGGCGGCTATGTGGCGGCGATCCGGGCCGCTCAGCTTGGACTGAAGACGGCAATTATCGAGCGCGAAAATCTGGGCGGCATCTGCCTAAACTGGGGCTGCATCCCGACCAAGGCGCTGCTGCGTTCGGCCGAAATCTATCATTATATGCAGCATGCCAAGGATTACGGTCTGGCGGCAGAGAAGATCAGTGCCGACATCGATGCGGTAGTGAAGCGGTCGCGGGGGGTAGCCAAGCAGCTCAACCAGGGCATCACCCACCTCATGAAGAAGAACAAGATCGCCGTTCACATGGGAGATGGCAAGCTGGTCGCGAAGGGCAGGCTTGCGGTGACCAGCAACGGCAAGACCGAGGAACTCACCGCAAAGAACATCATCCTGGCCACCGGCGCGCGTGCCCGAGACCTGCCGGGCACTCCCACTGATGGAAAGCGGGTGTGGACTTATCGCCACGCGATGACCCCACCGGAAATGCCGAGCAAGCTGCTCGTCATAGGTTCCGGCGCAATCGGTATAGAATTTGCCAGCTTCTACAATGATATGGGCGCAGACGTGACCGTGGTCGAAATGATGGACCGCATCGTTCCGGTCGAGGATGCCGACGTTTCGGCCTTCCTCGAAAAGTCGCTCAAGAAGCAGGGGATGACTATTCTGACCGGGGCGGGGGTCAGCGATATCCAGGTCGGCGCCACGGGCATCAAGGCGAATCTCAAAGACAAGGCCGGCAAGGAAACGGCCGCTGAGTTCAGCCATATGATCGTCGCCATCGGCATCGTACCCAACACCGAGAATATCGGCCTCAAGGAGTTGGGCGTTGCGGTAGACGAGCGGGGCTTCCTCAAGACCGATCCCATGTGCCGCACCAATGTCGAGGGCCTCTGGGCGATCGGCGACATCACCGCGCCACCCTGGCTTGCGCATAAGGCGAGCCATGAGGGTGTCATCGCGGCCGAGGCGATTGCGGGCAAGCATCCGCATGCCATGGACCCGCGCAATATTCCGGGCTGCACCTATTGCCATCCGCAGATCGCCTCGGTCGGGCTCACCGAAGCCAAGGCCAAGGAAGCCGGCTATGAGGTGAAGGTCGGCATGTTCCCCTTCATCGGCAATGGCAAGGCGATTGCGCTGGGCGAGGCGGAAGGCTTCACCAAGACCGTGTTCGACGCCAAAACCGGCGAATTGCTGGGCGCGCACATGGTCGGGGCGGAAGTTACGGAGATGATCCAGGGCTTCACTGTTGGCAAGACGCTGGAGACGACCGAGGCGGAACTGATGCACACGGTGTTCCCGCACCCCACCATTTCTGAATCCATGCACGAGAGCGTGCTCGCCGCTTATGGGCGGGCGCTGCATATCTGATCGCGGCGCTCGGACAAGAGGCGCAGGGGCTTTCGCCCTTGCGCTTCTGTGCGTCCTGGCAATCGCGCTTGTTCAACGCGCGGGCTTGCTGGAAGGCTTGAATGGCCGGCTCATGAGAGCAGCCGGATCGTATCGCGATGGGGCTGCGGGCACTTGGGCAACGCCGCTGATGCAGGCGGCTTCTATGGTCGGCGGCACGGTGGGGCGCCTGCTCATCATCGGGGCAGGACTGCTGGTCCTGATCGCGGGGGGCAGGCGCGCCGCGGCCCGTTGGCTGGCGCTGGTCATGGCTGGCGGCACAGTGCTGAACCTGGGGCTGAAGCAGGTTTTCGCCGCTCCACGACCAGATCTCCTCCCGCACCTGGATATCGTTCACAGCTACAGCTTTCCCAGCGGCCACGCGGCGGGCAACATGATGCTGTTCGGCGCGCTGGCGATGCTGATCGGCGGTCGTGTAGCCTGCTTGGCAGGGGGAGCGATGATCCTGCTGATCGGCGTCAGCCGGATATGGCTTGGCGTCCATTGGCCCAGCGATGTGCTGGCGGGGTGGATCGAGGGATTGGGCTGGCTGATCCTTTGCCGCCACCGGCTACCAGCGGGGCGAGGGAAGCCAGATGGCGTGGTTCAGATCCTCATAAGGCGGCATGCCGTCGGTGGTGACGAAGCCATGGAACCAGAAGCTGTCGACCGCGCTCATCATCCCAATCAACAGCAGCATCGCAGCAGACCCGAAAAAGACAAAGCGGGCCGCTGACATGCCGCGGGCCGGCATGAGTGCCAGCAGGGCCAATGGCAGGAGCGGCAGGAAATAGCGGCCCTGCGTTCCCTGGATATAATCGGCACCCAGCGGGGTTGCGGTAAGATACATGGCTGTTTCGATGAGCAACGCCCCTCCCGCTATGACGAGCAGCCACCAGAGGCGCTGGCCGACACTGAACCGCATGCCGGATCCGCTCAGCACCGCCGCGCACAGCATCAACGCTGCCAAGGGATAGGCCGCCAACGGCAGCAGAATCGCATTCCAGCCGAAACGCCCGACGATCTGGAGCGCATAGACGGGTGCCCGTTCCACCACGCTTTCGTAAAGCAATCGGGCATAGGCAAGAGGATCGGTGATGACGACGGCAAGCTGGGCGGTGAGGGGTGCCGTCATGACATTTTCGCCGGTCTTGCGCGACATGATGTGGTAAAGCGCCTGACTGCCGCCCGACATCTTCATCCATCCGATGAAGGCCGCAGCGCCCAGCGCCGTCGCGCCGATGATCAGCCATGGCCGTCGGTCGCGCCGGTCGTCCGGCCAGCGCAGCCCAGCCGCCATCAGCGGCAGATACACCCCTTTTGCCAGAGCGAGGAGAGGCGCGGTGATCAGCAGGCCAGCCGCGCGCGGGGCGGTGCTGCCTTGGGACGCGACGCGAAGGGCAAGCGCCAGGGCCACGAAGCCGACCCCGTTTATCCCAGCGTCGGGCGAGAGGGATGCTGTCTGATAGCAGAATGTGGGCAGCAGCGCCGCCGCCAGTACGGCATTATGGCCGAAGGGCAGCAAGGCCAATGCTAGGCTCAGCAGCAACAGCCCGGTCACGGCATTGACAATCCGTCCGACATAGAAGCTGCCGAGCCGGGGCAGGCCCAGTGCGTCCCCGATCATCAACCCTGCCGCTCCGGGCGCATAGAGGGTAGGCGCGTAACTAGCGACGTTGGGGAATTCGGCGAAAGCGCGGCCGGTGCGGGCGGCGTCGGCGGTCCATGCCTTGGTGAGCGAAGCAAGTTCGAACCGCCGTTGCGTGGGCGGCACATCAGTCGGGAAATCGACGGCATGTAGTTCGACAGCCGCGCGGGGCAGCAATGCGCCGATCCTGTCCTGGCGATGTTCGGCTAACACCCGTCCTTCTGACAGCAGCAACGCTTTCATATAATGCTGATTTTCATCGGGCGCCTGAAAGGGCGGCGCCACGGCCACGAAAAAGATCGTCACCAACCAGATCAGCATCAGCAGCCATTTCTGCTGGCTACTCGCGGACGCTCCGAGGGGCAGGGTGAAACGTCTCGAACGAGACAGTGACATTCGTTCGTACCGCACGTCCGTACCCATTTTCCCAGATGGCTCCCAAAGGCGGGAGCGGGAGAACGGGTAATCGATCACCCTTAATATTTCGCGAGCGTTGCAGAGGCTTTCGCCGCTGGCGTCGCTAATCGGGGCCTTACTCCTCCGCGTCTATCTCGGCTTCGGCCGGGGGGTGCAGGCGCAGCCGCGTAACTCTGCGTCCATCGCTGCTGACCACTTCAAGCCGCCAGCCGCTCTGCTCATGCTGCAATATCTCGCCCGCATGAGGCACGCGCCCTGCGATGACGAAGGCAAGGCCACCCAGTGTATCGACATCCTCTTCGATGTCGGCAAGCTTCTCGTCGATTTCCTTGGCTACGTCGTCCAGTTCCGCGCGCGCGTCGGCTTCCCACAGGCCGCCTTCCAGCGGCACCAGCAGCGCCTCGGGCGCGTCATCATGCTCGTCTTCGACCTCGCCGACGATTTCCTCGACCAGGTCCTCAAAGGTCAGCAGCCCTTCGGTGCCCGAATATTCGTCGAGTACGATGGCCAAATGGGTACGCTTCGCCCGCATTTCCGCCAACAGGTCCAGCGCACCCATGCTTTCGGGCACATAAAGCGGCTGGCGGATCAACGGTTCCAGCGTGTCGGGAACCGCAGCCTTGCCGGCCAATATGGCGAAGGCGTCGCGGATGTGGACCATCCCGACGATGGTGTCGAGATTCTCGCGATAGACCGGGATGCGGCTGTGGCCTGCTTCCGCGAACAGTTCAGCCAGTTCAGCGAAGCTGGCCTTTTCCTCGATCGCGATGATGTCCGCCCGCGGCACGGCCACATCGTCCACCGTATGTTCGGAAAAATGCAGCAGGTTCCGGACCATCTGCCGCTCGATAGCCGACAGGTCGCCCTTCGCAGGAGCGGAAGCGCCTTCTTCCTGCTCGTCCTCGTCATACTCGTCGAGCGCTTCCTCCAATTCGCGGCGGAGGCTGTGGCTCTCTTCCTCACCGAAGAGCAGCGATTTCAGGCCGCTCCATAAACCGCCTTCCTGGCCGCTACTGTCCGATTCCTTTGAACCGTTGCCGTCCTTCGGACTGCCTTCCGCCATCGTTTTTCCTGTTCCCTGTTCCAGCGCGCCTTACCTGTCCCCATAGGGATCGGAAAGTCCCAGGCTCAACAGCGATTGCGTCTCCAGCGCTTCCATCGCTTCGGCCTCGGCATCTTCCATATGATCATATCCGAGCAAATGAAAAGTCCCATGAACGATGAGATGGGTCGCGTGATCGGCTATGGAGATGCCCTTTTCCGCCGCTTCAATCGCGCAGACGCCCTCCGCAAGGACGATGTCGCCCAGCAACACCTCGCCGTCGTCGGTGTTGCCGGTCGCCTCCAACAGGTCGGACTGCACCATCGGGAAGGACAGGACGTTGGTCGGCTTGTCCTTGTCCCGATAGGCGCGGTTGAGTTGATGGACCTCTTCGTTGCTGGTCAACTTGACCGCGACTTCATAGAGCGCCTCATCGGTCGCGAAGGCCGAATAGGGGCTGTGGATGATCGCGGCCGCGACCGCGCGCTGGGCCAGCGTCTCCCAATCAAGCGGCGGCCAGCCTTGTTCGTGCAGAAGGGCGACTTCGATCATTAAGCGTCTGGCCCTTCATAGGCCTGCACGATCCGCCCGACCACCGGGTGGCGAACGACATCGCCGATTCCGAACGGCACGATGGAGATGCCGTCCACGCCTTCCAACCGGGCGACCGCGTCGGCAAGCCCCGATATGCCCGGTTGCGGCAGGTCGACCTGGCGGGGATCGCCGCAGATGACCATGCGGCTGCCTTCGCCAAAGCGGGTGAGGAACATCTTCATTTGGGCGATGGTGGTGTTCTGCGCTTCGTCCAGCACGATGAAGGCGTTGGAAAGCGTGCGGCCGCGCATGAAGGCCAGGGGCGCGATCTCGATCTCGCCCGACGCGATGCGGCGCTCGACCTGTTCGGCGGGCAAGGTATCGTAAAGCGCGTCGTAGATCGGGCGGAGATAAGGGTCGACCTTCTCCTTCATGTCGCCGGGCAGGAAGCCCAGCCGTTCGCCAGCCTCCACCGCCGGTCGCGAAAGGATCAGTCGATCCACGCTTCCGGTGATGAGCTGACTGACCGCCTGCGCGACGGCGAGATAGGTCTTGCCCGTGCCTGCCGGGCCCAGGGCGAAGATGATGTCGTTGCGGGTCAGCGCCTCCATATAGGTGACCTGCGTTGCCGAGCGCGGGACGATCGTCTTCTTGCGCGTACGGATCATCACCTTGGGCGGCTCGGCGACATCATGGCGGATGATGCCGTCCAGCGTTGGCTCGGCAGACATGGCGATAACCGCCTCGACAGCCCCCGTATCGACTTCCTGCCCGGCGACGATGCGGTTGTAGAGGCCTGTCATCACGTCGCGGGCGCGGGCGGCGGCCTCGGCTTCTCCTTCGATCTGCAGCTTGTTGCCGCGCGCCGCGATATAGACGCCCAACCGGTTTTCGATCGCGACCAGATTCTGGTCATATTGGCCGAAAAGAGCGCCCAGCAGGTGCGGGCGATCGAACACCACTTCCAGCCGGGCCCGTTCGACCGTCTCCGCGCGATGATTTTGGTTCGGTTTCTTGGACATTCAGCAGCCTCCCTTCCCAACGGTCATGCCCGTACAGGGCATCCATCTCCTCCCGGTTGCCCCTGGCGGGCAGGTCCGGAGATGGGTTCTCGCCTGTGCGGGAACGACTTTGAGTTGGTTCAAGCGGCCTTCCTCCTTCTGGGTTCGCCGGCCAGACTGTTGGGACCGGCGCTGATGATGTCGACTTCGACCATGTCCCCCATTCCGAAATCGGGGGCGGTGACGTGGACGGATTGAAGCCACGGCGTCTTGCCGATGAGCTGGCCGGGATGACGCCCCTTGCGTTCCAAAAGAATGTCGGTGCGGCGTCCAACGGTTGCCGCGTTGAATTCGACCTGATGCCGATTGATCAGCGCCTGCAAGCGCGCCAGCCGTTCGTCCATCACGTCGGCCGGAATGTGACCGTCCATGCCGGCGGCGGGCGTGCCGGGGCGGGAGCTATATTTGAAAGAATAGCATTGGGCGTAGCGCACCTGCTCGACGATCCTCAGCGTATCTTCAAACTCTGCGTCGGTTTCCCCAGGAAAGCCGACGATGAAATCGCCCGACAAGGCGATGTCCGGCCGAGCCTCGCGGACGCGCTCGATGATGCGGAGATAGCTTTCCGCGCTATGGCTGCGGTTCATCGCCTTGAGAACGCGGTCGTTGCCCGATTGCACTGGCAGGTGGAGGAAGGGCATCAGCTTGGGTTCTTCGCCATGCGCGGCGATCAGGCCGTCGCTCATGTCGTTAGGATGGCTGGTGGTATAGCGGATGCGCTTGAGATCATCGATTCGGGCAAGTTCGCGGACGAGGCCGTCCATGCCTTGGCGGTGGCCCCTGTCGTCTTCCCCTTGCCAGGCATTGACGTTCTGGCCGAGCAGCGTGATCTCCCGCACACCGCCGTCGACCAGCGCCCGGGCTTCGTCCAGGATCGCGTCCCAGCTGCGGCTGATTTCCGCGCCGCGCGTGTAAGGAACGACGCAATAGGTGCAGAATTTGTCGCACCCTTCCATGATGGTCAGAAATGCGGTCGGGCGCGCCTGTCTGGTTCGCGCAGGCAGGGCTCCGAATTTGGATGCGAGCGGCATGTCGGTATCGACGGCCTGCTCGCCCCG
>DATEDR010000220.1:0-5843 GCA_035281605.1 Sphingobium sp.
ATCGTCAGCGTCTTCTTCTACTGGTGAGCGCCCGATGAGCTTCCAACTCCGCCAGATCAGCCTCACCGCCGATGGCCGCGAGATCGTCCGCACGGCCACGCTCGCCAAGCCCCAGCTCTCGCTCGGTCGCGCGTCGACCAACGACATCCACCTCCCCGATCTCGCGCTGGAGCCCGACCACGCCCGCATCGAGCATGTCGACGACCGCACCATCCGCGTCCGCGCGACCGGCACATTGGGCTTCGATCTGGAGGGCCGCACGACCCGCGCCGCCGAGATCGACACGGCCAAGGGCGCGGAACTGCGCTTCGGCGGCCATCGCGTCACCATATCCCGCGAAGACGGCGCCACCATCCTCACTATCCGCCGCGTCGATGCCGTGTCCGAAGCCTCGGAGGAAAAGGAGGAGGCCCGCGTCTTCTCGCTGCGCGGCCACCTGCCGGGCAAGCGCCTCACGGCATGGGGGCTGGCCCTTGCCATCCTGATCGGCTTCCTCGCCATCCCGATCTGGAGCTACGCCAGCCGCCCCGCCGCCGACATGCGCAACATCTACAGCGTAACCGGCGACAAGGCGTGGTCCTCCGGCCCCTTGAGCCAGGCGCACCATGCGCTCGAAGGCAAATGCGAGACCTGCCACCAAAAGGCGTTCGTGTCGGTTCGCGATTCCGCCTGCCAGACCTGCCACAAATCGGTGCACGACCACGCCCCCACCGCGCGCATCGCCATGGCTCGGGCCGAACCAGGCATCGGCGGCAAGCTGCTCACCAGCGTCGCCGCCACCTTCGGCAAACAGCCCGAAGGCGCCTGCGTCGACTGCCACCGCGAGCATGAAGGCGCCGGCCCGATGCAGCCCACGCCTCAGGCTTTCTGCGCCGACTGCCACGGCACGCTGAAGGACCGGCTCAAGGACACAAAGCTCGCCAACGCCAGCGACTTCGGCACCGACCACCCGCAATTCTCGGCACTGGTCCAATATCAGCCGGGCAAGCACCCCCGCTTCACCCGAGCCTCACTCGACGCCAGACCGATGGACGACAGCGGCCTCAAATTCCCGCACGACATCCATCTGTCAAAAACCGGCGGCGTCGCCCGCATGGCCCGCACGCTCAGCGCGCAAAATGGCTATGGCGACGCCCTCGCCTGCAAGGATTGCCACCGCCCGACCGCCGACGGCGTGCGCTTCCTCCCCGTCGACATGGAGCGCGACTGCCAATCCTGCCACAGCCTCGCTTTCGAAACGATCGGCGGCACCGTCCGGACCCTGCGCCACGGCCAACCTGAACAGGTGATCGCGGACCTGCGCGCCTATTACCGGTCGACCGGCCCCGCCCAACCGCTGTCACTCGGCGGCATGGCCCGCCGCCGCCCCGGCGATTATGCGCAAGGGAAGGTCTACCACGCCTATTTCGGCGCCGCCGCCGCCCGCCCCTCCCGCGCCGACGACGCCATCCGCGCCGTCTTCTCGAAGGGCGGAGCCTGCTACGACTGCCACACCGTCACCGGCGGCGGGGCCAGTTGGCAGGTAACGCCCGTCCACCAGCCGATGCGCTACATGATGAACGGCTGGTTCGATCACAACGCCCACCGCACCGAGAGTTGCGAAAGCTGCCACGCCGCGCCCAAATCGCACGATGCACGCCAGCTGCTGCTGCCAAGGCTCAACAGCTGCCGCACCTGCCATGGCGGCGAAAAGGCGAAGGCAGACGTCCCGTCGGGCTGCGCCATGTGCCACAGCTATCATATGGATGACGGCGCCCCATGGACGCCTGCCGCGCGCGCAGCCAGAATGGATGTAACCAGCCGTGTTCCTGCGGAGGCAGGAACACGCCTCTCTTCAGCTACTGGCGGCGGTTAGGAAAGGACAAACCATGCTAATCGCACAGGTCACGGACATCCATCTGGGCTTTGACCCCGACAATCCCGCGGAGTTCAACCGCAAGCGCCTCGACCAGGTTCTGCGCGTCTTGAACGAAGGCCCCAATCGCCCCGACCTGCTGCTCGCGACCGGCGACCTCACCGACCGCGGCGACCCCGACAGCTACCGCCGCCTCGCCAACGCCTTCAACCAGTGCAGCTTCCCCATCTGGCCGTGCATGGGCAACCATGATGACCGCGCCAATTTCGCCCAGCATTTCCCCCACATTACCCAGCAGGACGGTTTCGTCCATTATGTCATCCCGCTGGGAAAGCGCCGCATCATCGTACTCGATACGCTTGAGCCCGGCCGCCACGGTGGGGCCTTCTGCGATGTTCGCGCGCAATGGCTCGCCGCCCGCCTTGATGAGGACGCTGAAACGCCCACCCTCATCGTCATGCACCATCCTCCGGTGGAGGTCGGCATCGACTGGATGAACACCCACCCCGACGAACCCTGGGTCCAACGCTTCGCCGCGACGATCAAGAACCGCCCGAACATCGCGGCCCTGGTCTGCGGTCACCTGCACCGCACGATCACCGCTCCGTGGAACGGCACCACCGTCGCCATCTGCTCCTCAACCGCCCCGCAACTGGCCCTCGACCTCCGCCCGATGGACCCGGACGCCCCGGACAATCGCCCCATGATCGTAGCGGACGCCCCCGCCTACGCCCTCCACCGCTGGACGGAGCATGGTCTCGTCACCCATTTCGCGACAACAGACGAACACACGATACTGGCGAAATTCGATGCCGGCATGCAGCCGTTGGTGCGGTCGCTGATCGACGAGCGGCCGGCGTGAATTCGATGCTTACCATACCGTCACCCAGCGAAGGCTGGGGTCTCAGGCCATGTCGCGCATCACGTCCCGAGAAGCCAACCTTCGCTGGCATGACGGAAAAGGGTGGTTAGGCGACAGACGGGTTCGTGAAGTGGTGAAGCGGAAAGGAGACATTGCTAAAACAGCAAAGCAATGCTCTATTCTCGGCCTATGTCATCTGCCCGAGCGTTTGCTCTCCTCTTCGCAGCGAGTTCAATATCTGTTGCTTGCTCAGCCGACGATGGAACGAGAATAACGACGCGTGACGTTGTCGGAGAATATCGGGGTACAGGCTATTCAGGCATAGTCCCTGGCCCTCGCCTCATCAAAATGAGTATTCTTGTGAACGGGACGTTCAGCGGGGACATCTCTGTTCCCGATGGCTACATACAACATACCGGGACTTGGAATTTCGGGAAATATATCCGGACGAAGCAATGCCGCGAGATAGAATTCAGACATAAGGGGCATCTGCTGGGGGTTAAATGCGCCTCAGTTGGTTCTGATGGCGTAACGGGCCTTGATTGCGTCGCAAATCGAGATTGCTCGATGAGCAGAAGACTGGATTTCCAGCCCGTTCAAGTGTCCGGTATCGGATGACCTCGCGCCAACTCTAAACGGCAACAAATGATCGTTAGCGGCTAAATCCCTCACCGCAACAATGGCGGCCGCCAGCCCTTCATATCCACCTCATCGCTTACCTTGTACGGTATGCCCTGCGACGTCAGGAACAGCCGCTCCATCTCGCTGCGCGTGAACGGCCGCGAGCCGATCCGCCCGAATACAGCGATCTGCCCGCCAGTCTCGTCCACTGCCCGATCCCGATCCAGCCCCTTGGACAGCGCCAGCGCTGGCGAAGGCGTTCGCGCCCAGGCGATCAGTTCGGGCTTGGGCGCGGGGGAGAAGCCGTAGAAATTGGGCTGGCTCGCCGGGCTGGTGAGCTGGATCACCTTCATGCCCGCGCGCCCATCCGCGACATAGGCGAACAGCGACGCATTGGTCGTGCCGACGATCACATCCTCCACATCGGTCATCTGCCCGCCGAACGTCTCCTTGGCATAGACGCTCGGGCGCAACGGATTGGTGATGTTGATGATCGCCAGCCCCTCCGCCTTGGCCGCGACATAGGCATAGGTGCGCGCGAGATAGATGCGCCGCGCATCCGCCAGCGGCACCGTCGCGGAAGGCACCGCCACCGGATCGGCCAGCCGCGTAACGTCGAACAGCTTCAGCCCCTCCGCGTCCGTCACCCACAGATAGCGGAACTGGATAGCGCTCGCCCGCGCGTCCCGCATAGGCCGCACCGCCGCCAGCTTCGGATGCAGCGGATCGGCCAGGTCCACCACCACAAGTCCCACATCGGCCGTGATATAGGCGATCTGCCCTGCCAGCTGGATATGTCGCGCGCCGTCCAGCACGCCATCGGGGTTCCAGGTGACGGCGCGCTTCAGGAAATTATTGCGGAACTCGCCATCGGCCAGCGTCTCGATATTGACCATGATCAGCCCCTCGACGCTGTCCGTCACCGCCGCATAGCTGTAGACGGCCAGGAAGGGCTGCTCCTGGTTGATCTCCCGTAATTCCTTGGTGCTGCGCAACGGATTGATCGGCTGGTTCGTCGCAAGCGCCATGCAGGTCGCGTTCTTGGTGGCGACGCCCGTATTATGACCGAGCTTCGAGAAAGGCCCGCTCACGATCGGTTCGGAAAAGCCCTTGTTCGCGATCGACGCCACATCATAGACGCGGAAACCGCCCTTGCCTTCGGCGACGAACATATATTCGCCGCGCAGTTGCAGGCAGCCCACGCGCCCCGCCGTGCCCTTTACGACATTGCGGAATTCCTCGACCGGCCGCGTCTCGCCCGACCCCTTCTTGTCGAAGAAACGCCCACGCACCCAATTCTTCAGTTCGCGGCCATTCTGCTCGACATGCAGCTTCCAATAGTCGGGATAGGCATATTTCTGGAGATAGCTGCCGATCACCGCCTGCGGCTCGTCCCATTCGGTGACCCGGATCGCCTCGAACCCGCCTTCCAGGCCCGTCCAGGCATTCAGCCCAACGAAATTGACGAAGTTCGTGCCCAGCAGCAGCAACTGCGACATGATCGCATTATTGTCGTCCTTCGCCGACAGATGGCAGTCGGAGCAGGTCTTCGTCTCGGTCTTCCGCACCGTATGCGGGAAATGCGGCGCGAACGCCTGGGACGAAAAGCCGATGCCCGACACCGGCGGCTGCTGGATATAGATGCGCTCGCGGTTGATATTGGTAGACGACAGCACCAGCGCGGAGGTCGACCGCACCGGCGCCGTCTCATTCCCCTTGGTCGTCATATGCTTGCCAAGCTGGAACATCTCGTCGCGCGCCACCTGCGGGTTATAGGTCGCGAAGTTGCGCGTCTCCTCACCATCGAAATGGTGCAGCGAGGTCTTCCAGTTCGCCTCGATCGGCAAATGGCACCCGCCGCAACTGGTCGTCCAGCTGAGGTGGCAGGTGAAGCAGGCCATGCTGTCATCGCCATGCGCGCGGTCTTCCTTCGCGACGCCCGGCCCGAACGCGAAGCTGCCATCCTCCGCGCCCGACCGGCTCATCAGCTTGGCGCGCGCCGCCTTGGCGTTGAAATGCGGGCTGGTGGCGTCCACCGCATCCTTGACGAGGCTGACTTCCCATTCGAGTTTCGGATCGACGATCGACCGCTGGATCAGCTTGCGCCGCCCGCTCGCATCATAGAACCATTCGAAGCGCCGCTTGCCATCCGGGTTACGCAGCAAGGCAAGATTATTCCCCTTGGGCGGCGCCGCCGGCCCCGACGTCAGCAGCGTCGGATAGGCATCGACCGTCCCGTGGCAATCCTTGCACCCGATCTCGATCGCGTTCGCCACCTCGCCATAGATGAAGCCGTTGCCATGGCTGTCCTGCGCGAAATGGCAGTCCGCGCATTGCAGCCCCTTTTCCGCATGGATGTCCATCAGGTGGACCGACTTGCCCGGATTGGTGCCGACGGGCACGAACTTACCCTCACCCTTTTTCCGCCACTTCTCCGGATCGTCGTTCGACACGATCTTGCCCTGCGCATCGAGCAGATTGCCCTCCCGGTCGCGCTTGAACACG
>DATEDR010000221.1:0-2561 GCA_035281605.1 Sphingobium sp.
TGGTGCGTGTTCGGGCGCGCCGTCGAGCCTGCCCTGATCGCGGGCATCGAGGCGGACCTCGATCCTTGCTTCGCCGCGACACCCTTGTGCCAGGGCGCCTTCTACGGCGAGCGGACCAAGCGTTTCGGTTCGCTGCTGACCTGCTCGTCGGCGATCCAACGCTTGGCGATGCATCCGCTGATCCTGGAGATCGTCGAGCAGATGCTCCTGCCATGGTGCGAGCGGATCGCGCTCAACCTGACGCAGGCGATCGAGATCCATCCCGGCGCCTTGCCGCAGCTACCGCATCGCGACCAGGACATGTGGGGTGGACCCAAGGGCACCCTGGAATATCTGGTCAACGTCATGTGGCCATTAACCACCTTCACGAGGCTGAATGGCGGTACGCGGTTGTGGACAGGAAGCCAGTTCGACCAGGACATTCCCGTTCTTCCCGAGAAGGACGCGGTGGTGCCGACGGTATTGCCGGGTGACGCCCTGATCTTCCTCGGCTCCACTCTCCACGGGGGCGGCCGCAACGCCAGCGCGGCGCCACGACGCGGTATCGTGATCAGCTATTGCCTCGGCTGGCTGAAACCCTTCGAGCTGCAATGGCTGGTCTATCCGCCGCAGGTGGCGCGCCACTTCTCGCCCGAACTGGCCGCGCTCGTCGGCTATGCCCAGCATCGTCCCAACCTGGGCAATGTCGAAGGACAATGTCCCTCGATCCTCCTTGGCGATCACGTTCCTGATCATCTGCCCGCGATCGACGCGCTGCGTCCCTACCAAACCGAGGCCGCGGCGCTGTTTATCCGGTCCCAGATGGGCGAGATGGGCTGAGGCGCAATGGCGGGCATGCTGGATACCGCAGCCCATGAGGCCATCGCGCGGCGCGGTCGTCCCGCGCTTGCGTGGGAGGTGCTCCGGCGTGATCCGGCTTATCGCGCAGCCTATTCCCGACTGCCAGCGCTGCCTCGGACCGGCGTGGCCGCTGGTGCCGACTTCGTCGCGCATTGGGGGCTGCACTTTCCCTGAAGACCCGGAACAGAGCTGCGCCTCCATTCTGCCGATGTGGTCGGCGGCCGTTGACCCACGCGTCCTATCTGTGCGGGCTGTGGAGCCAGTGGGCATGGGCGCGCGGCTCTTCGACGCGCTTTCGGCTGATGCACGCACGATGCGCGGCCCGCGCGGCGAACATCTGCTGATCGACTGTGGCGGTGAACTCGTCCGGCTCGACGTGATCGATGGTACTATGGCAGCAGGCCCAGTCGCGCTGCGCTTCGACTTGACCGATGACGATCGTCTCGACGCCCAGATCGCCGTAATCGAGACGCTCCGCGCTGCGGTGGCGGCAGGACCCCGGCACGGGCGACTGGCCCGCAGACTGCTCGCCCTGCAAGCAGTCGACGCGCGCGACACGGGTGCCAGTCTGAAGGAGACGGCCGATATCCTGCTCGGACCTGGCGACTGGCCCGGCGACGGTGAACATCGAAAATCATATGTGCGGCGACTGTTGGATGCAGGCTCGCGCATGATCCGTTCCGGCCCCCGCAAAATACTGAATGCGAACTAGGTTCGCATCGATATCGTCATGGGGTTGGACACAATTTACGATCAGATGATCACGATCTTATAAGAAGAGACGCCTCGACGTTAAGCGCTTCGGCCAGCTTGCCGAGCACCGTGACACTGGCCGACACGCGTGCTCGCTCGATCGAGCCAACGTATCGCGAACTTAGTCCTGTCAGATCAGCAACATCTTCTTGCGTCAGATCACGCTCATGGCGAAGTCGACGGAGATTCGTCGCCAGAACATGCTTCAGATCCATCCAGATGGAATCAGGTAGCTGGAACGAAAGTTCTAGGAACGATAGTTCCTATTCGTTAGAAGTGCGGGTTCTGGAGGACGGACACCATGGACGTTGTCGATCGGCTGGCACCAACGGGAAATGCGGTGGTCGATTATGATCGACGGCATCTCGCGCTCTACGCTGCGCTGCTTGAGGCGGACGACCTCGGCCGCGACTGGCAGGACGCGGCCACCTCATTGATGCACATCGATGTCACCCAAGGCGATGCGGAGGCCTGTTGGCATTCGCATCTTGAACGGGCGCGCTGGATTGTCGGTGATGGTCTTGGGATTGCGCTTGAAGCGCTCAATGCGCGCAGGTCGCCAACCATAGCAAAATAGAGCTGGCGCCTCGCACGTCCGTGCGACCGCGCTCTACTTCGACCGCCGCTTGGGCGCCGGTCTCCGCCGAGCCCCTGGCAGGTCTCGGCCATCCGGTCACGATCGCTGGCGTGGCTGCGGACGCCGCGCTCCGGCGCGGCGGCGTTGCTTTGCTTGTGCCTCTCCCGGTACGGCGGGTGCGGGCGGCGCTCCCGGCTAGGCCCGTCGCGGCCGGCGGCAACCCCTTCGCTGCGCTCGGGGTGCTCCACGTCGTTTCGCCCTGCGGTGCCGCCGGCCACTGGAGCCGGGCCTCTTGGTCGCTCTCTGCCGCCCACCCCCGCCTTTGCGGGGAGGCTTTGTGCTTTTTGGGGTGGCGTGGAGGAAAGCCATGCGTGAAGCCGCCAGCCGCCGT
>DATEDR010000222.1:0-2249 GCA_035281605.1 Sphingobium sp.
CGGCCGCAAGGAACTGGACCCGGTCTCGATCGAACAGATCGAAGGCGCGAAGACTTTCTCGCTCGACCAGGCCAAGAAGAATCGCTTCAGCACCAAGGTGATGATCGAAAGCCGCCGCGAACCCGGCCAGGCCGTCCGCAATCCCAATGCGGACAAGGATTATTCGCTGGATCTGGCCAGTTCCTATTCGCTGACGCGCAACCTCAACGTCACCGCGGGCCTGCGCTACAACAACAGCGTGGTCGGCCGCCTGACCCCCATGACCGACGATCGGCAGGATAATCAGGCCGTCTATCTGGGCACGGTCTTCAAATTCTGATCGGTTGAGGGACGCTGCGGCGTTCCCCAGCCTTCCTCTGACAGAATTACATGTCAGCTAACGCGGCGGTTGTTCCTACAATCCATCCTGTCACTCCGGGCTTTGTCGATGCAATACAGCGGAATCCCGGCTCGTGGCCGGGATGGAAAAGGTCGTCTTACGACCAATCCCGGTCGATAGGCGACCACAAATAGGTCTACTGCAAGCGGACATTGGCCGACGATGAATTGCCCCGATCAAGCTGGGGGTAGGACGGATTGTGTTCGTCGGGGCCAGCGCCAACCCATTTTCCGGCGTATCCACCGGACAAGCGCAATCGCAATCGCTCCTGCGAACAACCAGGGCAGGGCGGCGACGATGGCGGTCAAAAGCGCGGCGATGCTCATGCTAAGCGTCTCGCCCGTCTCGGCAAGGCTGCTACGAATTGGCGAGCCTCGCCCGGGGGTGTCATTGAAAGCGTAATTGATGGAGACCCTCGACATCGCAACCTGCTGCGCAAGACCCGCCTGCTCCGCGCGTGCGCTGTCCAATTCCTCTTGCGTAGCGGCATAGGCGCGCTCAGCCTCCACCAACTCGCTGACCTTACCGTTGCCGGACCGGATGATGGCGAGCAGCCGCTCGGCAAGCGCTTGCTTGGCCCGTACCCGCGCGTCCGCGTCTATGACCTGCCGCGTCACATCTTCTGCCTCGACCTGCCGGTTCGACATCGTTGCCCCGTCCGAGATCGCGAGCACATCGAGTTGCCGGTTTATCTCATTGGCTATCCGGGCATCTACTAACAGTACCGCCTCATCCGTCACGATGTGGTCATGCGGCCCCGGCGTGTTGAGCGTGGATTTTACCACTAGGCATCGTTGGGATCCCAGTCGCCGACAAAACGCGATTTGCCGTCCTTGCACCCGCGCGACAGTGCGCCGGTCGAATGCGTAGGTGACAGCATAGCTGTATGCGATGCGGGGTCCAGCTGCGGTTGCAGCTGTGGCCGGTATATTCGGTGCAGGCTCAGTTGCGATTTCTGGCAAACTGAGCATCTCCGACGACTTCATGTTCTGGGGCTTGCTCCCACACGAAGTGAGCAAAGCTACCAACAGCAGAACCGCATTCCGTCGCATCGTCCATCCCCCCAAGACAGCAACGCTTACGCCAAGCCGCGCCATACAGGAACCCACCTTGGTTCTGATAATCTGCTTCTGCCAATCTTGCGGCCAAAGCTGCCATTCCACTCCCCATCTTCGTCGTCCCCACGCAGGCGGGAACGACGGTGCTGAGGGAAGCCGCGAATCCGCTCCCCACCCATCGTAATCATCTCCCGACCTCTTCTCAGGACGTAAGTCCGTCGATCGCTGCCCATCCTGAGGCGCCGATAGTCGGCAACAGGCGACCATGCGCCGCGCGAACGCCTCCCAGAGCGATCACTGGTATGTCCGTCCGCCGCGCAAGGGCAGCGAAGCCTGCGCGTCCCAGCACGCGCGCGCCGAGGTGGGAGCGCGTCGGAAATAAAGGCGATAGAAAGACGAAGTCCGCCCTCGCCCGCGATGCCGCGACCAGTTCCCGCGCGTCATGCACCGGCATGCTGTGGAGCAGGCGCCGCGCCGCCCTTCGCCCGTCCCGTCCATGCCAGCCGTCCGCGCGCCATGCCGCCGCCTCGCGCGCCGATCCCGCCAGCATCAGCACCAGCCGCCGCCGCCGCGCGAGGGCGGCAATCTGGTCGAACAGGGCGCGGCGTTCCGTCCGGTCGGTGCGATAATGGCGGAAGACGATTCCCGCCTTGCCGCGCGGCAGCCGCTCTACCGCCGCCAGCAATGCCGCCTTACCCACGCGCTCGTCGGTCATCAGCCAGATCGTGGGCAGATTTTTGGCGTAGCGGCGGGTCATCGCCCTCGCCTATAGCAGCCGCCATGACGACCGACAGCATCGAAGCCGCCGAAAA
>DATEDR010000223.1:0-3522 GCA_035281605.1 Sphingobium sp.
ATATGAGCGCGATCGAGGCGGGCTTCCGTAGCCATGCTGCCGGCGACTTCGTGCAGCCGCTCAAGCCCTATCTGCGTAGCCCCCGCACGCAGCATATCGCCGATCGCATCATTGCCATGCCGGCCTGGATCGGCGGCGAGCACCCCGTCGCCGGGCTCAAATGGATCGGCTCCAAGCATGACAATCCGGCCAGGAGGGGGATGGAGCGGGCGAGCGCCGTCATTGTGCTCAACGATCCCGAGACCAACTATCCCATGGCGATCATGGAAGGCGGACTTCTGAGCGCGATGCGAACTGCCGCAGTCACCGGCGTTGCTACACGGCATCTGGCGCGGAAGGGCTTCGAGGAAGCCGCGATCATCGGCTGCGGCCCGATTGCCGAGCGACAGGCCCAGATGTTGCTCGAGCAGTTTGCGGGCGTGAAGGCGCTGCGGTTGTTCGATCTACGCGAAGAGGCCGCGCACGCGCTTGCCGCCCGGCTTAGCCAGCGCTTCGGCGACCTCGTCATTGCCGTCACGAAAAGCGCGGAAGCAGCAGTTCGCGACTGTCTGGTGGTGATCACCTGCACACTGACCGACAAGCCCTATCTCGCTTTCGACTGGCTCAGCAAAGGCACGTTCCTGGCCAACGTGTCGATCATGGACGTGGAGCGAGATGTGTTCCTCAAGGTCGACAAGGTCGTTGTCGACGACTGGGACCAGTCGAACCGCGAGAAGAAGATCATCAACCTGCTCGTCGAAGCCGGCGAATTTTCGCGCGAGCGACTGCATGCGGAGCTTGGCGAGATCATCGTCGGGTCCAAACCTGGTCGCGAGACGGATGATGAAATCATTCTGCTGAATCCGATGGGCATGGCGATCGATGATATCGCCTGCGCAAAGGCGATCCTCGGCAGGGCTGAGGACAGGAACATCGGCACGGTCTTGCCCCTCTTCTAACACGACGCCTCGTCGCCGGCCTGCATGCACGGGCCGCCGCCTTCCTTTCTTCACCCCCATCGAGAGACCCGTCTGATGACGATGCCCCTGCCTGTGGAGAGAACAGCCGAAGATGCCGCCGTCATCCGCGCCGGTATCGCGATGGAGCGCCTGCTCAATACATGGCTGCGGGAACGCATGACAGCATCCGTGCCGGTCGAGGGTGAAGCCTGCACCTTGAACGTGGGTGCGAACAGGCTGCGCGCCTCGTGCCTGCGGGCATCGCCGGGAGGCTTTCATCGTTGGCGGCTGCCGGTGTTGATTGAAGGGGCAGATGGGTCCGCAACGGTTGCCGACGACCCCATTCCGGTTGCGAACCTGATGACGGAAGCCCTTGCCCAGGAGAACGGCTCCGTCTCGCAGGCGGTAAGGGAGCGCCTCATCAAAGCTCTCAATGGCGCGGAAGAGCATGCCTTGGCCTGCGCGGCGCGTCCCATCGATCTTTCCCCTATGGGACTGGAGCAGAGCCTCTGGCGCGGGCATCCATTCCATCCATTTGCCAAGAGCATAGACGGCTTTTCGGCGGACGATATCGACTGTTATGCGCCGGAGCGCGCCCGTAGTTTCCAGTTGCGCTGGATCATCGCCGAGACCGACGTCGGGGCGGCGTTGTGGCGTGACGGGCAGGCCCAGGAGCGGGTGAACCGCACCCTCACCGATCTTTCCGGCCTGCCGGAAAAAGCGATCGGCGGCCGCCTTCTGATTCCGAGCCACCCCTGGCAGGCCGCACGCCTCGAAAACGATCCATCATTCGCTGATCTCGTCGCGCGGGGACGCGCGATCCTCACCCTGCCCACAGGCGCGACGATGCAGCCAACGTCATCGGTCCGCACAGTGTTCGCACCAAGCGCGAATATCTTCATCAAGCTCCCGATCGCAGCGCGGATCACCAATTTTGCGCGCATCAATCCGCACGACCAGATCGCGCGAAGCATGGCAGCCGTGCGAGCGCTTGCGGCAATTGCGGAACAGGTTGCCGCCTGTGGCCTCGACACGCTCGATGAGCCCGGTGCTGTCTGGATCGATCGTCCCGACCTCGAAGCAGTTACCGGCGTCATCCTGCGCGATGCGCCTCGGCGAGAAGCATTCGTATTGGCTGGCTTGCTGGAACCAGCACCCCACAATGGCCGCCCGATGTTGGAAGTCATGGGCTGCGGCTTCTCGGGTCTCGCCGCGGCGCAAGCCTGGCTATGCGCCTACGTCAAGACGTCCATACTCCCGTCGCTGCGTCTGTTCGCCCGAACGGGCATCAGCCTCGAAGCGCACAGCCAGAACAGCCTTCTGGCGCTGGACCGGGGAACTCCAGCCCGCCTGATCGTGCGCGACCTGGAAGGGGTCAGCATAGATCGCGAGCGCTTCGAACGCATCGCGCCGAAGCTCGAACTCGATCCATCGGTATTCTTCCCCGCCGAGGAAGCGCGCCAGCGCCTCGTTTACTATCTGATCAGCAATCAGTTGAACCATGTGGTCGCAATAGTCTCGCTTCTGGCTGATGCGCCGGAAGGCGACCTCTGGCGTTCCATTGCCGAGGCATTGTCCACCGCCGCCGAGGATAGTCCCACCGCCAGTCTCGTCGCCTGGCTTCTCGAAGTGGAAACCCTGCCCGCCAAAGCGAATTTCACGAGCTGTTTCGCTGGCCGCGGGGAACGGCCCGATTATGTCGAGATACCCAATCCCCTCCGAACTGCGCTGCAGGATAAATATGCACTGCCGCAACGGACGGTGGCGCTGTCATGACACTGCTGAGACCGAGCGTCGCGCAAGTCGTCGCCGTGGCGGACGGTGAAGGGCCGATCTGCGCCTTCCTACACGATCTCGATGCACTGCGCCTCCACGCGAAGGGCATCGCGGGATCGCTGCCGCGCCGGGCGGAACTGTTCTACGCTGTCAAGGCGAACAACGACCCCCGGATATTGCAGACGCTCGCGCCGCATGTTGCCGGGTTCGAGGTCGCCTCTTCGGGCGAAATCCTGAAAGTGCGCGATGCGGTCGGTGCCGACGCCCGGCTCATCATGGGTGGGCCCGCGCGCACGCGCCAGGACATCGAACTGCTCCTGGCGCAGGGTGTCGAACGGCTTCACATCGAAAGCCTGCACACAATGCGTCTCGCGAACGCCATTGCGGCACGGGCGGATGCGGTGCTGCCCATATTGCTGCGCGTGAACCTTGCAGGCCCAGTGCCGGGAGCGACCCTCACCATGGGAGGAGCGGCCACCCAGTTCGGCATCGCGCAATCCGACATCCCCGAAGCCCTGAAGCTACTGGCGCATTGCCCGGCGCTGCGGTTCGAAGGATTCCATTTCCACACGGTGTCCAACAACCGCGACCCCGCCGGACATGCCGCGCTCTGCGCAATGGAACTGGAACTCGCCAGGTCCTGGGCCAACGAGCATGGTCTGGGCTTGACGGTAGTCAATCTCGGCGGTGGCTGGGGTGTCGACTATGGCGATCCGGACTGGCGGTTCGACGTGGAAGGCTTCACCCGCGCGCTCGCACCACATGTAGCTGGCGATCTGCGCCTGCAATTCGAATGCGGCCGGATTCT
>DATEDR010000224.1:0-3316 GCA_035281605.1 Sphingobium sp.
CATCGACCCGTCGCCGATCACCGCGATCGCGCGGCCCGGCGCATCGGTCAGCTTGTTCGCGATCGCATTCGCACTCTGCGCCAGGGCGGCGGCCTGTCCGGTTTCACCAAGCGGGCCGAAAGCGATTATGACCCGTTCGGCGCGGCGCACAGTTCGACGTCGATCAGCGCGGCGTTGGGCTTTGCTGTCGCCAGCAAGCTCGCGGGCAGGCCGGGCAAAGGCATTGCGGTGATCGGCGACGGGGCGATGTCGGCGGGCATGGCCTATGAGGCGATGAACAATGCACGCGAGGCCGGAAACCGGCTGATCGTGATCCTTAACGACAATGACATGTCGATCGCGCCGCCGGTGGGTGGACTTTCCGCCTATCTTGCGCGCCTCGTGTCGAGCCGCGAGTTTCTCGGCCTGCGCGACCTTGCCAAGCGACTGGCGCGGCGGCTACCCCGCCCGCTTCACAACGCAGCCCGCAAGACCGACGAATTCGCTCGCGGCATGGCGATGGGAGGGACGCTGTTCGAGGAACTGGGCTTCTATTATGTCGGCCCGATCGACGGGCACAATCTGGACCAGCTGATCCCGGTCCTGGAAAATGTCCGCGACGCCGCCGAAGGGCCCTGCCTGGTCCATGTCGTCACGCAAAAGGGCAAGGGCTATGCGCCGGCTGAAGCGGCGGCGGACAAATATCATGGCGTGCAGAAGTTCGACGTCATCACCGGCACCCAGGCCAAGGCGCCCCCGGGCCCGCCAAGCTATACCGGCGTCTTTGCCAAGGCGCTGGTGGCGGAGGCGGCGCGCGATGAGACGATCTGCGCCATCACGGCCGCCATGCCTTCGGGAACGGGTCTCGACAGATTCGCCGAGGCCTTTCCGGAGCGGTCCTTCGACGTCGGCATCGCCGAACAGCATGCCGTCACCTTTGCCGCCGGCCTTGCGGCGCAAGGGATGCGGCCCTTCTGCGCCATATATTCGACCTTCCTGCAGCGCGCCTATGACCAGGTGGTGCATGACGTCGCAATCCAGAACCTGCCGGTCCGCTTCGCGATCGACCGGGCGGGACTGGTGGGCGCGGATGGCTCCACCCATGCCGGCAGCTTCGACGTCACCTATCTTGCCACCTTGCCGAACATGGTTGTGATGGCGGCCGCCGACGAAGCGGAACTGGTGCATATGGTGCACACCGCGGCGATGCATGACGCCAGCCCGATCGCGCTGCGCTATCCGCGCGGCAATGGCCTGGGGGTAACGCTGCCCGAGATTCCCCAGCGGCTGGAAATCGGCAAGGGTCGCATTGTCCGCGACGGGCGGCAGGTTGCCATCCTCTCGCTCGGCACCCGATTGGAGGAAGCGCTGAAAGCCGCCGAAGCGCTGGAGGCGAAGGGACTGTCGACGACCGTGGCAGACCTGCGGTTCGCCAAGCCATTGGATCAAGCGATGATCCGCAGGCTGCTGACCACTCATGAGGTCGCGGTCACGATCGAGGAAGGCGCGATCGGCGGGCTGGGCGCGCATGTGCTGACGCTGGCGAGCGACCTGGGCCTGATCGACAATGGGCTGAAGCTGCGGACGATGCGTTTGCCCGATATTTTCCAGGACCAGGACAAGCCGGAAAAACAATATGCCGATGCGCGGCTGGATGCGTCGGCGATTGTCGACACGGTGCTGACGGCGCTGCGTCACAACAGTGCGGGTGTCGGGACGGAAGCGCGCGCCTGAGCGGTGAAGCGAGACGTCATTCGCAAGGGCTTAGTTGCGCATTATCCCTGAACATCGCATATTGGCAACCAGGAGGTTGCCTATATGTCCGACGCCATCATCAAAACCGTTGAGATCGCAGCGCCCGTTGGCAAGGTCTGGGACGCGCTCGTCGATTATCGGAAATTCGGCGACTGGTTCATGGTCGCACTCGATCAGCCCTTCTCAGTCGGCGAGCCTTCGACCGGCCACATGACCTATCCCGGCTATGAGACCTATCGCTGGGAAGCGCGGGTGGTTGCCATCGAGCCGATGAGCCGTTTCGTCCTCGAGTGGCCGGCGACCGGCGGCGACAAGGAACTGATGGAAAGCGGCGTACAGGTGCCAGAATGGACGCGCGTCGAATTCGTGCTGGAGCCGATCTCCGCCGGAACGCGCCTGACCGTCACCGAAAGCGGCTTCGACAAGGTGCCCGAACCGCGGCGAACCAATGTCATGCGGAGCAATGACGGCGGCTGGGCCGAGCAGGTGAAGAATATCAAGACCTATGTCGAGGGTTGAGGTGGCGGCTCCTGGCGAGCCTGCCCTTTTATTCGCAGCGCTGGGCGATCCGACGCGGCTGGGGCTGATCACCCGGCTGTCCGACGGGCGGGCGCGATCGATGACGGAGATGGGCGACGGCTTGCCCATCAGTCGTCAGGCTGTCGCGAAGCATCTCGACATATTATGGGGCGCTGGCCTGGTCCGACGAACGAAGAGCGGGCGCGAAGTGCTTTTCGCCCTGAACAAGACAGGGGTAGATAGCGCCCGCGGCTGGCTGGAGCAGATCGGCGCGCAGTGGGACGAGACGCTGTTAAGGCTCAAGCTCTTTGCCGAGAATGAGCCTTAACAGCTTGAACTAGCCGTTCTTATTGCTGCGGGACCGTTGCTCGGGCATCCTGCCCGTCGCCCTCGGGCGCGGCGATGATGTCGCGGGTAGTCGCGCCCTTTTCCACGACTTCGGTCGCGGGATCGCCGACCGAGGAGCGGATGCCGGCGGCAGCATTGCCGCGACCTGCAGCGCCGAGCGCCGCAGCTTCGGTAGCACTGCGCGGCGCGGGGCCGCCGAACATGGCTTCCATCGCGGCACGGCTGGAATCAACCGAGGCGGCGGCGGGCGTACCCGGAGCCGGCGGAACCAGCGCGAAGTCGGGCGGGATCACCAGCGGAGCCTGACGCGATACGGCGAACTCGTCCGGACGGTCGCGATTGAAGAGGCCAGAAGAGCCGCAGGCGGAAAGGGTGGAAACAAGCCCGGCGGCGAGGATCAGTTTACGCATCAGTTCAATGACTCCGTCTTTGCGCCCTTCTCGCGCAGCAGCAGCGCCCGCGCAAGCAGGATCAACACGCCGATGGTGATGGCCGCATCGGCGAGGTTGAAAATCAGGAAAGGCCGCCACTCCCCGAAATGGAGGTCGGCATAGTCGACGACATAGCCAAGTCGCACCCGGTCGACGATATTGCCGATCGCGCCACCCAGGACGAGGCCAAGCGCCGCGACGTCCTGTCGCGCCTTTTCCCGCCACATCCAGACGCCCACGAACCCGGCGATCAACATGGTCATGCCGACCAGGATCCAGCGCAT
>DATEDR010000225.1:0-17436 GCA_035281605.1 Sphingobium sp.
CGCAACGTTGCCGGACTGGAGCAAGCGTGGACCTACCGGACGGGTCACGGCATGTTCCGCGGACAGCCGGCGCTCGGCACGACTTTCCAGGCGACGCCTGTTCAGGTCGGCAATCAGCTTGTCCTCTGTACGCCCTTCAACATCATCGTCAGCGTCCATGTCGACACGGGCAAGGAATATTGGCGATTTGACCCGCAGATCGAACGATCGGCGCCGATCAGCTTTGTGTGTCGCGGGGTCGCCTATGCCGGTGCCCCGGGCGATCGCCCGTGCGCGCAGCGCATCCTGTCGGCGACGCTGGACAACCGCCTGCTGGCGCTGGATGCGCGCACCGGCAGGCCTTGCCCTGGCTTCGGCCGCGCGGGCTTCGTCAATCTTCTGGATGGCTTCGATCGGCCGCTGCCCGGCTATCACACCGTCACGTCGCCCCCAACCATAGTGAATGGCGTGGCCGTCGTCGGTTCCTTCGTGCTGGACGGTCAGTCCACCCAGGAACCGTCGGGCGTGGTGCGCGGCTATGACGTTGAAAATGGCAAGCTTCTTTGGGCGTGGGATGCGATCGGCCCCCGCGCGCTCCTGCCGGGTCAGGCCTTTACGCCCAACACGCCCAATAGCTGGAGCATCGCCAGCGCCGATCCGAAGCTCAACCTCGTCTATCTGCCGATGGGCGGAGGGACGCCCGACTTCTACGCGGGGCCGCGAACGGCTGAGCGTGACCGATACGGATCCTCGGTCACGGCCGTTGATGCGCGCACGGGCAATGTGCGCTGGAGCTTCCAGACGGTCCATCACGACATCTGGGATTATGACGTGCCGTCCCAGCCGGTTTTGTTCGACTTCCCTGCTGGCCGGGCCAAGACGCCTGCGCTGGCGGTGCCGACGAAACGCGGCGAGATCTTCATCCTCGACCGGCGCACCGGTCGTCCGCTTGTGCCGGTGGAGGAGCGGCGCGTGCCCGGCGGCGGCGCGCCCGGCGAACCGCTGTCGCCGACGCAGCCATTTGTATCCGGCTTTCCCAGCTTTGCGCCGCCTCCCCTTCGGGAAGCCAGCATGTGGGGGCTGACGCCGTTCGACCAGCTCTGGTGCCGGGTCGCCTATCGCCACGCGCGTTATGAAGGCCCCTTCACGCCCCCATCGGTTCAGGGCAGCCTCGTGCATACGGGCAGCTTCGGCGGCTTCAACTGGGGCAGCATGTCCGTCGACCCGGAGCGCGGCCTGCTGATCGGAAACTTCAACGCGCTTCCCTATATCGTGAAGTTGATCCCGCGAAAGGACGCGGATGCCAAGCGCATCCTGCCGTCCGGATCCATCCCCGGCGAACGCGTCAAGTTCGAGAATGGCAGGGTTTCCTTCGCCCAGGCCGGCCTGCCCTTCGCGGCGTCCATGGGCGCGTTCCTGTCGCCGCTCGGCATACCCTGTTCGCAGCCGCCCTGGGGCCAGATCGGCGCAATCGACCTGAAGCAGCGCGCGATCCGCTGGGTGCGTCCGCTGGGAACGACGCGCGATACTGCGCCCCTCGGCATCAGCCTGCCTCTGGGCCCGCCCAATATCGGCGGGTCGATCACGACGCGGGGCGGCGTCACCTTCGTCGGAGCGGCCACCGACAATTACATCCGCGCATTCGACAGCGGCACCGGCAACGAATTGTGGCGGTCACGCCTGCCCGCCGGTGGACAGGCAACGCCGATGACCTTCGTGTCGCCCGGGACAGGCCGTCAATATGTCGTCATCCGCCGGCGGGCACGCCAGCCTCGGCTCCACGCCGGGGGATCATCTCATTGCCTACGCGCTGCCGTCGCGCAGCGGGCGGGCGTCCAAAAGCCAAGTCACACCAGAATAATGAGGGAGAAGACATGACGTATAATTTGGGGACCGATAAGAGCATCGCGGCTTTGCTGCGCCAAGTTGGAATCGGCGGGTGCTCGACCGCTATGCTGCTTGCCCTGGGAGCAACGTGCGTCAGCGCAGCCCAAGCGCAGGAGAGCAGCCAGGCCACTGCTGCCGACGACACGCACGAAGGCGAGATCGTCGTCACCGCACAGAAGCGCGCGCAGAGCATCAACAGCGTGCCGATGTCGATCACGGCGGCCACGGGCGCCGAACTGGTGAACCGGGGCATCACCGAAACCAGCGACCTGGTGAAGATCACCGCCGGCCTCACCTTTGCCCAGAGCCAGGCCGGAACGCCGGTCTATACGCTGCGCGGCATCGGCTATGACGGGCAGTCCGTCGCCGCCCGCCATCCCTCTATCAGGACGAAGCGCCGATCCCGTTCGCGGCCGAAGCCCGTGGCGCCCAGCTCGATATCGAGCGCGTCGAGGTGCTGAAGGGCCCGCAGGGCACGTTGTTCGGCAACAACTCGACCGGCGGCGCGATCAACTATGTCGCGAAGAAGCCGACCGACAGCTTCGAGGCCGGCGGCTCCTTCACCTATGGCCGTTTCAATCGTACCGATCTGACGGCCTATGTCAGCGGTCCGATCACCGACACGCTCAGCATGCGCCTGGCGGTGCAGCATCAGGGCGGAAGCGACTGGCAGAAGAGCGCCACGCGCGACGAGACCAACGGCCGCGTGGACTTCACCAATGCGCGCCTCACCGCGCAGTGGAAGCCCACCGACAGGCTGACGGCGCTGCTGACCGTCAACCGCTGGTTCGATCATTCCGACTTCACCCAGCCGCAGGCGATTTCGATCTTCAATCCGACCGCTCCGGGCCTTGCCACTTATCCTGCCGGGCCACGCGGCAATCGTATCGCGGACTGGAACCCGGGCTACGACAATTCGAAGGACAACCGTTACCTCAGCATCACCGGTCGCCTTGACTATGAACTCTCGGATGTCGTGACGCTGACGTCGATGACGACCTATATCGACTATCGCCACTATGTCCCTGGCGGCGTCGACGGCGTGCCCACCAACAGCTTCCAGTTCAATAACAGGGCCACCTCCAAGAGCTTTGCTCAGGAATTGCGCGCCACGGCGAAGCTGGACCGGCTGAACCTCATCCTCGGTGGCAATTACGAGCGTGACAACACCAACGAAAATCCGTTCGGCGACCTGTCCGACTCCGGCGTGGCGGCTGCCTTTGCCGGCCTCACCGGAACCCCGTGGAATACCGTGCAATATTTCTCGCGTCAGATCTTCAAGAACTACGCCTTCTTCGGCAACGCGGAATTCGAGCTGACGCCGGAGCTGACTCTGCAGGGCGGCCTGCGCTACACCAAGGCTGACGTCGACTTTGCCGGCTGTACGGCGGATACCGGCGATGGCAGCGGCGCGGCTGCCTTCACCAGCTTCATCAACATTGTGCGTGGAGCCGTGGGACTGCCCGCGATCGCCCCGATCGCTCCCAATGGCTGCATCACCGTCGATCAAGCGACCTTGCAGCCCGCCTTCGTTCGCAGCAGCCTGAACCAGGATAATCTGTCCTGGCGCGCCGGCGTCCAGTTCAAGCCGTCCAACAGCCTGCTGCTCTACGCCAACCTGTCCAAGGGGTATAAGGGCGGCAGCTACCCGCTGGCGGCGGCGACCGTGGTCACGGGCCTTAACCCGGCAACGCAGGAATCGGTGCTGGCCTATGAAGGCGGCTTCAAGGCCGGCCTCTTCGACCGCGCCGTGCAGCTCAATGGCGCGGTCTTCTTCAACGACTATCGCGGCAAGCAGGTGACGGGCGTGTTCGTCGATCCCGTCGTCGGCCCCATCAACCTCCTGGTGAACGTGCCCAAGGCGCGGATCTACGGCGCGGAACTGGAACTCAGCAGCTCGCCCATCCAGGGCCTGACGCTGAACGTCGCGGGCAGCTACATCCGCTCGGACATTCTGGGCCATTATTCCAACGCCGACGCGACCGGGGCGACCCGGGACTTCCACCATACGGACCTGCCCTTCGTGCCGCGCTGGCAGATGAACGGCTCGGCCCGATACGAATGGGGGCTGAGCGACAAGGTTGACGCGTTCGGCAGCGCCAGCATCGTCTATCAGAGCCGTTCCAACAGCACGCTGGGCGAGTTGGCGCAGTTCTCGATCAAGCCCTATTCAACGGTCGACCTTTCCGCCGGCGTAGAGGGCGCGGACAACTCGTGGCGCGCTTATGTATGGGGCCGCAACGTCTTCAACACCTATTATTGGAGCGGGACCTACCGGGTGCTTGATACGGTCACCCGCTACATGGGATCGCCCGCGACTTACGGCGTCACCGTCGCGTTCGATTTCTAAAGTTGCGTGCGGGGGCCCCGGTCAAGCCGGGCCCCCATCGAATAACACAGACAGGCTGCCCCGGCCGGGCTCTTGGACCTATCCAAGCGTCCGGCGCCTCGTGAGCCGCTAAGGAGTGGATGATGGAAAAGGCCTATCTCGAACGAGGATGGTATTTTGCCGGCTGGTCCGATGAACTCGCTGCCGGGACGATAAAGGATACCGGGCTCGCCGGCCGCAGCATTGCCGTCTACCGGACGGAGAGCGGGAGCATACAGGCGATCGGCAATCGCTGTCCCCATCGTTTCGTGCCGCTCCATCTCGGCCGGGTCCAGGGCGACGCGGCCGAGTGCGGCTATCACGGACTTCGCTTCAACGGTCGCGGGGCCTGCGTCTTCAGTCCCCATCATGGCGGTGCCGTGCCTGGCGCTCTCAAGGTGCCCTCTTATGCCGCTGTAGAGCGGGACGGCATCATATGGATTTGGCTCTCTGACAACAGCTCTCCCGACCTGCATCTTATTCCTGATTTCAGCGACTTGGCGTCCTCTCCCGAGACGGCTGTCGTCCACGTTCCCCCCATGTATGTGGGGGCGGATTACGAACTGATCGTCGACAATCTGCTCGATCCGACCCACGCCGATTTCGTCCACCGCGATACGCTCAGCAATGGCGAATCGAGTGATTTCCCGGGCAAGGTCGAAGTAAGACCGCGCAGCCTGCTGGCCGATTGGTCCTATGACGGCGCGATCACCATGCCCTTCCTGAGCGACCTTCTGCCGGCCGGCATGGCCGCCGACACATGGACATCCGTCCAATGGTATCCGCCGGGCATCATCCGTTTCGAAGCCGGCATAAAGCCGGCCGGAAAAGCTCGGAGCGAAGGGAAATGGACCGTGTCCTACCACTTCCTCATGCCGGTTGCGGCTAATCTCACGCGATACGACGTGCGGACCACACGCAGCTATGATTGCGACAATGTGGCCCTGACGGAAGCGATCACGGCCGTTGCCTGCAAGGCGTTCATCGAGGAAGACAAGCCGATGATCGAGGCCCAGGGCAAAGAAATCGGCGACCGGGATTTCTGGGACATGGCCCCGGCGCTGCTGCCGTCCGACGGTCCCGCGGTCAGGGCACGCCGAATGCTGCGATCGATGATTGAAGCGGAAGCGAAAGAACTGGCGTCAGTCTGAACAGAGCGCGCTCTCGATGGAGAACATCATGTACGCCTACACATTTCTGTACCCGAGGCCGAAGACGCGCAGTTTCGACTATGCCTATCATCTGGATGTGCACATGCCGATGGGCCTGGCGGTCACGAAACGCTTCCTGGATATCGAACCGAAATCGTTCATCGTCGAACGCATAGCTGAAGAGGATCCAGCATCCTCCGAACCCTATGCGGCGATTGTTCATCTGCTTTTCGAGCGAAAGGCAGATCTCGCCGCCTTGGCAACCCTTCCAGCTATCAGGAAGCGATAGACGCCGTGGGGCAGGACTATCTCAACTATACTGACACGCCACCCGAGGTCCGCGTCAGCAGATGGGCGGCGGTGGACGACGTCCCGGCTCTGATGCAGCGGTGGAACGCGCTCGAAAAGAACTGAGCAACGCGAGAGCCGGGCTCGAAGCGGTCTGGCGCCACGATTGCCGACCTGCGTTGCTCAGGCGGGTCACCCTGAATGATGACGGCATTGCTCCCCAAGGAGGGGCCCCGGCTCGACAGGCGCCGAGCCGGGATTGATGGCGACTAAGCGGCCGCCGAGACCATCCTCAATGCAGCCCTGATCCGCCGCCCGCCAGTTCCTTGGCGATCGACCCCACCATGTCCTTGGCATCGCCGAACAGCATCTGGGTGTTGCTGTTGTAGTAGATCGGATTGTCGATCCCGGCGAAGCCTGCATTCATCGACCGCTTGATCACGAACACTGACTTGGCCCGGTCCGCTTCGATGATCGGCATGCCCGCAATGGCACTTTTCGGATCGTCGCGGGCGGATGGGTTCACCGTGTCGTTGGCGCCGATGATCATCGCAACGTCCGCCTGCGGCAGTTCCGGATTGATGTCGTCGAGGTCGATCAACTGCTCATAGGGCACGTTCGCCTCAGCCAGCAGCACGTTCATATGGCCGGGCATGCGGCCCGCCACCGGATGGATCGCGAACTTGACGTCGACGCCCTTCTTGGTGAGCGCCTGGTAGAGTTCGCTGACCTTGTGCTGCGCCTGGGCGACGGCCATGCCGTAACCGGGGATGATGACGACGCTGCTGGCATTTTCCAGCTGCATCGCTGCCTCTTCGGCGGACGCCGACCGCACGACCCGGTCGTCCTTGCCGCCGGCCACGCCGGCCGCCACCGCGCCGAAGCCGCCGAACATGACATTGGCGAAGCTGCGGTTCATCGCCTTGCACATGACCACCGCGAGGATGAAGCCCGAGGCGCCGTCGAGCGCGCCCGCCACGATCAGCAGCTTGTTGCCCAGCGCAAAGCCCATCGCGCTCGCCGCAAGGCCCGCATAGCTGTTGAGCAGCGCGATCACGGTCGGCATGTCCGCCCCGCCGATCGGCACAACCAACAGCACGCCGAACAGCAGCGCCAGCGCCACAAAGGCCGGGAACAGCCAGGTCTGCGTAGGATCAAGCGCCAGCGTCGCGCCGATCGCCACCGTCGCCAGCGCGACCACGCCGTTCAGGATGCGCTGACCCGGGAAGGACAGCGGCCGCCCGCCGATCAGTTCCTGCAGCTTGGCAAAGGCGATGACCGATGCGGTGCAGGTCAGAAAACCCAGCAGCATTTCGAACATCAGCGCCCACATGACGAAGCCGCCGGCATATTCGGCATGGGCGTGCTTGTAATATTCCGCCGCGCCGATCAGGCCCACGGCGAGCGCGCCGAAGGCGTGGGAGATCGCGGTCCGCTGCGGGATCGCGGTCATCGGCATCAGCAGCGCCATCGGGATGCCCGCGGCGGCGCCTGCGATCATCGCGATGATGATCAGGTTATAATCGACCACCTCATGCTGCACCAGCGCGCCGATGATGGCGATGGCCATGCCGATCTCGCCCGCGCGCACGCCGCGCCGGGCGGTCGAAGGGTGGCTCATCCACATCAGCGAGAGAATGAAGAGGGCCGACGCGGCGATCGCCGCGAAAGGAACCAGAGCGTTCATTGGGGCGTCCATCTGTTACTTCCCCCGCGGCTTGAACATTTTGAGCATGCGGTCGGTAATCATGAAACCGCTGACCAGATTGACCGTGGCGCAAAACACCGCGATGAACCCCAGCGTCTTGGCGAGCGGCGTCGCGCCTTCCTCGCCCGTGATCGTGATCGCGCCGACGACCACGACCGCCGCGATCGCATTTGTCAGCGACATCAGCGGCGAATGGAGCAGCGGCGATACTTTCTTGATCAGCTGGAAGCCCAGAAAGGCCGCCAGGATGAAGACGAACAGATAATCTGCGCTAAGAGCATTCATGACGGGATTCCCATTTCCAGCAGCCTGTCGTTGACCACCTTGCCGCCTTGGGTGACGCGGATGGCGTTGCCGATTTCCTCGTCCAGGACCGGGGCATTGCGTTCCTTGTCCCAGAAGGCCGACAGGAAGTTGTAGAGGTTGCGCGCGAACAGCGCCGACGCGTCGGCGGCAAGGCGGGAGGGCACGTTCCTGTGACCCACGATCTTGACGCCATGGCGCTCGACCACCTCGCCGAGCACTGCGCCTTCCACATTGCCGCCCTGCTCGACGGCCAGGTCGACGATCACGCTGCCAGGCCGCATGGACGCGATCTGCGCATCGGTGATCAGGCGCGGCGCCGGCTTGCCCGGGATCAGCGCGGTGGTGATGACGATGTCCTGCTTGGCGATGTGTGACGACACCAGGTCGGCCTGGGCTTGTCTGTAGTCCGCCGACATTTCGGTTGCATAGCCGCCCGTGCCCTCGCCCTCGATGCCCGCCACGCTTTCGACGAAGATCGCCTTCGCGCCCAGGCTCTCGATCTGCTCCTTCGTGGCGGAGCGGACGTCCGTCGCGGACACCTGCGCGCCCAGCCGCTTGGCGGTGGCGATCGCCTGTAGCCCGGCGACGCCGACGCCCATGACGAAGGCCTTGGCCGGCGAGACCGTGCCGGCGGCGGTCATCATCATCGGGAAGGCGCGGCCATATTCATGGGCGGCGTCCAACACCGCCTTGTAGCCGGCAAGGTTCGACTGGGATGACAATATGTCCATCGACTGCGCGCGGGTGATGCGCGGCATGAATTCCATCGCCAGTGCCTCGAAACCCGCCGCCGCATAGGCGTCGATCCGGGCGCGCTCGATGAAGGGATTGAGGCCGGCGACGATCCAGGCGCCGGGCTTGGCGCCCTGCAGGCTTGCCGGTTCGGGACCCTGCACGGCCAGGATGATGTCGGCCCCGGCCGTGGCGGCGGCGCGATCCACGACGGTCGCGCCCATGGCGGCATAGTCCGCGTCGGCAATGGCGGCGGTCAGGCCGGCGCCCGCCTCGACCGCGACATTTGCGCCCAGAGCGATGAATTTCTTCACCGTCTCGGGAGTGCCCGCAACGCGCCGTTCATGCGGCGCCATTTCCTTCAATATACCGATCTTCATTGCACCCGCCCTGTCCTGAAACGCAGAAGCTCGCACGATCGAGCGACGCGGAATCGCCCGATAGCATCTCTACCCTCAATTTAATGTGCCTATTATCGGGGAAGCATGGTGTCAGTAAAGTAAATTCTACAGTGCAAAGCCTATTAATGGGCCTATTATAGGGCGAGCACAGGATTGGTGCCTCTTGCGTTCGGATTTGCTATCGACGCATCGCGCCTGATGAGGATGATGATGGGCATCGCTAAGCAAAATTCCCGCGAAGGGCTGGTCACCGCCGCCGTGACGAAATTGCGCGACATGATCGTCGCCCATCCGCCCGACGCGCAGATCGGATCCTTGCCCGACATAGCCAAGGCGCTGGGCGTGGGCATCGTGACCGTGCAGCAGGCCGCGCGCGTGCTCGAGCATGAAGGATTTCTTCAGGTCCGCAGGGGCCCTGGCGGCGGCTATTATGGCACGCGGCCTCGCGCCGATGGCTTGAGCCGCGCTATTTCGGGCTTTCTGGCGTTGCACCACTCCGCCCATCCCGAAGCGATCGACATCATCACCTTGCTCGACTGCGAGCTCATGGCGGCGGCGGCGCGAGCGACGAACGAAGCCCTGCGCGCCCGGCTGGCGGCGCTCGCCGATACCATCAATGACAGCAACACGGCGCGCGAGCGCGGCGTGTTCGATCAGAACATGCTCGATATTCTCTATCTGATGGTGGACCGGCCGTTGATGGAACTGCTCTCCCGCGTGGCGGTCCACCATTATGCCGACTATCCCCGCGGGCCCGTTTATGGCGGGAGTGACGGAAAGCAGCGATGGAAGCGGGAAAGACGCGCCATCATCGCCGCGATTCTCGATGGCGATCCGGAACGCGCCCGGTTCGAGGCCCAGCGCCGCCGCCGGGAAATCATGCGGCGTCTCGGCGCGGAGATCTGAAGCGAGGGGGAGGGACTGCGGCTCGCGACGGCTTGTCGATCCTTCCCGCCACGCCGATCCCGGTTTGGCATCATGTTTTTTCGGCCAGCACCCATCGGCTCACCCGCACATCCGGCGGCATGTCCGTATAATTTTGATAGTCTGCATGCAGCATGCCGATCGCTTCCGCATCCGTGCGGAATTCGCGGAAGCGCATACGCTCGGCCTCGGTCGCGAACAACAAGTGCACGATCGCCGCATAGGGGCCTTTCTGCTCGGCCCCGTCAAACCTCTCGATCCATACAGCGGAGGGGCGCACCCCAAAGCGGGTGAACCCAAGTTCGACGCCCATCGGGGCGTGCACCGTCTCAAGATGGTCGAAGCCGAAGTCTCTGGATCGAGGCCAGGGATAAAGGAACGAAAATGCGTACATGAAAGAGCCTTTGCGAGCCATCGGCGCTTCGATACTCATCGACGCGCAGCGCGATGCTGGAACCGGCGCCAACGGCTGCGCCCGATGCGCAGCCGACATAAGGGCCACCTGATGAGTGTCAGGCCCCGCGCAGACGGCGGGCGCCTGACTCAATCCTCAGGCAGCGGCAGGCAAGCTTTCATCAATCAAGGCCTCCAGGGTTCGCCTCACCTGAACCGTTGCCGTGTCGATGGGAAGCAGGGCTGGCTTCAGGTCCCAAAGCGATTGCCCTTTCATGGCCGCATATTGCGCTTCAATCATGGGCTTATCCTCATTGTTGAAGGCATTCATGGAAATCTTCAGCTTCTGCTGGGTCATTTCTGCATCATCGACGGCAAAATTGCGGACGTTCATCACGTCATATGTCGTCTTCCCTTCCTCGGCGGGCGTGAGGATATGGTAGGACGCAACCCAAAGACCTTCGTCGCGGGGCGCGCCAGCCGGCTTGATCCCTCCCAGGACGAGCACCACGGTCGGCGCGTACCAGGTCGCCGTCAGCCATGTGTCGATCTGTTCCGGCCCGGGCAGGTAATGCCGCAGGAACGGCATCGCCAGTTGCCCGTCGAATTTCCAGTCGGCTTCGACCAGATATGTGCCCGTGCGGATCGTGGGGCGCGCGTTGGTCATCAAGCCATTGCCCCCCAATGTGCCGGCGTGGAGGAAGTCGGCGTGCACGGGATCGAACAGATTATCGATCAACAGCTGATAATCGGCCTTCACATGCATGGTTGGCACGGAAGCAATGGCTGTTGCCGCTATTGTGGACAACCAGCCCATGTCGGGAATCAAGGATGGATCAGCTTCTGCGCTCTGGGAAAACCACAACCAAATGGCTCGGTCGCGCTCGACGACGGGATAAGAAGGAACGCTGACCGAACTTGGTGTGGCGCCCTTGCTATGGGGATTGAACGCGCATCGGCCATCGGCCCCGAACTGCACGCCGTGATACCCGCATTCCACGTTGCTGCCGCGCACCTTGCCCATGTGAAGAGGGGCGAAGCGATGGGGGCAGCGGTCTCCGATCGCGCCTAGGGAGCCTGCCTCGTCCCGGAACAGGGCGATGGCGCGACCTGCTATGGTGACGCCCTTGATTTCTCCGGCCTTCAGTTGGTCGGCCCAGCCGCCAAAATACCATGCGTTTTCCAGATAGCGCGTCACGCTCATTCTCCTCGCCTTGCGACTTCATTCATGCCGACTCAAAGGGCCAATCCAAAGCCCGACATATGAAAAACGTATACGCTTTTTGTTAAACTTCGCAATGGCATCGCGAATTCTCTGGAAAAACGGCATAATCCGTGTACCTTATGGGCTATGGGTGCTGAGGTCGGCATGGAAAACAGGGATAGCAGTGGGTCGCAGACGCTGAAGGCGATCGACGGGCTGCGCGAATGGATCGTCCGGGGCGGATTATTGCCGGGCCAGCGGGTCTCGGAGCCGATGATCATCGCGGAGCTTGGTGTGTCGCGCACGCCTGCGCGCATCGCCCTGAACCGAATGGCGGATGACGGGTTGCTGGCGCGGACAGGCACCAATCGCTTCGTCGTGAAGGAATATACCGCTCAGGACATATTCGACGCGATTGAGATCCGGGGAAACCTGGAAGGCCTGGCGGCGCGGCTTGCCGCCGAAGGCCGGGCCTCGAGCGCGATCGTCGGGCAGATGGAGGGGTGCGTTGAGCGCCTTGACGAGATCATCGCCTCGCTTCCCGAAGCAATCGATCTTGATGGGTATATCGATCAGAATGACAGGCTTCACACCTTGCTCATTGAGGCCGCGGGGAGCTCGATGGTGACCCAGTCGATCGAGAAGATCCGATCCTTGTCGTTCGCGGCTTTCAACGCTCTCGTTAAGTCCGTCGAGGTGAACGAGGCCGAGATGATGCCCGGCTTGGTCGTTGCGCAAGCGCAGCACCGGGCCCTGGTCAAGTGTATCCGGCAAGGTCAGGGATGCAGGGCTCAGGCGCTGGCGATCGAACATGCGTTCAACACGGCCGATTATCTTCGATCGTTGTTCGACGCGGACAAGGCCAAAACCGGATCAGCGAAAGCCGGTCTCCACGGCGACAAAGGCGAGCGGCTGCTGGCTTCGGTGTTGTTTTGAATGGAGTGCGGGGCTTAGAACCGGATTGTGTTCAGGTTCGGCCCTGACCACCGCCCCGTCCAGGTGGAGCAGCGTTGACTTCGGAGCGTGGAGAGCCCCGCCCAGGCAAGCCGATATCGGCCCGCTCATGCCGCTGAAACGAAAGGGCGGATAAGCCAGCCGGCCACCCGCCCCTCGATCGACGCCGCCATTGCCGGACGGCAAGCCGCCAGAGCGCCTCGCCGCCCCGGCCGCCCCGATCAGTTATATTTGAAGCTTAGCGTCACACCATAGGTGCGCGGCTCGGCAGGCGTCGCCTGATCGCCGAACGCCGTTGCGGTGATGGCGTTGAAATATTTCTCGCCGGCAAGGTTCTTGCCCCAGACGCGCACGCCCCAGCGATCGTCAGGCGCGGTATAGCCGATCGAAGCGGCAACCAGATGATAGCTCGGCTGCGAAAGCGCGTTCTGCGGATCGAAGAAGAAGCCATCATTATAGTTGTAGTTGCCCGACAGCATGACCTCGCCTTCGCCCACCGGGATGCGATAGTCGATGCCGAACGAGGCCGTGAAATCAGGCGTATGCTGGGTTTCGCGTCCGGCTGCATCGCTCAGCTGCACGATGGAACCGGTCATGCCGCCAGGGGAGCGGAGGAAGAACGGCGCTCCGGGAAAACTGTCATATTCGCCGTGGAGGTATGTCGCCGCCGCGCGGAGCGACAAGCCGCCAAAGCGGGCTTCCGCCTCCAGTTCCGCGCCATAGGTGGTGGCTTCCGCCGCATTGATGATGAGCACGCCGCCTGGCACGTTGCGTTGCACCTGCAGGTTCTTGATCGTGTTGTAGAAACCTGCGCCGTTCAGGCGGATGTGATTATTCGCCAGGTCGGACTTGAAGCCGATTTCATAGGTATCGATCGTTTGCGGGCGCACCGCGGGGTCGGCTGGCCTGACCGTGTTGAACAGGCCGCTCTTGAAGCCGCGGCTGATGGTCCCGTACATCAGGAAGTCGGGCGAGAAACGGTGATCGAGCGAAGCGCGCCATGTCAGCTTGCCGAAGCTCGCATGCTGGGGCCTGCCCGGCACCATCGCCCCGCCGTTGACACTGGACGACGTTTCGATGCCGCGCCGGTCATGGGTGAAGCGAAGGCCGCCGGTGAGCTTGGTCGCTTCGCCCAGTGGTACCGTTGCCTGCCCGAACACCGCGCTCGACTCGGTCGAAACGATATTGCTTTGCCGCAGCCGCGTCGGGAACCGGGTGCCGCCATATTGAACGGGGTCGAGGCCGGCTGTCATGTCGAAGAAATAGGCGCCCACGATCCACTGCACCGGCGAGGCCGCGTCCGACAGAAGCTGCACTTCCTGCGAAATCGCTTCGGACGGTTCGGTGATGTCGAACGTCACGGTCGGGGAAGACGTGCCGTCCTGATCGTAGAACCAGAAGTTGCTGGTCTTGCGATAGCTGCTGATCGCCAGCAGATTCGCCGCGCCAAAATCATGGCGAAGCTGCGCATTGACGCCCCATTGCCAATATTCCGAGTAAACGTCGCGATCCTGGCCGACATTGTAGAAGCCATGAAAGGGTTCGGTCCGCCCAGTGCCGCCCGGCGTGCCGTCATAGATGACCCTGCCCTCGAGCGCGCCGTACTGCGCCGATGTCTGTGGACGACCCTTGCTGTAGTCACCGGCGACCGTCAGGACGGTATCGTCATCCAGGTCGAACACCCACTTCGACCGCGCGGTGATCTCGCGCCCCTTGTAGACGTCGTTGCCGGTCGTGACGTTGGTGCCCCACCCGTCATATTGACGGCTGAAATAGACCGACAGGTCGGCGCGGACGCCGCTGGCGATGCCGCTGGCGAGATAGGCCGAAGTCCTCACGGTCTCGTAATTGCCATATCCCGCGCTCAGTTCGACCACGGGCGTTTCCGATGGGTCGCGCGTGACGATCTGGATCACGCCCGCCGCCGCATTGCGGCCGAACAGCGTGCCCTGCGGCCCTTTCAGCACCTCGACCCGCTGCACGTTCGCAAGCGAAAAGATGCTGGCCGCCAGCGTGGGCATGTAAACGCCATCGATGTAAAGCGCGACCGAGGCTTCTTCGCCCGGAGACGTCGACTTGTTGCCGATGCCGCGAAGGAATGGAGACATGGAGCCGTTCTGGCGCGTCATCTCAAGGCCGGGCACGGTCATTGCAAGTTCGGTTGTGCCGGCGACCCCGGCGGCGGCGAGAGAACTGGCGTCAAGCGCGGTGACGGCGATCGGCACGTCCTGCAACCGCTCCTGCCGCCGCTGTGCGGTCACCACGATATCCAGCAGGCCATCGCCTGTGTCGGCTTTGGGCTGTGCCGCCCCATCGACCTGCGTTTGCGCCAATGCTGCGGTCGACAATGCAAGCGTGGCGGTCGCAGTGAGCAGTGCAACAAGTTTACGATGCATGGATTCCCCCCTCTGAGTAATCGTAGCGATGTTTTCGCCCTTGGCGGATTTAGCCCGCTCCAGATGATCTCCTGCTATCCCTCAAAACCGAACGGGCGTCTAATATTGTAGTCAAGTGAATCATCTGTCAACGGGCGCGGCGCTTAGACTTGCGGCGCCCTGTGGGGGGCGTGATCACGGGGGATGACAGGCGGTGCCCTGCCGCGGTTGGCGCGCTCACCTGCAGGAAGAAATTTGAACTCCGCTTGACCATCCGCCGCTGGCAGGCAACACCATCTCTCGTTCGTTTTTGATACTGCTGCGCCGCACACGGCAAAGACACGCCGATCCGACGCGCGAGGGGGAGGGAAGCAGGATGGCATCAACGGCCCTGGATGAAACTGTGGTCGCTCAGACCAAGGCTCAGGAATTTCGCCGCGGCTGGCCCATCCTGCTTGCCTCGATGTTTGGCGCGGGCGTGGGCGTTTCCTGCCTTCTCAACTATACCAGCGGGCTGTTCGTCAAGGATCTGGAAGCCGCCATCGGCCTTACCCGGACCGAATTCGGCCTTGCTTTCCTGCTGGCCACGGTCGGGGTCGGCATTGCCCTGCCAGCCGTGGGCGCGGTGGTCGACCGTTATGGCGTCCGCTGGCCTACCGTGTTCGGGGCGACCGGGCTTGCGATCACCTTCCTGGGCTTCGGTACCTTCGTCACGTCCGTGACATCCTACACCCTGTTCATGATCCTGATGGGCTTGCTGGGCACGGGGGCAAGTACCCTCACCTTCACGCGCGCGATCAACAGCTGGTTTGATCGGGGCAGGGGCCTTGCGCTCGGCCTGACCCAGGCCGGCGTCGGCATCGCCGGCACGATCATTCCGCCCCTGGTCGCCTTCGTGATCCAGAACCATGGGTGGAGAGCGGGCTATTTCATGCTGGCGGGGATCGCATCGCTTGGCGTCATCAGTGCGTTTCTCCTGCTCCGCACGCGGGAAGAACATGCGCGGCAGGCCCCTTTGCAAGCTCCCCCGGAGGAAATCTCGGCGGCCTTCCGTAGCCGGGTATTCTGGCTGCAACTCGCGGCATTCGTGGGAATGACGCTGGCCTTCGCCGGCATCATGATCCACTTCGTGCCGATCGTGCGAGAAATGGGGCTGTCCGCGATGCAGGCGGCCGGTTTCGCCGCGCTGATCGGCGGCAGCGTGCTCGCCAGCCGGCTTCTCGTCGGCTGGCTCGCCGACATGGTCCACGCGCCCTGGCTGGCGGTCGCCGCGTGCGGCTTCGGCATGGTCGCTTGCGTCGCGCTGGCGAGCAACAGCGTGGCGCTCATTCCGCTGGCGGCGGTCTGCGTCGGCTGCGCGATGGGCGCGGAGCTTGACCTGCTGAGCTATATCACCGCGCGCTATTTTCCGCTGCGGATCTATGGACGGGTCTATGCTTGGCAATATGGCGGCGTGACGATGGCGGGGGGCGCCAGTCCGCTATGGATCGGCTGGACGGCAGACCAGACGGGCGATTACCGGCTCGCCCTGATCGGCTGCGGCGCGCTGGCCGTGGTGGTGATCTGCCTCTTCCTGATCCTGCCGCGCTATTCGATCGAGCATCCCTCGGCCGAAAGCGCCGCCGCCTAGCGGGAGGCATTATCCGCCTTTTCAGGACGATCACGGCACGGCGGGGCGAACGATGCCCTTCTGCCGGCCAGTCGGAGCCTTCGCACGGGTTGCGCAGAACGCCTGGTCAGGCCGCCAGGGGCCCCGCTACAGCGCTGCTTGCGGCAGCGCCGCTCCGCCCCTACAAAGTCAGGGCATGGCTCGGATCCTGTCCACCTTGATGATGGCGCTCACGATGTTCCTCGTGCCCTTGGGCATGCACGTCGGCGCGAACGCCTTTGCAGCAACCTTGACCGCGGAAATGGTCGGTTGCGAGGATATGTCTCATCCTGGAGCAACCGAGCAGAAGGCTGTTTCGAAAGCGAGTTGCGCAGTGATATGCGCGGCCATCCCTGTCCTTGCGGCAGGCTTCCCCGCTGAGGCCTTTGTCGATGAGGCCAAGCCGGCCATCGGCTCCATGGCGCAATTGGTCGGGATCAGACCCGACGCGGAGATTCCCCCGCCGCGAACTATTCCAGCGATCTGAACAAAGACATTTCGGTCAGACTATCTGGAGTTTACCAATGAGACTTTTTCTCTCGGTGATTGCGCTCGCATTCGCCTCGCCTGCCCTCGCGCAGAATGCACCAGCCGATCACCATGCTGGTCATGCTCAACATGCGGTTCAGCCTGTGTCGCCTGTATCTGCGGCCTGCACGCCCGAACATGCGGCAATGGGACACTGCAAACTCGACCAGGCCGGTCCCGCCATGCCAGCTGGGCAGGAGGCGAGTCATGGCCATGACGGCGACTGCTGCAAGAAGGACGCCAAGGGCAAGATGGCGTGCTGTGAGAAAGCGCGAGCGACAGGCAAGGATTGCTGCGCTGATGACAAGGCGGCATCCAGCCCAGATCCGGCGCATTCGCACCACTAAACTCATCGGGAGGCGCCGTCTGGCGCCTCCCGCATCTGTACGCCCCGGATCGTGACCTGAAGTCCTGACGAACGGGCCTCAGCTGAAACATCGAGGCTGTCTCTACTCGCGCCCGCCCAGGCGGAAGCGGACGCCGCCGTTCAGCACGAAGCCTTCCAAGGGCCCCCAGGCATCGACGGTCCAGCGTCCGTCAGGGGCACGGACCGGTCTCAGCAGCGGATCATATCTGGTCTGTCGCACGTC
>DATEDR010000226.1:0-7168 GCA_035281605.1 Sphingobium sp.
TTCTTCGGCACCGGCACGACCGGCGCGGTCGCCAAGCGCCTGGGCCGCAAATGGATCGGCATCGAGCGCGAGGACGCCTATATCGAGGTCGCGCTGGAGCGGATCGAGGCCGCGCTGCCGCTCGATGAATCGGCGCTCACCATCATGCAGAGCGCGAGGTCGGCGCCCAAGGTCGCCTTCGGCACTCTGGTGGAGACGGGCTATTGCCAGCCGGGGATGGTGCTGACCGATAGCAAGCGCCGCTGGCAGGCGACCGTGCGCGCCGATGGATCGCTGAGCGTCGGACGCGAGACGGGATCCATCCACAAGATGGGCGCGACGCTGCAGAATGCGCCCAGCTGCAATGGCTGGACCTTCTGGCATGTCGAGTCGGACGGCGCGCTGAAGCCGATCGACACGTTGCGCCAGACCTATCTGCTCGCCAACGAGCCGTAATCGCGGCTGGCATGCTCCTTCGGCGCGCCTGTCGAAGCGTGATGCTGGCTTGTAGAAAGCGGAGCCCTTCGCCAAGGCTGGGCGGCGAACGGAGATCATGATGACGCTTTCCTCTCTGCCCGGCGACGCGCGGCTGTATCTGAGGCCCCTATGGTTCGTGGCCTCGCCGATCGGCCTGGCCGACGGTTCGGCCGCGCGCATGGGCAATGGCCTGATCTGGTTCCAGGGTTATGAGCTGACGGCGCGCAAGGGCAGGGATCGGCTGGCGCGCCTGACGATCCCGGTGGCGGAGTTCGACGGGGCGGTGGCGACGCTGCCCGATCCCCTTGCCGAACGCGCCAGGCAATTGGCCGCCAATATTTCGGCGTCGCGCCCGCCGCTCGCGCTGGGCGAGCGCACCATCCGCTTCGATGCGCCGCAGGTGATGGCGATCCTGAACGTCACGCCCGACAGCTTTTCGGACGGCGGCCGGCATATGGATGATCCGCAGGCGGCGGCGGACGTCGGGTTCGCCATGGCCGCGGCGGGCGCCGCGCTGATCGATGTAGGCGGCGAATCCACTCGGCCACGTGCGCCCAAAGTGTGGGAAGGGGACGAGATCGCCCGCGTCGTGCCGGTGATCGAGAGGCTGGCGGCGGCAGGCGTGCCGGTGTCGATCGACACGCGCAAGGCCGCGGTGATGGAAGCCGCGCTGGCGGCTGGCGCGAAGGTCATCAACGATGTGAGCGCCCTGCTGCACGATCCCCGGTCGATGGAAGTGGCGGCCGCCGCCGGCTGTCCCGTCATCCTGATGCACGCGCCGTCGGCGGGCGAGGACCCGCACGATAATGCCGCCGGCTATTCGGATGTGGTCGCGGACGTGTTCGACATGCTGGACGCGCGGATCGACGCCTGCCTGGCGGCGGGCATAGCGCGCGAAAGGATCATGGTCGATCCTGGCCTGGGCTTCGGCAAGTCGCTGGCCGACAATCTGGCGCTGGTGAACGGGCTGGCGACATTTCAGGGGCTGGGCGTGCCGCTGCTCTTCGCCGGTAGCCGCAAGCGGATGATCGGGGCTCTGTCCAACGAAGCGCCAGCGTCGGAACGGCTGGGCGGGTCGGTGGCGCTGGCGTTCCGCGCGGCGCAACTGGGCGCGCAGATGGTGCGGGTGCATGATGTGAAGGAAAGCGTCCAGGCGCTGCACCTGTGGCGCGGGCTGGCCGACGCGGGGTTGAGCGCGGTTTAGGGGGCGGTGGTCCGAGCTCTTACTGGCTCGTCACGCCGCTGACCGGGCCTGGAGCCCGACCCCTCTCTCACTGCGCAGCGGTCGCGTTCTCCACCGGGGCAGCAGTCGCCGCGCCCTTCCTCGCGAAGACGCGCAGGCTGTCGAGCGTCTTGTCCGCGATCGCCTGATATTGTTCGCTCAGCATCTCGGGATAGACGAAGGTCGCGGTGACGATCGTGCCGTCCGGTTGCTTCAGTAGGCGCACGGCGACGTTGTTTCCCTCGGCGTCATTGGCGGTGCCGCGATATTCATTGTCGCCGACGAATTCGCCGTCGACGCCCTCCGCCCCGCTGCTCACGCCTTCGACGATTTGCTGCAAAGTCTGGTCCCCCTGATTGGGCTGCCAGAAGACGCGCACATCCGCGCCTGCGCCGGGATCCCGATAGACGACGCCGTCGGCGGTGCTGGCGGTCGCATCCTTTTCCCAGCCTTCGGGGAAGGTGATGGAAAAGCCGCGCTGCTCATTCAGATAGTTGCGGCTTTCGGCATCGCTGGCCTTTTCGCTCGCGACCGCCTTTGCCGCGGCGGCATTGGCAGCGGCGGCCAATTCCTCCTGGCTGGGCAGGTCTTCGACCGGTTCGGCGCGCCCGCAGGCGACGAGCAGCAGGACGGGGAGGAAGGCGAAGACGCTGAGGCTTTTCATCCCCCACCCAAAGCATAGGCGGCCCCAATATTCAACGCCGCAACGATTTCGCGCGCGACAAGGCGATGCCGCCGCGGCGATGATGCGCCGTCAGGCGGCGCTGTCGATGCCGAGTTCGGCGAGCTTGCGATAGAGAGTCGACCGGCCGATCCCCAGGCGCCGCGCAACCTCGGTCATCCGGCCGCGATAATGGCCGATGGCGAGGCGGATGACGTCCGCTTCGATCTCGGCAAGCTGGCGGACATGGCCGTCCCCCTCGAACAGGGTGATGCCTGCCGCCTCGCGATGCGTCTGGGGCACGGTGCGCAGCCGCACGGGGGTCGTGCTGCCTTCTGCCCTGGCCCGGATATGGGCGGCGATCTGCGGAAAATCCTGCGGCGTCAGCGCGTCGCCTTCGCACAGCACCGCGGCGCGGAACAGGGCGTTTTGCAGCTGGCGCACATTGCCCGGCCAGTCATGCTGCATCAGCAGCGCGAGCGCGTCGTCGGTGAGGCCAAGGCCGCGCAGGCCCGGCTGCGTCGCGATCCGCGTCAGCAGGTGGCGGCAGAGCGCTGGCACGTCGCCGAGCCGGTCGCGCAGCGGCGGGATAGTCAGCTGCACCACGTTGAGGCGATAATATAGGTCCTCGCGGAAGCGGCCGGCCTCGATCTCGTCGACGAGCCGCTTGTTGGTCGCGGCGATCACGCGAACGTCGACATGGACGGGGCGCCGCGCGCCGATGGGCTGGACTTCGCCATCCTGCAGCACCCGGAGCAGCTTCACCTGCGCGTCGAGCGGCATTTCGCTGACTTCATCCAGGAAGATGGTGCCCATGTCGGCGGAAACGAATTTGCCCACCTGCCGATCGAACGCGCCGGTGAAGGCGCCGCGTTCGTGGCCGAAAAGGTCCGATTCGACGAGGTTGGCGGGGATCGCGCCGCAATTGACTGTGACCATCGCCTGCTTGTGCCGCGGGGAGGCGGCATGGACGGCGCGGGCGATGACATCCTTGCCGACACCGCTTTCGCCTTCGATCAGCACGGGCACGCGGGCGCGGGCCGCCTTGGCCGCGATCGCCAGCGCGGCGCGGAACTGCGGCGCGGCGCCGACCACTTCCTCAAAGGCGAGGGGCGCGGAAATCTTTTCGGTGAGCGGCCGCAGCTCGCCCTTGCCATGCTCCTGCGAGATGGTTGCGTTGAGCGCGGCGAGCAGCCGTTCGGGCGCGACCGGCTTGGCGAGATAATCGGTTGCGCCGGCGCGCATGGCGTCCACGGCCACGGCGACGCTGTTATGCGCGGTGAGAATCAGGATCGGCAGGGCAGGGCGGCGGCTGCGCAATTCGCGGATCAGGCCGGCGGGCTCGTAATTCGGGCTCCACTGGTCCAGCAGCACGGCGTCCAGCCGCATGCCGTCCTGCGTGCCGAGCATCGCGATCGCCGTATCGCCGTCATTTGCGAAGATCGTGCGCCATCCGGCCCGCGCGGCCAGCGCGGACACGAGCCGCCGCTGGGCGGGTTCGTCATCGATCAACATCAACATGGGGACGCCGTCGCGCACCATTTTACCCCTTATCTTGAATAGGGCGCCAGCCTAGCGCGCGGGGGTAAAGGCGCCCTTAACCGGAAAGTTTTTCTTGCCCCGTTTGCGGGTTGAGGGGGGGCGGGCTTGTCGATAAGAGGGGCGCGCTTGAAAACAGGGTACAAGGGAACGGACATGGCATCGGAGGGAAATATGGAAAGCGCGAGCCAGACCTATACGGGGTTCGTGTCCATGGTGAAGTGGAGCACGATCGCATGCGTGATCCTGGCCGCGCTCGTCGTGCTGCTGATCGCCAGCTGAAGATGGCGGCGCCCGAACGGCGTCGATGACATAGCGGGCATCCAGCGCCCTTCACTATATCGTGGCGAAGCCTCCCACGCCGGCGGCGCTGGGAGGAGCAAGGAAAGATGAGCGGGCTTCTCCTCCTCGCCTTTCTTCTGGCCGGCATCCTTGGCGCGGTGGCCGCGTGGCGGGTGTCGCTGCCGGACATGCCCGCGCTTGGCGGCATCCTCCTCATCCTGTCGACAGCCGGCTTGGCCGGGGCGCTGATCGTCGCGGCGGAAGCAGGCGGCGCGTCGGCGCGCTATAGCGGCCTTGCGGCCCTGCTCGCGGCGAGCATCGCCTTTTCCAGCGCGCTTTTCGCCACGCGACGTTCCGGTCGGACCAGGTCGGGGCCGCCGCCGTCGTGACCGCGTCCATCGATGCCGTAAGCCTGGGCTGGGCGCTGTCCGCGCTGTTGTTTATCCTGTCGCTGTGGCCGCTCGGCGCCACGCCCGCGCGCAGGCATCGCCATGCGGCGGTGGCGGGCGTGCTGGTCCTGGCCGGCGTGACGCTTTACGCGGGCGATGTGGTCAACCTGCCCGAGATCTGCGGGACGGTGGTCATCGGCGGCGCGATCGGGCTGCTGCTCGGGCGTGACCTGCCGGTGCGGCATTTGCCCATGCTGTTGACGGCATGCGCGGGCGCGATCGGCCTTGCCGTCATCGGCATGGCGGGCACCGCCTGGCTCAACCCCGATGCGTTCGGATTGGTGGAACTGGCGAGCGATCGACTGACGCAGGGCGCCCTCGGCGCGCTGGCGATCGGAACGGCGGCGGGCGCCATGGCCTGTGCCGGCGGGATGGCCGCCATCGTTGCGGGCGGGAGGGCGCGCGAAGGCGGACTTTTCCTTTTCGCCGCGACCACCGCCATGGCCGGCTGGTCGGTCGGGGCGGCCGGCTTCCTGCTGGAGAATATCGGCCTGGCGGTCGCGGGCGGGCTGGCCGGTTCGGCCGGCAGCGTGCTGACGCTGCGCCTATGTCGCGGCGCAAACCGGAAGGGGCTTGCCGATGGGCGGCGTCACCCCTAACGCTTGAGGTCTGGAAGCTGATGGGCGCGCCGTCGCGGGCGCAATTGGGGTAGGCGATACATGCATAAACTTGGTCTGATCGGCGGGCTCAGCTGGACGTCCACCGCGCGCTATTATCAGATCATCAACCAGGCCGTATATCGTACCAAGGGCGGACAGCATAGCGCGCCGCTGGTCATCGAAAGCCTGGACTTCGCGGACATCGGCCGCTCCACCACCGAAGAGGAATGGGCGCATGCCACCGAGGTGCTGACCGCCTCGGCGCGGCGGCTGGAGCAGGCGGGGGCGAAGGCGCTGCTGATCTGCGCGAACAGCATGCACCGCGTCCATGACGAGGTGCAGGCCGGCGTCGATACGCCGATCATCCACATCGCCGACGCGGTCGGCCGCAAGATGAAGGCGGACGGGGTGCAGCGCGCCGCGCTGATCGGCACGCGCAACGTCATGACCGAGAAATTCTACCGCCAGCGGCTGGTGTCGCATGGCATTTCGCTGCTGCCGCCCGACATGGACCTGGCCGAGCGAATCGACCGCATCGTCTATGAGGAACTGACGATCGGGAAGGTCAGCCGGGATTCGGAACGCTATATGCGGTCGGAACTGACCGACATAGCCAAGCAAAATGTGCAGGCGGCGATCCTGGCCTGCACCGAGCTGGAAATGATCGTCGACGTGAAGGCCAATGTGCTGCCCATCTATGACGGCACGGCGATCCATGCGCGGGCGGGCGTCGACCTGATCCTGGCGGAGGGCTGACGCAAAGAAAGGGACGCCTCGCGGCGCCCCTTTCTCCCCCTCTTATTTCGTCAAAAAGCCGTGCTGATCGAACAGGCCGCCGGGCCCAGGATGACGACGAACAGCGTCGGCAGGATGAAGAGGATCAGCGGCACGGTCATGATCGCAGGCAGGCGCGCGGCCTTTTCCTCGGCGCGCATCATGCGTTCGTGGCGGAATTCGGCCGACAGCACGCGCAGCGCGGAGGCGAGCGGAGTGCCGTATTTTTCGGTCTGGATCATGGTCGTGACCACGCCCTTGATCGCGTCGAGCTTCACGCGGCTGGCGAGATTTTCGAAGGCCATGCGCCGTTCGGTCAGGAAGCTGAGTTCGATCGCGGTCAGCTGGAACTCGTCGCCCAGTTCAGGATAGGCCTTGCCCAGCTCCTTCGAGACGCGGCTGAAGGCGGCGTCGACGGTCAGGCCGGCCTCGGCGCAGATGACCAGCAGGTCGAGCGCGTCGGGAAGCCCCTTGCGGATCGCGGCGGAGCGCTTCTGGATCTTGTTGTCGAGGAAGATGTCGGGCGCCTTGTAGGACAGCAGCAGCGCGCCGGCGAACGCCATGAACCGCTTCGCCCCGCCCCATTCGGGAAAGGCGCCGAGGCCGTAAAGCAGCAACGCTGCGGCCCCGCCGATGACGATCGGCAGCACCATGCGGCCGAAGATCACCGCGACGGCCCAGTCCTTCGACCGGATGCCGGCCTGCGCCAGCTTGATCTGCGCGTCCTTCAGCTGGTCGTCCTGCAGCACCTTGAAGCTGGACAGGAAGGACCGCATCTGGTCGGTCGCCTGGTTCTTCTTGACCAGCTTGGCGCGGCGGCGCGCGGTCGAGGCGGTGATGCCCGCCTTCAACTGCTCGCGCCGTTCGTTCAGCGCCTTGACGCGCTTTGCCATCGGATCGCGCACGGTCATCACCGAATAGAGCGCGAACAGCATGGCGAGCGTCGCCACGGCGGCGAGCAGCGTGCCGAAATCGGTCGCGCTCATGCCGAAGAGCGTGCCGGCAGGGACGGGAGCGGTGGTCATGTCTGTCTCCTCGTCCTCAAATCTCGAAGTTGATCATCTGCGCCATGATGAAGACGCCGATGCCCATCCAGCACATGCCGCCCAGGCCGATGACCTGCATCGTCGACAGGCCGAACAGGCCGACCGGATCGGGCGTGAAGAAGGGCGACATATATTGGAAG
>DATEDR010000227.1:0-5737 GCA_035281605.1 Sphingobium sp.
GATCATGATCTGGCTGATGTCACGGTCGCCGGTGAAGCGGCGCTGCACGAACTTGATCGGCATGACGACGACATCGTCCTGGTCGCCGAAGCCGCCTTGGCCGCGGGTCGCCAGCGCGCCGATCACCTGACAGGACACGCCCTTGATACGCAGCCGCTTGCCGACCGGGTCGCTGCCCTGAAACAGATTGGTACGGACGGTGTTGCCGATGATGCAGACGGGCTTTCCGGCCTCTTCCTCCTCGGGCATGAAGAGGCGACCCGCGTCCGCCTTCCAGCTTTGCACCTCGAAATAGGCGGCGGTGGTGCCATAGACGGTGGTGGACCAGTTCGACCCTTCGTAGATCGCCGTGCCGCTGGACTGGACCATGGGCGCCACCGCGCGAACGCCGGTGAGCTGGTTTTCTATGGCGCTGAGGTCGGCGGGCTTGAAGTCGGGTGGGCGCGGCCCGCCGCCGCCGCGGCCGAAGCCCTGGCCGGGGCGAAGCTGGAGGACGTTGGCGCCGAGCGAACTGATCTGTTGGCGCACCGCCGCGGTCGCGCCGTTGCCGAGCGTCACCATGGTGACGACCGCCGCCACGCCGATGATGATGCCCAGCGTCGTCAGGAAGCTGCGCAGCTTGTGCCGGTTGATCGCGCGGAAGGCGAGGATGACTGTGGTGCCTAGCATCTTCGGCCTCTTTTCACGCCTTTCGGGCGGTGTCGGCTAGTGGAGGAGTCACGCCGCCACCCCATTATCCACGCGCTCCACATGGCCGTCCTTGAAGTGGACAATGGTTCGCGCGAAGGCGGCCATGTCGGGTTCGTGCGTGACCATCAGCACGGTGATGCCGCTGTTGCGGTTGAGGTCCGTAAGCAGTTCCATGATTTCAATCGAGCGTTCGGAATCGAGATTGCCGGTGGGCTCGTCGGCGAGGAGGACGGCGGGGGAGGTCACAATGGCGCGGGCGATGGCGACGCGCTGCTGCTGGCCGCCGGAAAGTTCGGCTGGCGTGTGGTCCCACCAGTCCTTGAGGCCGACCTTGTCGAGCGCGGCCATGGCTGCTTCATGACGAAGCTTCTTGTCGTCGCCGCGATAGAGCAGCGGCAATTCCACATTTTCGAGCGCGGTCGTGCGCGAGAGCAGATTGAAGCCCTGGAATATGAAGCCGAGATATCTTCGGCGCAACAGAGCGCGCTGGTCGCGGTCGAGCGATTCGACATGGCGCCCCTTGAATAGGAATTCGCCGGCGGTGGGCACGTCGAGGCAGCCCAATATGTTCATCGTCGTCGACTTGCCCGAACCCGACGGGCCCATGACAGCGACGAAATCGCCTTCGCTTATGTCGAGGTCTATGCCCTTGAGCGCCTGGAAGGCGGTCGGCCCGGCGCCGTAGACCTTGGTCACCCCGCGCAGGGAGATGATGGGGTCGGCCATGCCGTCAGGTCCCGTTCTGCCGACCGGTGCCGCGCGATTCGCGGCGCGGGGCGGAGCGGCCGGGCTGCTGCCCGCCATTGGAGCTGTCCTCGGCGGGCTGCTCCTGACCCTGGGCAAGCTGCCCGGTGATGACGCGCATGCCAGGCTTCAGGTCGCCGCCGGTGACGACCGTGCGCGCGCCGTCGCTGGCGCCGACGATCACCTGCATCGGCTCGGGCTTGCCGTCGGCGCCGACGATATAGACGGTCTGGCTGCTGCCGATGCCAACGCTGACCTGGCGGGTGTTGCCGCGCCGGAAGCGGCGGGGGCCGGGCACGATCTGGCTGGTGATGCCGCCATCCTTATTGCCTGCGCTGGGCTTGAAGCGGAGTGCCGCATTGGGGACGAGGAGAGCATTGCGCAGCTCCTGCGTCACGATGTCGGCGGTGGCGGTCATGCCGGGGCGCAGTGTTTCTTCCTTGTTGTCGACCGCGAGAACGGCGGTGTAGGCGACCACGGTCCCGCTGGTGCTGCTGGTCGTGCTGCTGCCCGACGAGGAGGATGAGGTGCTGCTGCTGGACGCGTTGGAACCGACATTGACTCGCGTCACCCGCGCTGGAAAGGTCCGGCCGGGGAACGCGTCGACGGCGAAGGTCGCGGCCTGGCCTTCCTTCACCTGGCCGACATCGGCTTCGTCGACGGCAACTTCCACCTCCATCTGCGTCAGGTCTTCGGCGATCGTGAAGAGGACCGGAGCGTTCAGGGAGGCTGCCACGGTCTGGCCGGGCTCTATGGCGCGCGACAGCACGACCCCGGTGACGGGCGAGACGATCTGCGCGATAGAGAGATTGGTTTGCGCGGTGGAAAGCTGGGCGCGCGAGACGCTGACCTGCGCTTGGGCGGCGCGAAGGGTGCCGACGGCGGACTGATAATCGGCGCGGGCCGCATCCAGTTCGGTCTTGGCGGGGACGCGGCCACCGGAGAGCCGATAGACGGTGAGCTGGCGGTCGAGCGTGGCTTTTGCAAGCGCAACCTGCGCCTGAGCCTGTGCGACGCTGGCCTGAGAAGCAGCGACCTGCGCGCGGTTCTGATTGACGGTGTCGACCAGTCGGCGTGTGTCGAGCTCGGCCAGCCTTTGTCCCTTGGTCACGCGGTCGTTCACGTCGACATAGACCGCGGTGATCTTGCCCGACTGTTCGGAGCCGACATCGACTTGATTGATGGGCTTCAAATTGCCGGTAGCAGAAACGGTGACCGTAAGGTCGCCCTTGCGCACCTCGCGCGTTGCATAATTGGGCGTGTCGTCGCCCGAAAAGCAGCGGGCCAGCAGCAGGATGAGGATCAGTAGAGCAATCCCCACGGCGCCGCGGACGGCCCATTTGCGCCAAGGCTTTTCCGGCGGGGCGCCGAGGAAATCGTCGATATCCTGGTCCCTGGTCACATCAGTTTTCATTCGGGCGACTTTCCATATTCTGCCAGCCGCCGCCCAAGGCATTGTAGAGCTGGGCAATGGCGAGGGCTTCGTCTGACCGCGCGGCGGCGAGGCTGTTGCGCGCGTTCAGCAGAGAGGTTTCACTGGTGGACAGGGTCTGGAAGTCGATCAGCCCGGCCTGATACTGGCTGCGGGCCAGGACGGCAGCGTTGTTCGACGCTTCGAAGGCGATGGCGAACTCGGCCTTGCGCGCGCGGGCGCTGGCGAGGGAGGCCATCGCGTTCTCCACATCCTCCAGCGCGGCCAGCACGCTCTGCTTATAGGCGGCGAAGGCGGCGTCGGTCGCGGCCTTTTGCGAACGCACCTGGGAGGCGAGGCGGCCTCCGTCGAAAATGACCTGCGCCACATTGGCGAACACGCCGCCGGTGATGACGTCGAACAGGTTTTTGAAGCTGGTCGCGTTGGTGCCGATATTTCCGCTGAGCCCTAGCGAGGGATAAAGCTGCGCCTGGGCCACGCCGATCCGGGCGGTGGCGGCGGCGAGCGCGCGTTCGGCGGAACGGACGTCCGGCCGCCGGCGCAGCGTGTCGGCAGGGATGCCGACCGCAATTCGGGTCGAGGCGGCGGGTATCGGCGCGGGCGTTTCCAGCGCGCGGGTCGCTTCGCCGGGCGCCTGGCCGGTCAGCACGGCGATGCGGTTCAGGCTGCCGCGCAGGCTGGCTTCGAGTTGGGGCATGGTCGCGTTGGTCTGGGCAAGCTGCGCGCGTGCCTGCTCGGCGTCGAACGAGGAGACGAGGCCGGCCTGAAGCCTCCAATTGGCGATGTCGTAATTGTCCTTCTGAATGGCCTGGCTTTCGCGGGCGATGCGCAACTGCTCCTGCGCGAGCCGGGCCTGCACATAGTTGGTGACGAGTTCGGCGATGATCGTCATGCGGACATTGGCAAGGTCATAGCCCGATGCGGCAAGATCCGCGCGGGCCGCCTCGGCTGAACGGGACAGTTCGCCGAACAGATCGATCTGCCAGCTGGCACTGGCCCCGACATTATAGCTGCCGCTCCAGTTGCCCGATCCGCTGGACACGACATTGCCGTCTATGACGCGGCTGCTGCTGCCCTGGCTGGAATAGTTGCGGCCGCCGCTGCCGGACGCGTTCACTTGCGGCAGGAAGGCGGCATTGGCCTGGCGCAGGCTTTCGCGCGCCTGCCGCAGCCGTGCCTGCGCCTGAATGATGTCGAGATTGCTGGCGATCGCCTGGTCGATCAGAGTGCTGAGCGTCGGATCATCGAGGCGCGCCCACCAGTTGGCGAGGTCGGCTTCCGCTACAGAGCCCTCGCTGCTCTGGCCATAATAAGCGGGCGGTACGCCCAAGGCAGCGGGCTGCGGTGCGCGATAGTCGGGTCCTGCCGCGCAGGCCGACAGAGCCAGGGCGCTTCCGGTGATCCAGGCAATGCGAGATCGCACCTTTTCCTTGCACTCCGTCGTCGTTAAAGGGGCCGCAGTCTGGCCCCGGATCAGGGGGCGAGGTGACCGATCCTTAGGTGGCGAAAGGCATTGGTCGCTTCAATTCGATTTATGTCTCAAAGTGTAACGGTCTTGAAAAATTGCTGTTTTCGAGCCGTATGGAACAGAGGTGGATGATGAGGGCATTTCTTTTTCCCGGCCAGGGCAGCCAGTCGGTAGGGATGGGCAAGGCGCTGGCCGATGCAAGCCCGGCCGCGAGGGAGCTGTTTCAGGAGGTCGATGACGCCCTGTCGCAGCATTTGTTCCGCATCATGGTCGAAGGGCCGGAAAGCGACCTGACGCTAACGGAAAATGCGCAGCCGGCGATCATGGCGAACGCACTCGCCACATTGCGAGTCATGCAGAAGGAAGCGGGCTTTTCGCTGGCACAGAAGGGCGATTTCGTCGCCGGTCACAGTCTGGGCGAATATAGCGCGCTTTGTGCCGCGGAAGCTTTCGACATCACGACCACTTCGAAACTGCTGAAGCTGCGCGGCCAGGCCATGCAGGCGGCCGTGCCGGTGGGCGAAGGCGCCATGGCGGCGCTGCTGGGCGCTGACATCGAGAAGGCGCAGGCGCTGGCCGATGCGGCGGCGGAGGGCGAGGTCTGCACCGTCGCCAACGATAACGACCCGACACAGGTGGTGATTTCCGGCCACCGCGGCGCGATCGAGCGGGCGGTAGGCAAGGTGAAGGACCATGGCATCAAACGCGGCGTGCTGTTGCCGGTTTCGGCGCCTTTCCACTGTCCGTTGATGCAGCCCGCCGCCGACGCGATGGCGGAGGCGCTGGGCCGGGCCGCCATCCGGACGCCGCTGCTGCCTGTCTATGCCAATGTCCTCGCCAGCCCGATCGCCGATCCGCAAGAGATCGCGCTGCGGCTGGTCGAGCAGGTGACGGGCCGCGTGCGCTGGCGCGAATCGGTCGCCGCCATGTGGGACGCGGGCGTGACCGAGTTCGTGGAACTGGGCGGCAAGGTGCTGGGCCCGATGGTGAAACGCATCGCGCCCGACGCGACCGTGCGGAGCGTCGTCACAATGGACGATATCGAGGCTGCTCTGGGGGCGATGTGAGCGGCGCGCCCGTCCTCACCAGCCGTGACGGAGCCGTGCTGACCGTCACGCTGAATCTGGCCGAAAAGCGCAACCCGATTTCCGACCTCGTCGTCGTCGATGCGATCTGCGATGCGTTCGAGGAAGCGGACAGGGACATGTCGATCCGCGTGGCCATCCTGACGGGGGCGGGGAGCGCCTTTTCCTCAGGCGGCGACCTCAAGACGATGAAGCCCGATGCGGGGAGCCTGCGCGCCAGCCTGCCCGCGCAGACGCGCCGCAATTATCGGGCGGGCATCCAGCGGCTACCGCTGATGTTCCATGCGCTCGAACTGCCCGTGATCGCGGCGGTGAACG
>DATEDR010000228.1:0-7431 GCA_035281605.1 Sphingobium sp.
CTGCTCCCTTTCCCGCTCGAGCGCCTCGCGCACCCGTGCTTCGGCCTTGCTGGATCTCGCCGCCGACTTCAAGCAGCTGGTGTCGACCATCGTGTCCAAGGCGCCCGATGCGCAGGTGCTGACCGACATCGACTCGGCCTATGGCTGGGCAGCCAGCCATGGCGGCGACGGCAAGCGGCGAGGGATCACCGGCTTCTGCTGGGGCGGACGCATGGTGTGGCTTTACGCCGCGCATAGTGCGGAGCTGGATGCGGGCGTTGCCTTTTACGGGCGGCTGGTGAGCGACAAGACGGCGCTGCAACCGCTGAGCGCCGTCGAGCAGGCGGGGGCGCTCAAGGCCCCGGTGCTCGGCCAATATGGCGCGCTCGACAAAGGCATTCCGCTTGGCGATGTCGAGGCGATGCGCGCGGCGCTGCAGAAGGCCGGCAAGTCGCCGCCCGACGCGATCACCGTCTACGGGCAAGCGGACCATGGGTTCATGGCGGACTACCGCCCCAGCTATAATGAGGAAGCGGCCAGGAAAGCCTGGGCTGCGACGCTCGACTGGTTCGGCCGTTATGTGAAGGGCGGCTGAGGCCGTTATTTCTGCGTCATTGCCTGCGCGGCGGCGAGCGTGCTTTTTACATGGCCGCTATAGTCCATCGCGCTGTGGACGAAGGCGATGCGGCCGCTGGGCGCGATGACATAAGAGGTACGGTCGGTCATGCCGGGGCGGATCTTCAGCGCGACGTCATAGTCCGACACGATCGCCGGTCCGGCCGAGGCGACGGCGAACTTGCCCGCGCATTCCTTGGTCGAAAAGGCGACGAGATCATCGACCGGATCGGCCGACATGCCGATGACTGTCGCTCCGGCCTTGCGGAAATCCTCAATATGCGCGGCAAATTCGCGCGCTTCGGCGGAACAGCCGGGCGTGAAGGCCTTGGGGAAGAAGTAGAGGACGACGGGTCCGCGCTTGAGCTGGTGCGAAAGCGTCAGGGTGAAGGTCTTGCCCGCGCGCGCGCCGCGGGTGGTGAAGTCCGGAGCCTTTGCCCCCACCGGCAGTGCGGCCATCGCGCTGGAGGAAGCCAGGGCGGCTGCGAGGCCGAGCGCGATCGTCAGGGTCTTCATCGGCATTTTTCTGCTCCGGGATTTTCGTCCGGTCCAGAGATGAGCGTAACAGGCGGCGGGCGCAAGGGGGCGGGGCGGCGTCCCGGTGATCGCGGAACCCTTCGCGCCGCCGCCGGTTCATTACGGATGCGCGCGCTATTTGCTCTGCCCCTGCTGATGCTGGCTGCCTGCGGAGATACGGACGGCGGCTCGGCCGGCATGTCCACCAATATCGTCGACGAGCAGGCGAGCTATGATGTCAGCAATGTCTCCCCGGCGCAGGACGAAAGCCTGGCTCCCATCGACCAGGAGGGTGTCGGTCGCGCGGCCGTCAACGCCGCTGTGCCGATCACGCCCAGGTCGTCGCCCGCCGCGCCGGGCGGCACCATCCCGGCGGCGATCCAGGGCCGCTGGACCGGTCTCAACGACGCCTGTGGAGACCGTTCGGCGGAACTGGAACTGACGGTGACGCCGAACAGCCTGATCTTTCACGAAAGCGTGGGCACGGTCATCGGAGTCGCGTCGGGCGTGGGCGGGCGCGTGCGGGTCGATGCGGCCTTCACCGGCGAGGGCGACAGCTGGACGAGGAAACTGGAGTTGCGACCGTCGGCGAACGGGCGCGAGTTGATCGTGGCCAATGACGGGACGGCGGTCACGCGCAAACGCTGTTGAACCGCTTTCCGTTTGGCCCGCGCGCGGCTAGAGCGGGCCGATGATCGGCCGCCTGACCTTGAGCGATTTCCGCAACCATGCGGACGCGCTGATCGTGCCCGATCATGCCTTCATCGTGCTGACCGGCGAAAATGGCGCGGGCAAGACCAATATATTGGAAGCGGTGTCGATGCTGGCGCCCGGCCGGGGCCTGCGCGGCGCTGCGCTCAGGGACATGGCGCGGCAGGGCGGGCCGGGCAGCTTCGGCGTTGCCGCGGAGATTGACGGCGTCGTGCTGGGCACTGGCGTTTCGCCGCAGGCGCCGGACCGGCGGCAGGTGCGGATCGGCGGCGTCTCCGCTTCCGCCAATGCGCTGGCCGATCATCTGGCGATCGTCTGGCTGACCCCGGCGATGGACCGGCTGTTCATGGACAGCCCGGGCGGGCGGCGGCGCTTCCTCGACCGGCTGACGCTGGCGCTGCATCCCGGACATGCGGTGCACAGCGCCCGGTACGAAGCGGCGATGCGCTCGCGCAATCGCCTGCTCGCCGACCTATCGAGCGCCGATACCGCCTGGCTGTCGGCGCTCGAAGCGCAGATGGAGGAGCATGGCGAGGCGCTGGACGCCGCGCGCGCCGACCTGGTGGCTCGGCTTGCCGCCCAGCTGCAACATCAGCCCGACCATCCCTTTGCCCGGCCCATGCTGGCGATCGAACGGGAGGAGGACACGGAAGAGCCGCTCGGCGCCCGGCTGGTACGCGGGCGGCGCCGGGATGCGGCAGCCGGGCGCACCCTGGCGGGCCCGCATCGCCACGACCTCGCCGTCATGCATGCGGCCAAGGGGCAGGCGGCGGCGCTCTGCTCGACCGGCGAGCAAAAGGCGCTGCTCCTGTCGATCCTGCTCGCCCATGCCGCGCTCGTGACGGCGCATCGTGGTCAGCCGCCGGTGCTATTGCTTGATGAAGTGGCGGCCCATCTCGACCCGTCGCGGCGAGCCGCATTGTTCGAACGGCTGGCCCTGACCGGCAGCCAAGTGTGGATGACGGGCACTGAATCAAGCCTTTTCAATGACTTGCATAGTTCGTCTCGGTTCGCGGTAACGGCAGGGCAGGTCCTTCGTTCCGCAGGTTAACGTGCCCGAACCACCATTCGTCGCTCCGCGCTTCTCAATTCGTCCTGCGTCTGCCCTAAGCACCTCCACGGGGTTGATAATCAAGACTAATTCGGGGGTCGTTTCGCACATGATCGGTGGTTTTCGCGCAGTTGTAGCCGCGGTAACGCTTGCGCTGAGCGCCCTGATCGTGACCCCCGCCGCCGCCGGCACGCTGCAATGCGCGCCCTATGCCCGGCAGATTTCCGGCATCGAACTTTATGGCAACGCCAGCAGCTGGTGGGGCCAGGCAGAGGGCCGCTATGAGCGCGGTCACACTCCTCGCGAAGGCGCCGTGCTGGCTTTTGCCGCCAGCCGTTCCATGCCGGTCGGCCATGTCGCCATGGTCAGCAAGGTGGTCAGCGACCGCGAAGTGCTGCTGACCCATGCCAATTGGTCCTATCGCGGCGGCATCGAGCGCAATGTCCGGGCGATCGACGTGTCGCCCAACAATGACTGGACCGACGTGCGCGTCTGGTACGGTCCGATCGGCGATCTTGGCCTGCGGTCCAACCCGGCCAAGGGCTTCATCTATGCTGGCGAGCCTGCACCCATGCGCATCGCCATGGCCGACCGCGCGACCGCCAGCGCTGCTTTCTGACCCATTAACCAGTTTCTAATGGCCACTGCCTAATCTGATGGGCGGTGGGGCGATTCTCTTGGGACAGAGGCTCGCATTAAATGTTTCGAACTATTTGCCGCGCGGCGTTGCTGCTGGCGGGCCTGATTACCGTGCCGGCCTTTGGCGCGACCGCTCTGCAATGCGTGCCTTATGCGCGGATCGTGTCGGGCGTGAACATCCGGGGCGACGCGCTGACATGGTGGGACCAGGCAGAGGACCGCTATGAGCGCGGCCATGAGCCGAGGCGCGGGGCGGTGCTTGCGTTCCGGCCCTATGGGCCGATGACGCTCGGCCATGTTGCGGTGGTCAGCCGGATCTTGGATGACCGGCGCATGCTGATCCGCCATGCCAATTGGTCGGTACCTGGCGCGATCGAGGAAGACGTGCTCGCCATCGACGTGTCGGACGAAGGCGATTGGAGCGCGGTGCGCGTCTGGCACAGTCCTACTGGCCAGATGGGTGCGCGCACCAACCCGACCTTCGGCTTCATCTATCCGAAGAAGACCGGCCTGCATCCCTTCGAGCCCGATCCCGCGCTCGGTGCCAGCATACGTCTCGCGAGCGTCGATCCGACTATGTGGAGGCAGGATGCTGCCGATGCGGAGCGCCCGCGCGTCGCGACGCTGTCGCGCAAGCTGCGCCGCGAGCCGATGGAGCCCCGGCTCGATACCGACATGCGGGGCATGCAATTCGCCGATGCCGTCCCTTCCGGGCGGTCGCTCCGGGACATTATCGCTGACGTGAAGCGCGACGCGCGGTTGCGTTAAGGCGACCGCGTCAGGCCATCATCCTGCCAGCGCAGGATGATGAGCTTATTCATTCGGCGTCTGCGGCCTTCTCTTCTTCGCCCTCGGCTGGGCGCTCGAACCAGGCTTCCACCGGCCCGGTCAGCTTGATCGTCATCGGATTGCCATGGCGATCGCGGGTCTTGCCCGCCGCAACGCGGATCCAGCCTTCGGAAATGCTATATTCCTCGACATCGGTGCGAACCCGGTCCTTGAAGCGGATGCCGATGCCCCGTTGCAGCACGTCCACGTCGAAAAACGGGCTGCCAGGGTTGGTGGAAAGGCGGTCGGGAGGCGTGTCGCTCATGATTGTCCAAGATCCTGTGTTTGGTGCGGCCTAGACGTTCGGGGCGGCCGTCGTCAACCGCCGTCCTTGCCGTCCACATCGCAGTAGATGCGCCGGATCACGCCTTGTTCGAGCCAGGAGGCAAAGCGCGTCTCCGCATCGGTCAGCCCGGCAAAGGGATAGGCGACCGGCTGGTCATTGACCGCGCGGCTGGCGGCGACGAGGCGCGTCATGGCGTCGGGCGCGGTGGTCAGGATGCGCCCGCGCCGGTCGGTCGCGGCGCTGTTGACGCCCACGACATGGCCGTCCTCGGCAAAGACCGGGCCGCCGCTGATCCCCGACAGCGTGTCGTCGCCCTGCGGAAGGCGGCCGACTTCGGCCCAGGCGAGGACGGGCTGGGTCTCCTGAGTGCGGCCGCGCCGGGCGCTGGCAGGCCCGATCAGTTCCGATACGACCAGCGTGGGGCGGCCGCCGGGAAAGCCCATGTGGAAGCCGACCGAGCCGGGCGGCGGCATGCGGTCGGACAGGGGGAGGGACTGGTCGCTGGGCAAGCCGTCGCGCACCAGCGCGGCATCGGCTTCCCGGCTCTGCACGACCCGGGAAACGGCGCGGGCGACCTCGCCATCCTGAAGGCCGATGCGCGAGCAGTCATGGGTGACATGTTCGGCGGTCAACCACGCGCCGTCCCGGTCGACGGCAAAGGCCGTGCCCATGCTGTCGGCCGGGCCGCCCGGGCGATCCTCTATCACGAAGGCTTCGTCGCTCCATTGCGGCATCGGGCGGCGCGGGGAGCGGGGATCGAAATGCTCCACCTCGAGCGGAGGAGGGCGGGTCACTTCGCCGATCCAGGCGAGCGCCAGGACGCTGCCCAGCATCAGCGGCAGGCATCCTATGCCTCGCCGCGCCACGGCTTAGCCCGCCACCGCGGCAGCGGTGAGGCAGGCGATCGCGGCCTTCATCATGGCAAGGAAAATGGCGGCGGACCGCTCATTGGCTTCTATTCGGGTGGAGAGAGATCCGAGCAGATAATCGACGAAGCGGAAGGCGATGAGCTGCAGCACCAGCGTGACGCTGCCCCAGATCATGACGTCCCAGACATTGACCGATCCGGCCAGGCACAGCGCCAGCGGGATCGCCAGGCCGATCGCCGCGCCGCCGAGCGAGATCGCCGCCGCTTCGTTGCCGGCGCGGATCAGCGCGAATTCGTCATGCGGCGTTATCCACATATAGATCGCCAGAGCCACAACCCACGCCACCGTGGCGCAGGCGAGGTGAAGGAGGAAGATGGGGAGCCCCGACAAAAGGCTCTGCACGATGGGCATGGGATCGGTCATGCCCTGAAAATGCCGCAACACGGCAACGGGTTCAATCTGCCCCGGCATACGCCTTATGCCCCTCCCCCTTCAGAGGGAGGGGCATGCGGGCCTTAGCGGCAGATACGCACCCTTACGTCGCGGTCGCGATAATAGTCGTAGCGCCATTCGGTCCAGCAGCGCTGGCGGTAGCCACGATAATAATGCCGCCTGTCGCCCCGCCAGTGACGCCGGTCGCCATCGCGCCAGTGTCGGCGGTTGTCCCAGCGGCGATCGCCGTCACGGTCGTAGCGCCAGTCGCGATAGCCGTCGCGATAGCCATCGCGGTCCCCATAGCCATAGCCGTAATATTGCGCCTGAGCGGGGGCGGCGGTCGCACCCAAGGCGGTGATCGCCAGGCCCAACGCTGCCGCGCCCTTCCACAAGATGTTCATGTCCTTCTCTCCTCAGATCTACCGCGCTCGCAGGGAGAGCGGGTCTGGGAGGGAAGATGCGCCAGCGTGACTGAACCGTCGGGGAACGGCGCCGTAATCCGCCGTTCATGCCGGCGCTCACCTGCCGCGCAACGCGCTTTCCGCCTCGGCCATATAGTCGCGGGTAATCGGCAGGGCGCGACGGTCGCGAACATATTGGATCTGGTAGTTCACCATGCCGCCATGTTCGAATACGGTCGCTGCCCCGGCCAGGTAAAAGGTCCAGAGGCGAAAGAAGCGCTCGTCATACAGGGCGATGATGTCGGCCTTGTGCGCCAGGGCGCGATGATACCATTCGCGGATGGTAAGGCCGTAGTGTATCCGCAGCACCTCCACGTCCGTCACCATCAGCCGGGTGCCCTCGCTGCCTGCGATCATTTCGGACAGGGCGGGGATGTAGCCGCCGGGGAAGATATATTTCTGGGTGAAGGCGTCGGTGATGCCCGGCCCGTCCACCCGGCCGATCGTGTGGATCAGCATCACGCCGTCGGGCGTCAGCAGGTCGCGGCACTGGCTGAAGAAGGTGCGGTAATGCGCCGTTCCGACATGTTCGAACATGCCCACCGACACGATCCGGTCGAACGGCCCCTGCACGTCGCGATAGTCGATCAGCTCGAACCGGACATGGTCGGATACGCCCGCTTCCTCGGCCCGCTGTCGCGCGACCTTGAGTTGCTCCTCCGACAGGGTGACGCCGGTCACGTCGACGCCGCAGGTGCGGTGGAGATAAAGCGCCATGCCGCCCCAGCCGCAGCCTATGTCCAGCACCTTCATGCCCGGCTTCAGGTGCAGCTTGGCGGCGATATGGGCCTTCTTGTCCTCCTGCGCCTGTTCCAGGCTGATGCCCGCCTCATTGTCGGCGTCGGGCCAGTAGGCGCAGCTATATTGGCGGTCGCGGTCGAGGAAGAGCGCATACAGCGCGCCCGACAGGTCGTAGTGATGGGCGACATTGGCTTTGGAGCGCGAGCGGTGATTGGCTCGCCAGAGCGTCTGGCGGACGGATTTGAAGCCGCGCTTCAGCGCGCCCATGTCGCTGATCGACTTGCCGCTTTCCCAGGCATT
>DATEDR010000229.1:0-2701 GCA_035281605.1 Sphingobium sp.
TGATCCTGGATGCGGTGGAACCCTGGCTGGCGTCCGGCGACACGCCTGTTCAGGTTGCGATCGAGACGGGCCCGGTCGCGACGGAAGCGACCTTCGCCTATCGCCGAGCGGCGCGAGGAACGCTCAAGATCAAAGACGGAGAGGCAGCGCTGTTCGCCTCGCCCCAAACGGCGTTTCCGGGGGAGCTGCGTTCGAACTGGTGGAGAAAAATATCACCCATCCGCGTCGGATCAGCTTCCATGGCGCCGCGGGCAGGGCGGCGGAGGTGGAACGCAAGCTGGCCTTCGTCCTGGCCGCATGGCCTGCCTTTGCGGGTTTCCGCGTCCATGGCTGGCAGGGGAGGGCGGACGTGGGAGAAGTCCGGGCCCACTGAGTCGGTGCAAGTGCGGGCTCTGACAGCAGCGCGACAGAGCATCGGGCTGACCGTCGCTAATGCAGGTGCTTGCTCATAAGACTGCACGAAAATTGTGCATAATGCAGGTTAGTCCTGCTCATCAAGGCAGTGTCTATCCTGTTGTGCTTGCTTGTTTTCTCGTCCCGTTTCGAGATTCCTTATCTGGATCAAGTCTTTGCGCTCTTGTCATCACTCCTGCGCCATGACCTATTTCGGGGCGCAGGCATTTGCCCGCATTGCGACCCAAAACTCCCCCGCCTCCGCCTTGAGCGAGGCGGGGTCTTTATATGGCGGCCAACCGCCTGTGGCCCTGGTGGTCGCGAGGCGCGGGGCGACTTGCCTGATCCGACCGCTCCGCACCCTCACTTGACCCCGGTAACCGGACGGGTCGTCGCAGCCCCCTTCTGCTTCACCGGGGGGCTATGCAGGGGGGCGGCTCCTTCCTTTTCTCTGTCAGAGATGCCTGTCCCGCCCATGAAGCTGCCTCGTTTCTTTTCCTCCTCCGCGTGCGACATGGCCATTGATCTGGGCACAGTGAACACGGTCATCTATGTTCGCGACCGCGGCGTCGTGCTCAACGAACCATCGGTCATCGCGATCGAAACGCGTCAGGGAAGCCGGCGCGTCAAGGTCGTGGGCAATGAGGCCAAGCTGATGATGGGCAAGACGCCCGCCAATATCCAGGCCATACGGCCGCTCCGCGACGGCGTGATCGCGGACATCGACGTCGCCGAGCAGATGATCAAGCATTTCATCGACAAGGCGCTGAACGGCAGCCGCTTTGGCCGGCGCCATGAAGTCGTGATCTGCGTGCCGTCGGGGTCGACGATGGTGGAACGCCGAGCGCTTCGGGATGCCGCAGCCAACGCCGGCGCGGCGCATGTCCAACTGATCGAGGAACCCATGGCCGCCGCGATCGGCGCCGGGCTTCCCGTCACGGAGCCCCGCGGCGCCATGGTCGTGGACATAGGCGGCGGGACGACCGAAGTGGCCGTGCTGTCGTTGCGGGGCATCGCCTACAGCAATTCGGCGCGCGTCGGTGGGGACCGGCTGGACGACGCGATCGCGTCCCACATCCGCCGGACCCACAATCTGATGATCGGCGAAGCCACGTCGGAACGGGTGAAGTGCGCAATCGGCGCGGCCACGCAACCGGAGGCGGAGGGACGCCGCATCACCGTCAAGGGACGCGACCTGGTAAATGGCCGTCCCGCCGAAATGACGATCAGCGAAGAAGAGATCGCGGACGCGCTGGCTGAACCAGTGGGACAGATAAAGATGGCGGTGATGACGGCGCTTGAACAGACAGCCCCCGAGCTGTCGGCCGACATCATCGAAGAAGGCATCACCTTGACCGGCGGCGGCGCTCTGCTCCAGCGGTTGGACGAGGCGTTGATGGATGCAACCGGCCTCCCCGTGAAAATCGCCGACCAACCGCTCATGTGCGTGGCGATGGGCGCCGGGAAGGCTCTGGAGGATCCCGCCTTCGACGGCGTACTGCGAATATCCTGAAGCGCCGGGGGGCAAATCCAGCTAAAGCTGGCAGACTTCGTGTCTCGTTCGTCCGGGTCGCGGAACGGGCTTCCGCCAGAATCGTGTGAGGTTGCACGCGCCATATCAATGGTTGATTTGCACTAAAACAAGCTAGGACAACTTAGCGCAAAGGTGGTCATCGGGATCGCCAGCTCACCTCTCGGTGCGGCACCAACATCGAGTTGCAGTTCGAACCGCTGATCTTGAGCGCGATACAGGGCAGCGACTAGAGTTTCGGCAGAATCGCCGAAGCTGGTCGCATCGTCACCCTGGCGGCCGACCAGCGAATTATAGCCATTCTCTCATGGTGATCCCGGCGCGATATAGAGGGTCTTCACGCCGATCTGGCCGAGCCATTTCTGGACGGCATTGGCTATAAATTCGGCGCCATTATCCGACCGTTTGTGTGCTGGCGGACCACGCGTGACGAACAGGTCCGCCAACGGAACTCTCGCCGTACATGATCGATGCAGCGCCGCCGCCGCGCGGGGCTCAGAAGTTTCCCTGGCAGCCTCCTGCAGGATTGGCTTGTCCGCGGTGAGATCGGAGATCGCCCGGCGAAGTCGCTGATTCTCTTTCCCCAGTTCCTTCATTCGCCGCGCCTGGTCGGTCTTCAGATCACCATATTCCTTGCGCCAGCTAATGGGATGGACGGCTCTCCCACCCCGGAGCACTGTTGTGTAATCGAACTTGGAAGGAGAGAAGCGATGACCATCGATGTCCTCGGTATCGATCTGGCGAAGAATGTCTTCCAGCTTCATGGCGTTGATCGCA
>DATEDR010000230.1:0-22152 GCA_035281605.1 Sphingobium sp.
CGCCTGAAAGCCGCGGATGGAAAAGTCGACGATCTTCTGACCGCCCTCAAGGACTTGGCGAAGACCCTCGAACGGATCGAGGGTTTCAAGGGCGCCGAACTGTTCGCCGACTCGGACAAAGAGAATGAGTTTCTATTCATCGAGCAATGGACGTCCAAGGACGACCATGGCGAAGGTACGACGAATATCCCCAAGGCGATCTTTCAATCGATCATGAACAATGTCGCAGACTCACCGCTGACGAGCACATTGGAAAGCCTGCCGTTATAGTAACGATGCATGGCGATTCTGGTTTTCGTTTCGAGGATATAAGGTTGTTATTTGAGGATGACTGAACCGCTTTTTCCTGCAAAAATTGTTGCTATCGAACTCGCCGCCGAAGACATTCTGTCATTCACATTGCGGCCGATGGAAACCACCCTGCCTGATCGCATCGATCCGGGCAGCCATGTCGACGTTCATCTCCCCAATGGCATGATGCGCAGCTACTCCCTGTCCAATGGATCGGAGCACCGCCACGGATATCGCCTGACGGTCGCGCGGGACGCCAACAGCCGCGGCGGCTCCGCCTATATGCACGACATGCTGCGCGTCGGCCAGATCATCGAGATCAGCAAGCCCCGCAACAATTTCAGATTGGCGGAGGACGCTGGATTTTCGGTGTTTTTCGCGGGCGGGATCGGTGTGACGCCGTTCATTCCCATGATCACGCACCTAAACCAGGTCGGCAAATCATGGCGCCTCTATTATTGTGTGCGCAATCGCGAACGCGCCGCGCTTGCCGATGAAATCAGGCAGTTGGCGGCCGATGGAACTGGCGAGTTCGTGTCTCATTGCGACGACAGCGATGGCCTGTTCGATCTGCCGGGCACGATCGGCGCCTTGCCAGATGACGTTCATGTTTATTGCTGCGGCCCGACCCCCATGTTGGACGCCTTCCGTTCGAGTGCCCAGCAGGCGGGCCTCGCAAGCGACCATGTCCATTACGAATATTTTAGTTCGGACATGGAGAGCGCGACGGAAGGCGGCTTTGTAGTCGTCCTTCATCAATCCGGCACCGAAATCACGGTCCAGCAGGGCCAGACGATCCTTCAAGCCTTGGTCGACCAGGGAATTGAGATATCATATTCCTGCGAGGAGGGCATCTGCGGCGCTTGCGAAACCCGGGTGATCGAAGGAACACCGGACCATCGCGATATGGTGCTGACCGACGCGGAAAAGCTGACGAGCAGGAGCATGATGGTCTGCTGCTCCGGCGCCAAGTCGGGGCGACTCGTGCTCGATCTGTAATCCTGCGGTGAAGGTATGTTCCGGTTGGGGCCAAACCGGAACATACCTGGAAGCACTGGCTAGGAAGGTGCAGCGGCATGCGCATGCCCGCTCACCTCATACCTTCAGTGGAACACCGATCCTCCATCGGCAGTGATCGTCTGGCCGCTGACGAAGGAAGAATCGGCACTTGCGAAGAAAAAGATGGCGTTGGCCACATCTTCGGCGGTAGCCGGACGCTTCAGCACTCGACTGGACATGGCGAATTCCCGGAAATGCCCCGTGATATGATCGGCCACGGTAACGCTCTCCGTCATCGTCAGCCCGGGAGATACGCAGTTCACAAGGACATTGTCATCGCCGAATTCGGTAGCGAGCGAGCGCGTCATGGACAGAATGGCGCCCTTGCTGGCGATATAGTGCAGCATACCCGACGCGCCCTTGAAGGCTGTTCCTGACGCGAGATTGATGATGCGTCCCCATTTGACGCGCCGCATATGGGGCGATGCCGCGCGGCACATGCGGAACACCCCCAGGACATTGACCTCATACACCCGACGCCAATCGTCGATCGTCTGCTCTTCAAATGGTGTCGGGTGCAGTTCTGCCGATATGGCAGCGTTATTGACAAGGATATCGAAGGAGCCAAAGCGCGCCAGCACCTGCTCGACGCCCGCCGCGACGCTGTCGTCATCGCGCACGTCGATCCGGAGCGCCATCACGCCCGGGTAATCCTGCCGTAACCGTTCGGCTGCCTCTTCATGGCCTATGATGTCCGCTATGACCACATTGGCGCCTTCTGCCGCAAACCGTTCCGCGGTCGCATATCCTATGCCATAGGCAGCGCCTGTTACCACTGCCGTCCGGCCTTCAAGCCGCCTTGCTTTCAGTTCCACGATGCCTCTCCATTTCTTCCTTCGATGCCTGTTCGAGCAAAATAGGCATGAAGTTTATCGCGAGCTCATGCGAGCGATGATCTATAAACCCGGTCCAGTAGGTACAGTAGCTGCTTATACTCCTTGTCCGACAAGGCAGCGGCATAGGCGCGATCAAGATCGTCAGCCCAGGCGCCTTGCTCGACTTCCTCTTCGCCCTTTCCAGTGATCCAGAGACCGATGCGCTTGCCTGGCTCCTCGCGCCGTTCGATCCATCCCTGCGCCACCAGATCCTTGATCATGTTGGCCATGTTCGATTCCTGGATCTGCAGGATCCGGGCGGCGTGACCCTGGCGGATGCCGGGATTGCCATGGACCAGCCGCAGGGCGGAAAAGACCGCCGGGCTGACGCTCAATCCGCCGGCGCCCCGCAAGCGCTCGTTGATCTGCACCTGAACGACGCGCGTGAGGAAGCCCAGGGACTTCGTCACGGGCGCCAGCGCATATTCGACTTCGCCCACCAGCGTCTTGATCGCTATCAACTCTCTGCCCCGCCTCTCAACCCGAATGATCGTCGCCCAGCGTCTCCTCAAGCAAAGCCTTCATCGCCGCCCAGGACCGCCGGTCCGCACCAGCATCATAGCGCGCAAAATCGGGCCGTCCCCAGCTATCGGCGCGCCAGTTGGTGAAAGTGTGGTAGACCCCGCCATAAAGATGCAGTTGCCAGTCGACACCGGCATCGCGCATTTCCGCTTCGAACGCGGACCGTTCCTCGGCCGGCACGCCCGGATCCTCGCTGCCGATGCAGGCCAGTATCTTCGCGTGGATCCGGCCCTCGGCGGGCGGATAGGAGGAAAAGAGGCTGCTGTGGAAGCCCACCACCGCCGCCAGCGGCGCGCCAAGCCGCGCCATTTCAAGCGCCAGCCGCCCGCCATAGCAGAAGCCGATGGCCGCGACGCGTTCGCCATCCACCAGCGGATGGTCGGACAGGGCTTTGAGCGCTGCATGACCCCGGGCATGGGGCCGGTCGGGTTCGGCGTAGAAGCGTGCCAGTTCCGCCATGGCAGGCTCCGGGTCAAGCGCCTGCTGCTCGCCGTGCAGGTCGGCGGCAAAGGCCGCATAGCCCAGGCCCGCGACCATTTCGGCGCGTTCCAGCACATGATCGCCATATCCAAAAATATCCGGCAGGACGAGCACGCCCGGGACCGGGCCCGGCTTGTCCGGCAGAATGAGCGTGCCGGTCAACGGCACGTCAGCCTGGTAATCGATGCTCTCGCTTCTCATCGTCATCCTTCTCCACTCGGCCCGCTGGCCCGGCCCGACCGCTTCCGGTCGCCGTCACGCCGTCGCCTTGCCAGCCTCCGTCGCAAAACCGATTTCCGCAAGCACTTCGGCGCTATGCTCGCCCAGCAGCGCCGCCGGACGCTGCGGCGGCCCGCGTTCGCCGTCGAACCGCGCGGCGCGGCGCATCAGAGTGACGGGCCCCGCGACCGGATGCTCGACCGTTTCGAACATCTGCGCATGGCGCACGCCTTCATTTTCCAGCACCTCGGGAATCCGTAGCACTTCGGCGACCGGGACATCGGCGGCGACCAGCCGCTCGACCCATTCGGCGCGGCTATGTTGCGCGAAGATCGTGCGAAGCTCGTCGATCAGCACATTCCAATTGTCGATGCGCACGGGGCGCGGCTTGAAGCGGGCGTTGTCCACGAAGTCCGGCCGGCCGATCGCCTGCGCAAAGCGGACCCACATATGCTCCGGCCCCGCCAGATGAACCGCGACCAGTTCGTCATTGGCGCAGCTCAACACCAGCGAATGGGACATGGCGGCGCGGAACTCGGAATCCCATTCCAGGCCGCTTTCTGTGTAGCAGGCAAAGGCATCGGGAATGAAGGACATGGTCGCATCCAGCATCGACACGTCGATCCGTTTCCCCACGCCCGTGCGGAACCGCTCGATCAGCGCGCTCTGGATTGCGTTGGCGGCATAGAGACCCGTCACCTGATCCGAAAGGGTCGGCCCGCGCAGGCTCGGCTTTTCAGGATCGGTGAACAGGTAGAGCAGCCCCGAGAGCGCCTGGCCGATCGTGTCGAAGGCAGGCCGCCGGCCGTAGGGGCCGTCTATGGCAAAGCCTGCGATCGAGCAGTAGACCAGCTTGGGATTGGTCGCCCGCAGCGCCTCATAGCCGATGCCCAGCCGGTCCATGACGTCGGGCCGGAAATTCTCCAGGACAACGTCGGCACGCTCCGCCAGCGCCTTGAAGGCGGTGACGCCGTCCGGGCTCTGGAGGTCGAGCGTGACGCTGCGCTTGTTGCGGTTGATCGCCGTGAAATTGGGACCGTAGAGCGGCGCCTTGCCGCTGGCATAGTTGCGCATGGGGTCGCCGGCGTCGGGCCGTTCGACCTTGATGATCTCGGCGCCCGCGTCAGCCAGTTGCTGACCCGCGAAAGGCCCCGAAATATATTGCGTGACTTCGAGTATCTTGATGCCTGCCAACGGGCCGGCGGCGGGACGTGCTTCGCTCATATCTCTCTCCATAGTCGGGCCGTGCCGCCTTTTCAGGCGTCGGCCGCATCATCCGGCTCGAACAGCAGCAGGTTGGTGCCGTCGGGCAGAGGCGCCCAGGTCGGGCGCACGCGCAACCCGATGGCAACCTTCTCCATCGGGCAGTTTATCAGGTTCGCGATCAGGTTCACGCCCTCGTCCAGCGTGACGGTGACGACCAGATAGGGCGTGTGGCCGGTGAAAGGCGGACGGGCGATATGGGCCGTCGTCCAGGAAAAGACCTGGCCCCTGCCCGACACCTCCCGCCACTCCAGCTCGCGGGTGCCGGTGAAGATGCTGACGGGCCGGGGATAGAATTGATATTGCCCGCTTTCCCGACAATATTGCAGCAGCAGCTTCTTCTCGCGCGTTCCCTGCCAATAGGGTTCGGAAAAGCTGTAATGGCGTGGGGCCGGACGTTCCACGGCCAGCGTGTCGTTGAGAAGTTCGCTCATGTCGCTGTCATCCTTCCGCGCCGAGAATGAGGGCGGTGCTGGTGGTCCAGTTGCGGCCATAGGGGATGCCGCCAATGCCCGTGACCAGCGCGTGGCGGCGATCCTTGATCTGGCGCGCGCCGCCCTTGCCCATCAACTGGCGAACGCCTTCGATCAGATTGACGCCGCCCCCCGCCAAGCCGGGCTGACCCGCCGAAATCTGACCGCCCCCGGTGTTGATCGGCAAGTTCCCGTCATGAGCCAGGCTATGTTCCCGGATGAACGCGCCGCCCTGCCCGGGCTTTGCAAAACCCAGCATTTCAAGCTTGATCATCACCGCGATCAGGAAATCGTCATAGGGCTGGTAGGAACCGATGTCGGCCGGCGTGAGCTGCGCCTGCGCGAACGCCTTCCGGCCCGCGACATGATGTCCGCTCTCCGTGATCTCGGCCAGATTCTCGGCCGTCCGGTAGTTGGTCCGCTCGCCATAGCCGAGCGGCACGACGAAATTGTCGATCCCCTTTTCCTTGGCCCGCTTGCGCGTGGTCATCAGCAGCCCGTTGCCGCCATCGCAGACCATCACGCAATCGAGCAGCCGGATGGGATCGGCGATCATCCGCGAATTCAGATAATCCTCGACCGTGATCGGCTTGCGCAGCTTTTCGCAGGCATTGTCATTGAGCAACGCATGGTTGCGCTGCGTCACCGCGAGCTTCCCGAGCGCTTCGAAATCGAGGCCGTACAGATGATCGTAGCGGCGACTTAGCAACCCGAAATCGGCGGGCGGCCCGATCATCCCATAGGGATGGATCCACTCGCCATGGAAAGAGCGCATCTTCAGATTCTGCTCGGACGATTCGGTATCGATGTTGAGCAGCAGGACAGTGCTGCACAGCCCCGCGTCCAGCGCCGCCGCCGCGCGGGAGACAGCCGCGACCGCCGAAGATCCTCCGACGTCGACCGTCTGGCAGAAGTCCAGCTCCAGCCCCAGAAATTCCGCCGTGGTCTGCGACCAGAAGCAATTGCCCGCCCCGGTCATCGAGCCATTGATCAGCAGGCCGTCAATCTCACTCTTTTCTATGCCCGTGGTCCTGATCAGGGACTCCAGCACTTCCGCGCCATAATCCCACACGTCGCGGCCCGAACGGGCTTCGATCTTCGTCTCGGCAAAACCGACGATCGCGGTATCACGCAATGCCATATCGCATCTCCTTCAATCGGTTACGGATCAGGCGGACGCAGTCTTGTCATAGTCGTCACCCGCCTTGCCGGGTTCGGCGAGACGCTTGGCGCGGCCTTCAACGAAGTCCTTCAGCCGCTCGTCCGATTCCGGGCTGGCGACGGCATGGTGGAAGAGGCCTTCGACGAACAGGCCGTCATCATAGGAATAATCCTGGATGCGCGGCAGCCCGTTGACGATCGCCCAGTTGGTGAGCGGCGCGTTTTGGGCGATGCGGTGCGCCAGCGAACTGGCACGGGCGATATGTTCTCCCTTGGGCACCCGATATTGCAGCAGGTTGAAACGCTCGCCCTCTTCGGCCGATAGCACGCGGCCGGTCAGCATCAGATCGCTCATCCGGGCGACACCCAGCAGACGCGCGATGCGGACCGAACCGCCGCCGCCGATGTAGATGCCGCGCTGCCCCTCCGGCAGGGCGAAGAAGGTGCTCTCGTCGCCCACGCGGATGTGGCAGCAGGACGCCATTTCAAAGCCGCCACCGATGCAGGCGCCGTTCAACGCCGCCACGAACGGGATGCGCCCCCTGGCAATCCAGTCAAAGGGGCGAGCGGCCGCCGCTGTGCCGATCCGCATTTCCAGATGGCGCTCATGATCGGTCATCCAGCCGGCGGCCTCCGCCAGGTCGAGCCCGGCGCAGAAATGCTCGCCATGGCTGAAAAGCAGCCCGGCGCGCGCTTCCTTCTGGGCGCGCATCACCGCCGCTTCCAGCTGCTCCTGAAGCGCGGAGCTGAGGGCATTGCGCTTTTGCGGACGGTTCATGCCGATCTTCGCGACCGCGCCGTCCAATTCGTATGTGACCAGTTCCTCTGACATTGGCTTTCCTATTCAATGGGCCGTCGCGGACGGCATGTTCAGGACATGCGCGGCAGGCCGAGCCCACGGAGCGCGATGATGTTGCGTTGGATCTCGCTGGTGCCGCCGCCCAGGACGCCCATCAGCGAATGGCGAAGTTCCTGCTCCATTTCGCCGAGCGGCGCGGAAGGGGCATCTTCCGACAGCAGCCCGCCCCCGCCCAATATGTCGAGCGCGGCCTCGCACAGCCGCTCCTGCAATTCGCCGACGAAGACCTTGCTCATCGCGGCTTCATGGATCGGCGTGCGGCCCGCCTGCACCAGATTGGCGTTGCGCAGCGTGAATTGCCGCGCCGCTTCCAGCTCGGCACCCAGTTGGCCGATCCGGTCGCGGATCAGCGGATCGCCGCGCAGGTCGCCCGCATCGCGCACATGGCTGACCAGCTTGGCGAAGATATGCTGGAGGTGCGACACGGTGTTGCCGATCATCACCCGCTCGGCGGCGAGCGCGCTGGTGATCACCTTCCACCCGCCATTTTCCGGCCCCAGCAGCGCACCGGCCGGCACCCGCACATCGTCATAGAAGGTCGCCGAAAAAGTGCGCCCATACATCGCCATGCTCGGCCGGATCGTGATGCCCGGCGTGTCGAGCGGCATCAGGAAGACGCTGATGCCGGCATGTTTGGGGCGCGCGTCGGGATCGGTTCGCGCGGCCAGAATCGAATATTGGGCGCGGTCGCCATAAGTCGACCAGAGCTTCTGGCCGGAAATGATCCAGTCGTCGCCATCCCGTCTTGCAGTCGTGCGCAGCGAGGCCAGGTCGGATCCCGCCTCGGGTTCGCTATAATGCAGGGCGAAAGGACGTTCTCCTTTCAGAAACGCCGGCAGGAAAGTGGCCTTCTGTTCATCCGAACCGAAATTGATGATGGCTGGGCCGATGATCGTTTCGCCCGTCATGTGCGCATCGGTCGGCGCCTCGGCAAATTCCAGTTCTTCGATGAAGGCCAGCTGTTCGCCGGGGCTGCGCGCCTGCCCGCCCACATGCGCCGGCCAGTCGAGGCCAAGCCAGCCCGCCTCGCCCATCTTGCGCGAAAATTCCGGGTTCCAGCGACGATCGCGCAAGGGACGGCGGCGATTGGCCTGCCGGTCCGCGTCGGTCCAGTTGTCGGCCAGCCAGGCACGGATCGCCCGGCGGAAGGCGATAACGGATTCGTCGAGATCATGCGAAGGAAGCTTGGACATAGGACTTTCTTTCAGGCAGCCGGACGAAGCAGATAGTCGGCAAGGTCGGCCCGTGCCCGGGCGGTGCCGCCGAAGCGCAGCAGATCGGCATGGATGCGCCGGAAATGGCGCGGCGCCTCATGCTCCTCGGCATAGCCGATCGCGCCCAATATGTGATGGACCTCCAGCGCGACCTGCCGCAGCGCGGGGCCGGCGAAGGCAAGCGCCGCGTCGGCCAGCACCGTCCAGGCGTCATCACCCCGGTCATGCGCCGCGCCAGCGCTGGAAAGCAGCAGCTTGGCGCCGTCCAGTCGGGAAGAACAATCGACCAGCTTGTGCTGGATCGCCTGAAACTCGCCGATCGCATGGCCGAACTGGCGGCGGACCTTGGCATGATCGAGTGCCAGATCGAAGCCGCGCTGCGCCGCGCCGAGCGCCCGCGCCAGCGCCAGCAGGCGAACCAGTTGGGCGATCTTCGCCAGGCGATCCCTGCTGAAGGGCTGCCACAGCTGCGGCGCAGCGGAAATCTCGACCGCGCTGAGCGACGGGACGGCCAAGCCCGGATCAGCGACGACGGTCACACCCCCCGCATCCATGGGCAGGATAGCCAGACCCGCCGGCTCCTGCACAAGGACGATCAGGTGCGTGGCAGAGGCGACATCCTCCACCAGCTTGAGCGATGCGCTGAGTTGGCCTGCGGCATAGGAGGCCGCACCGGCCATACGGTCGCCGTCAAACGCGCCCAGCGCGACCGCAGGCACCGCCTCGCCCACCTGGACATTTTCCACGAAGGCGCGAACGGCCTCGTCATCGGTCCCGTCGAGCAGCAGGTTGGCGACCAGGGCCCCCATCAGCGGCGCAGGGGCGGCCCCGCTTCCCAATCGTTCGAAAACCAGCAGCGCCTCGACCAGGCCGGGGCCTTCGGTCGCGCCCAGGGTGGTGAGGCCCAGTTCGCATAGCGCGGACGACAGGCGCTGGAGCGTGGCGACATCCTTCGCCCGTTCGAGGCCATCCTCGACGGGCCAGCCATCTTCCAACAGCTTCTGAAGCGAGTCGATCAGAAGCGTACATTCTTCTCCGGAGAGCTGGACGGTCATATCCTCTCACACCCCAATTCGAGACTATTCTTGTGCCGACGATCGCCTGCGGGCTATCCGGCCTTCCGGCCGCTCCCAAGCAGCCGTTTACCTGAAACGGAAGATTTACGATCGCCGCCGTTTTGTCAATGGACTTATTTTGTATAAGTCCTGATTTGCGATTTATCGTGCCTAATAGTCTGTTTTTAAACAGCTCATATGGATGAGATATATGCCATATACCTCATCCCCGACATGTCAGCGAAGGTGCCGGGCGGCGAAGTTGCGCAAGGTCCGGCCCACGGAATCGCGGCCCAGGCCCAGGCCATGCACGGTGGACACATGATTATGGCCGGCAAACCAATGGAATTCCGGCGGTTGTCCGTCAGCGGCATTGATCGCCGTCGCCAGGTCGAAGCTCTGGTCGGCAATTTGCGCGGGATCTAGTTCAGCCACGCTCAACATCAGGGGCGGATGCTCGGGCCCGACATGCGCGGCCGGAGATCGGTCCTGCCAGTGGGCGCGAGCCTCGCCGATATAGAGCCGCGGTCCTTCATATATCGGCTCCTTGGCGCGATAGAAACCGCTGAGCAGGGCGACGACGCGCACCGCCTTGTTGGCATGACCCTGCCATCGCGGGTCGAACAGATAGCCGGCAAGATGCGCCGCGCCGGCGGACTGGCCTATCATCACGATCCGCCCGGCATCGCCGCCATGCTCGGCGGCATGGCGGTCGATCCAGGACAGGATCGCCGCGACATCCTCATTGCCCGAAGGCCAGACGGACTCGGGCGCTAGGCGATAATTGGCCAGGATGGCGAGATAGCCATGGGCCGCGAAATAGCGCCCGACATTGCCGTAGAAGATCGGGTCGCCCCGCTTGTCCCCGCCGACAAACCCGCCGCCGTGCAGGAACAGCATGACCGGCGCGTCGCCGACATCCGTGGGATAGATGTCGATCCGATGGCGCGCGGCCGGCCCATAGGCCACATCTTCCACCACCGGCCGACCCGCCCAGGGCAGTTCCGCCACCGCCGACCGATAGAGCGCGCGCGTCTCGGCCAGGACAGTGGGATCGAAACGGGCGCCGATCTGCCGCAGCGCGCGCTCGACCGAGGCTTCGTCGAACGAGGATGCACCGGTCATTTCTGCGCGTCGCGCAGCGCGTCGGTGCCGCCCAGGCTCAGCGTCTGGCTGACCCCGCCGTCCAGCGTCAGGATATTGCCGTTCACATAGAGCGAGAGGTCGGACACCAGGAAGAGAATGGCCTTGGCGATATCGTCCGGGCTCGCCACGCGGCGCTGCGGGTTGGTCGCGGCCAGCCGTTCCCACATCTCGGCGGACAGCAGCGACAACAGCCGCGGCGTCGAAATGAAGCCCGGCGCCACCCCGTTCACCCGGACGCCGCCGGGGCCGAATTCCTGCGCGGCATAGCGCACCAGATGATGCAGCGCCGCCTTGGCGATGCCGTAGAAGGTCTGGTTGGGGATCGCCGCGATGCCCGACAGCGACCCCACGAAGGTCAGCGTGCCTCCGCCCGTGCCGGCCAGCATAGGCCCGGCAATCTGCACCGTCAGCAACGCGTGGCGCAGCACGATCGCGAACTGCTGTTCGATGGCGTCATCGTCCATCTCGTCGATGCGGGCGTTCTTCGCCATGCCCACGACATCGACCACGCCCGCGAAGCGATCGCCGAACAAGGCGCGCGCGCGGTCGAACACCGCCTGCACCTCGTCCCGCCGGGTCACGTCCGCGACGAAGGGCTCGCCGCCGACCTGCGCGGCGACCGCGCGGGCCTGTTCCTCCGATCGGTCGACGCAGATCAGCCGCGCCCCAGCGCCCGCCAGAGCCTCGCAGGTCGCATCGCCCAGTCCGCCCCCGCCCGCGCCCAGCACGACATAGCCCCGGCCATCGAGCCGCGCGAGTTGGAGATGATCCTTAAGCGGCGGCGTCGCCATATGCTGTCCTTTCCTCGCCCGACGACCAGCGGCCGAGCCAATGCAGATATTGTTCCTGTGCCTCGGCGCTCGCGACCGCCCAGCCATGTTCCAGCTCGACCGGACCGGCAAAGCCGCACCGCTCGATCTCGTCGAGGATGCGGGTGAAATTAAGCTCCCCCACCCCCGGCTCCACCCGGCCCGGATGATCCGCCAGCTGGATGAGTTCGATCAGGTCCCAGGCGCGATCCAGATTGCCCAATATGTCGCCATCCATGGCTTGGACATGCGCGGTATCGAAGATCAGGCGGACGGCGGGATGATCGGCGCCGCGAACGACCTCGACCGCGTCGGCCAGATGATGCAGCAGCATCTGGGGAAGCCGCTGGGCGTTCACCGCCTCGACGCACAGCATCATGCCCGCCTCGGCGACGCGATCGGCCAACCGCGCCAGATTGGCGGTCATCGCCCCTCTTTGCTCCGCCCGCGTTCGCGCGGGATCCGTGCCGGTCAGAACCGCTATATAGCGCGACCCCAACCGCCGACCGATCCCTATCGCCCCCTCGACTTCCGCATCGAGCGCCCCGCGCCCCGCCGGATCGACGGCAGACCAGGACGGCTGCACCGCCCGATCCATCGGCGCGTAGACGAAGCATCCCAGCCCCAGCCCCGCCGCCTTCGCCAACGCGCCGATCCGCGCCTGCTCCGTCTCGCTGCGCTGGGCCGCGAACGGGTCCTGCACCCGGCGGAATCCGCGCGCAGCGGCGAAGGCGATCTGCGCGTCCGGCGAAGCATCCCCCACCAGCGCCGCGAACAGCGGCGTTTCCGGCGTAGGGAAACCCAGATGCGGCGCAAAATCGAGGCGATAGCCCTTGGCCGCGCCCATCTCTCTCTCCTCGTCCACCTGTCTTCCTATCAGGCCGGCAGGAACATCGACTTGGTTTCCAGAAAGCCTCCAAGCCCTTCAGGCCCGCTCTCGCGACCCAGGCCCGATTTCTTGAACCCGCCAAAGGGCGCGACGGCATCCAGGTTGAAGCCGTTGACGCTGATATGGCCGGTGCGCACCCGTCGGGCGATGGCCTCGGCCCGCGCCACATCCGCCGAATAGACCGAACCGCTCAAGCCGAAATCGCTGTCATTGGCGATCGCGACCGCTTCTTCGTCGCTGCCATAGCTGATCACCGACACGACCGGCCCGAATATCTCCTCGCGCGCGATCCGCATGCTGTTGTCGACCTGGTCAAAGACGGTCGGCGCGACGAAATAGCCGCGATTGAACCCCGCCGGCCGCCCCCCGCCGGTGACGAGCCGAGCCCCTTCCTGGCGCCCGATCTCGATATAGTCGAACACCCGGTCGCGCTGGCGGGCGAGCGACACCGGCCCGATCTGCGTCTCCGCGTTCCACGGATCGCCCAGCTTCAGGCTCTCGATGCCCGCGACATAGGCGTCGATGAATTCATCATGCCGGCTGCGCGGCACCAGCACGCGCGTCTGGGAAAAGCAGATCTGCCCGCTGAACGGCATGGTGAAGGGCGCCAGCGACTGGAGCCAGGCGCCGATATCGGCATCCTCGCACAGGATCGATGCCGATTTGCCCCCCAACTCCAGCCCGACGCGCGCCAGCCTGTTCGTGCAAACCGCCGCGATATGGCGCCCGGCATCGGTGGAGCCGGTGAAGCTGACCTTGTCGATCCGCGCGTCGCTGATGAGGATATTGCCCACCTCGCGCCCCGCCGGCACGACATTGACGACGCCTGCCGGCAGGCCCGCCGCCTCCACACATTCGGCCAGGATCAGCGCGTCCAGCGGCGTTTCCGGGCTCGGCTTCACCACCATCGTACAACCGGCGGCCAGCGCGGCCGACATTTTCTGCGTCAGCAGGACCAGCGGCGCGTTCCACGGGATGATCAGGGCGGCAACACCCACCGGCTCGCGCAGCACCTTGAGCCGGCCCATATTGGGCGTGCGCTCTTCCTCGAACGGATAGGTTTCGGCCAGATCGGCATAGTAACGGAAATGATGCGCGGCCGCGCCCGAAAGCGCCCCAACGAACCATTGCGGCGCGCCGACCTGACCGATCCAGACGCGCTGGAACAGTTCGATGCGTCGATCGATCTCGTCCGCGATCCGGCGCAGATAGGCCGCGCGCTCGGGCGGCGACAGCCGGGGCCAGGGCCCTTCCTCGAAAGCCCGTCGGGCGGCCGTCACGGCCTTTTCCATGTCCGCCGCATCGCCTGCCGGAACGCTCAGCGTCAGTTCCTCGGTGACGGGGGAGATCAGCTCGAATCGCTCACCGCCCGCAGGCGCCTGCCATGTGCCGTCGATGAAGAATTGCGTCCGGACATTGTCGGACAGTTCGGTTTGGGGGTCGAAGGGTCGCGTGCCGACCGTTGCGGATGCTGTTGCCATGTTTCGCTCTCCTGCCGTTCTGATTATCGGCAATTATCTTCCATGAAAGATTTTTCGACCGGCCTGTCAAGGGCGGCCCGATCGCAGGGCTGGGAATAGCCCCGTCCCCGGACGCCCTTGGCGCGGATTCGCGATCGGTCGACCTGCGACACGTGGGTGACGCCCAGCAAGGCCAAGTTGCGGTCGAATTCCGCGCGCAGGCTGCCGATCGCGGCGGCGGCGCCCGCCGCACCGCCCGCGCCCAGCCCATAAAGGCCGACCCGCCCGGCCATGCAGGCGGTCGCGCCCAGGGCGATCGCCTTCAGCATGTCGGTCCCGCGCCGGATGCCGCCGTCCAGGATGATGTCGGCCCGGCCGTGCAGCCGCTCCACCACGGAGGGCAACATGTCCATCGGCGCCACCGCGCCGTCCAGCTGCCGCCCGCCATGGTTGGACAGGATGATCGTGTCGGCACCATGCTCGACCGCCTTTTCCGCGTCATCTTCGGCCAGGATGCCCTTGATCGCGAGCGGGCCGCCCCATTGCTGGGCAACCCATTCCAGATCGGCCCAGCTGATCGACGGGTCGAACTGCTGGTTGATGAAGGTCAGCAGCGGAACGCCGGGATCGGCACGATCGCCCGAGAAATTCGCCAGCGCCACCGGCCGCTTTATCCCGACATTCCAGCACCAGCGCGGATGCAGGGCGAAATCGACCATCGTCTTCAGCCCGAATTTCGGCGGGATCAGCATGCCGCTGCGGCGGTCGCGTTCGCGATTGGCCGGCACCTGCACATCGACCGTCAGGATCAGCGCGCCGTAGCCGGCATGCTTGGCCCGCTGGAGCAGTTCGAGCGTGATACCCCGGTCGCGGAAGAGGTAGAGCTGAAAAGCTTTGGGCCCCGCCGTCGCCGTGGCGACCTCCTCGATCGACCGGCTCGCCATGGTCGACAGGCAATAGAGCGCCCCCACCTTTTCGGCGGCGCGCGCGATGCCGATTTCGCCATCGGGATGCAGCAGGCCGGGCATGCCGGTCGGCGCCACGACAAAGGGCCAGTCGAGTTGCTGGCCCAGCACATGACATTGCGCGCTGACCTTGGTCACGTCCTGCATCGTGCGCGGCAACAGCATCCAGTCGGCGAAGGATTCGCGATTGCGCGCCATCGTCCGTTCGTCCTCCGCCCCGCCGTCGTAGAAATCGACGATGGGCCGGGGCAGCCGCTTGCGCGCGAGCCGCGCAAAATCGGCAACATTCAGGCAAGAGGCCATCCCTCCCCTTGCCTGACTTGAGTCGTTTCCACCGCCTGCCATAGCTATCCTTCATATTATCTTCTTCAGAAGATTATATCCTGCCGAAGCCCCGGTCAATCGCCGTATGAATTGGGCCTGCAAACATATTCTTATGCCTGCAGGCGGTCGCCCCCCACATTATATTTGATAACTCCTCTTGACTTTTCCCCGCTGAATGTCTTCCATGGAAACAAGAAAAGAGCGCACCCCATACCGTGCGTCCGTGGAGAGCTGATGTTCGACAAGCGCCTCAATCGCTGGTGGACCGTAGTGGCAGGCGCGCTCGGCAATGCCGTGGGCACGGGCGTGGTCGCCAGCTATGTCCTGGGCGTGTTCGTCAAGAACATATCGAGCGATTTCGGCTGGGAACGCAGTTACACGACCGCCGGTACCAGTTTCCTTTTCATCATCTCCGGCTTTGGCAGCCTCGTTCTGGGATCTCTGATTACAAGATGGTCAATCCGGCTCGTCACGATGCTGTTCGTCGCCCTGTTCTCGCTGTCCATCATGGCAGTCGGCATCATGCCGAAATCTTTCGTCCTGTTCTGCCTGATCTTCTCGTCCATCGGCTTCTTCGGCGCGGCCGCCACGGCCATGCCCTATGCCGTCGCGATCTCCCGCCAGTTCGACAGCAACAGGGGCGTCGCGCTGGCGTTGATGGTCAGCGGCGCCGGGTTCGGCGCGCTTTTGATGCCCAGCTTCGCCAACTGGCTGATGGAAAATCATGGCTGGCGCGTCGCCTATATGGGCATTGGCGCGCTTGTCGGAGTGGTGGCGCTGGCCGGGCTCCTGTTCTGCTTCAGGACGCCGCCGCTCGCCGCCACGGACCATGCCGCGGGCGAGATGCTCAGCCTTCGTCAGATCTTCACGACCAGCGGAACATTCTGGATCGTGGCGGTCGCGATCCTCGGCATTTCCATCGCCGTGGTCGGTCTGGTCGCGAATTTCGTGCCGATCCTGACCGACCGCGGCATCAGCCCGGCCAAGGCCGCCTCGATGGTCGGGCTGCTTGGCGCCGCCTCCTGGATCAGCCGCCTGGCGGTCGGCCTTCTGCTCGACCGCATGCACGCCAAATATGTCTCGGCCGGCATATTTCTGCTGGTGGCGCTGGGCGTCATGGCCACCGCGCTGGGCGGCAACGGCATCGGCATTTACCTGGCCGCGATCTTGCTCGGGCTCGGCATCGGGGCGGAGGCGGACCTCATCACCTTCACCATGAGCCGCTATTTCCCGCCCCAGGCCCTGTCCCGTTCGCTCGGCGCCGTCTGGATCTTCTGGGCATGGGGAAATGGCCTGGGCGTGTTCGTGGCCAGCCTGTCCTATGACCTGACGGGCAGCTACAATCTCGCCTTTCTGATATTCACGCTGCTGGCCCTGCTCAGTTGCGCCGTCATTCTTCGCCTGGGCCCTTATGTCTTCCCCGCGCATGCGGGCGGACGGCAGCGCCCATCGATCACGCACATGGACGAAAGCGACCCCTATCCGGGCGCGCCGATGTCCCAACCACAAAGTCTTGCCGCGATGGGAGCAGTAGAGCGATTTTCACATTCAGGAGATGGAGGGGAAAGATGAACCACAATAGGTATTTTCTAAGGACGTCGTCGACGATGGCGATCCTTCTGGGTTCGATGCTGCTGGCCCAATCGGCCGCCGCCCAGGATGCAACGCAACCGAGCGCTCCGGCAACTGCGACCGATCAGGACGCGCAGTCGGAATCGACCAATGCGGGCCTCGCCGACATCGTCGTCACCGCCCAGCGCCGCAGCGAGTCCGCGCAGAGTGTGCCGATCGCCGTCGCCGCGTTCAGCGGGGACCAGCTTGCCAAGGTGGGCTTGGCTTCCTCGGCCGACCTCGTGACGGTGGTGCCGGGCCTGACGATCAACCCGACCGGCGCACGCTCGCCCATCTTCCTGCGCGGCGTAGGCAATAACGGCACCAGCACCTCGCCGTCCGTGCTGACCTTCATCGACGGCGTCTATCAGCCCTTTGACAGCACCGGCGCGGATTACAGCAACGTCCAGAGCATCGAAGTCGCCAAGGGGCCGCAGGGCACCCTGTTCGGCCGCAACGCGACCGGCGGCGTGATCCAGATCACGACCCGCGATCCCATGGACTGGCAGGGCCTGGACGCCCAACTCGGCTATGCCAATTACAATGAATTGTCGGCGCGGGTCTATGGCGCGGCGAAATTCTCCGACAAGGTGGCGGCCGACCTCGCCGGCTTCTTCCTCAACCAGGAAGATGGCTGGGGCAAAAATATCGCGACCGGCCATGACAGCTACACCGCCCGGCGCTGGGGCCTGCGCGGAAAGCTGGTCTTCGAAGCGGACGATACCTTCAAGGCGACGCTCACGGGCGACTATACCTATCGCCGTGGCCAGCAGGGCCTGGGCATTTCCCCCAGCACCTTGAACGGCCGTCTTTTCAACGCGGTGACGGGGCAGGAACAGACGCTGCCCAGCGTCTACGACATCAATTCGGAATTCGATCCGCTCTACCGCACCCGTGAAAGCGGCGCGGCGCTGAACCTGGAAAAGCAGCTGGGCTCGGTCAAGCTGCTCAGCATCACCTCCTACCGTCATCTGATCGAGGATATCAACATCGATTTCGACGGCACGGAATTTCAGGCCATCCGCCTCACCCGCGAGGATCGTCGCCGCGCCTTCACCCAGGAATTGCAGGCCAGCGGCGGGGACAAGGGCTTCCACTGGGTCGCCGGCCTCTATTATTACTACATGCACAGCGGCATCAACGGTCCCCGGTTCAGCGGCCTGTTCTTCCCGGGCGGCTTCGACATCTCGTCGCGCGACACGACCAAGGCCTATGCCGCCTATGCCCAGGGCACGGTGGAAGTGCTGCCCAACACCAACCTGACGCTGGGCGCGCGCTACACGATCGAAAAGCGGCAGATCACCGGACAGACAAGCTCCTCGGGCTTCGTCATCCCGGGATCGGCCGGCACGGAAAAGGCGACCTTCAAGAAGCCCAATTTCCGCGTCGCGCTCGATCACAAGCTGACGCCCGACATCCTCGCCTATGCGTCGTGGAGCCGCGGCTTCAACGCCGGCTTCTTCAACCAGATCAGCTTCGGCGGCTTCACCGCAGCGGCCAATCCGGTGGTCAAGCCCGAAGAGATCGACGCCTATGAAGTCGGCCTAAAAAGCGAGCTGTTCGATCGCAAGCTGCGCGTGAACATTGCCGGGTTCCTGTACGACTATTCGAACCTTCAGCAGCAGATCTACAGCCCCTTCGGCGGCATCATCTCGGTCAACGCGGCCGCCGCGCGGATCAAGGGGATCGATCTCGACATCGTCGCCCGCCCGATCCGCCAGCTAACGCTGTCGTTCAGCGCCAACTATCTCGACACCAAATATCGGTCCTACCCGCTGGCGCCCAATTATGACTATATCGCGGGCGGCAATTTCCGGGCGGTCGGCGCGCTCGACGCGCGGGGCAAGCAGCTTGTGGGCGCGCCGAAATTCGGTCTTCAGGGATCGGCGACCTACACGCTGGACACGTCGATCGGCACGTTCGACACCACGGCCAACGTCAATTATCAGACCAAGCAATATAGCGACCCGCAGAATGAATTCCCCATTCCGGGCCGCACCCTCATCGGCGTGACCGAACAGTGGAAGTCACCCGACGAAAAGACGACCGTGACCTTGTGGGTCAAGAATCTGACGAACAAGAAATATGATCTGTCCTTTAGCTTGCTGGAAAATGTCGGCTTGATCGGCAATCCGGGCGCACCTCGCACCTATGGCATAACTTTGGGTCGCAAGTTCTAAAGGGCACCTTCGCCCATGGGCGGAGGCAGGGCCGGCGGATGAATGCGGAGCGCACCGCATGTGTCCGCCGGCTCTGATTTTTCGGGCAAGGCGCACCCCGGCGCGCCGATCGCGGACAAGAAGTGGATGGACACTATGGGCATATTGGATGGCAAGGTCGCGCTGGTCCTGGGCGCCGGCACGGCGAACAACATGGCGCAATCGATCGCGGCGCGCTTCGCCGACGAAGGCGCTTCGGTGGTCGTGGGTGGCCGGAACGGCCCTGAACTCGCCCGTTTCGCGCAGAGCATCGGCGGCGCCTTCGCCTGCTGCGACATCACCAGCCGAAGCGATCTCGACGCGCTGGTCGAAGAGACGATCGGCCGGTTCGGCAGGCTCGACATCGCGGTCAACGCGACCGGCCTCAACCAGGTCAAGCCCTTCCTCGACGTCTCGCCCGAAGAGCTGCGCCGCGTCATCGACGTGCAGTTCGTCGGCGCCTTCCTGTTCATGCAGGCCGTCCTGCGCCGCATGGCCGACAACGGGTCCATCATCCAGATTTCGTCGGTCACCGCCTCCGCGCTGCTGCCCGATCACGCCGCCTACATGGCGACCAAGGCGGCCGGCGACGTTCTCGTCCGCGCCCTTGCAAGCGAGTTCGGCGCGCGCGGCATCCGTGTGAACAGCATCGCCCCGGGCCCGACGATCGACACGCCCATGGCGGCCGGCGTGCTGGCGAACGAGGCCTTCCAGGAACGGCTTCGCGCCGCCACGCCCCTCCGCCGGCTCGGGACGGCGGCCGACATCGCCGAAGCCGCGCTCTGGCTCGCCAGCGACCGGAGCTTCGTCACCGGCGAAGTGCTGCAGGTCAATGGCGGCCGCGCGATCCACCGCCTCGGCTAGTGTCGCCCCACAGAGATTATGACGGTTTGGTTCATCGCAAGATAGGCAGTTCCTCTGGCGCGATGATGAGCTGAATGCTTCGAGCGGCACCGGGTTCGCGTTTGATGAGACCGGCCTTTTCGAGCGTGAGCACCATCTGGTGAACAGAGGGTGCGGTGACATTGAAATGGCGCCGCATGTCGGCTTCGGCGGGTGGCTGTTTGAAGATCCGACTATAGGCGTAGATGAAGGCGAGATACTGCCCTTGAAGCTGGGTAAAGCGCGGCCCATCAGCAGGCTCTTGTCCGGTAAGTATCTGGCTCATTTACGATTCATGTCCCGCGAGTCATTTCGACCTCCGCTGAATGAGGAGGCCTGGATGAACATAAAGTATCCCGTGGAGCTGCGCCAGTTGGAGCGTGACCAGCTTTGCACGCTGCTGAGTGGCGGGCGACATTCAGCCCGTCGGTTGAAACGTGCACAGATCTTGCTGGCAGCCGACGAAGGCGTGACGGACGATGTGATCGCCGCGACCCTGCATGTGAGCGCCTCGACCATTTACCGGATCAGGCGTCGTCTGGTGACGGCCAATCTTGATGCGGCGCTGAGCGAGGAACCGCGGCCCGGCGTTGCTGGGAAATTATCGGGCAAGGATGAGGCGTTGCTGGTGGCGACAGCTTGTTCAAAGCCGCATGCGGGCCGGGCGCGCTGGACGCTTGAACTTCTTGCCGATGAGATGGTGCAGCTCACCGATCACGACGAGCTTTCCGCGGAAACCGTGCACCGCCGCCTGTCTGAGAACGATCTGAAACCCTGGCGCAAGGACATGTGGTGCATCCCCAAGGTCGATGGCGAATATGTCGCCCGGATGGAGGATGTGCTGGATCTTTATGCCGAAGTGCCCGATCCGCTGCGCCCTGTTGTCTGTTTCGACGAGAGCCCGCTTCAACTGATCGGTGAGGTTCGCGAACCGATCCCCGCAAAGCCCGGCCAGCTTGAGCGCTATGATTACGAATATCGTCGTAACGGCACCGTCAACCTCTTTGTTTTTCTCGATGCCCACCGCCCCTGGCGTCGGGTCAAGGTCACAGATCGACGCACCAACCAGGACTTTGCTCATTGCATGCGTGAACTGGTCGATGTCGATTTTCCCGATGCCCCTGTCGTGCGGGTGGTCATGGACAATCTTTCCACCCATTCACTCGGGGCAATCTACGACACTTTTCCCGCAGCTGAAGCGAGACGGATCATCAAGCGTCTCGAAATCCATCACACACCCAAACATGCCAGTTGGCTCAACATGGTCGAGCTCGAAATCGGCGTCCTGCGCCATCAATGCCTCGACCAGCGTATCGATAACAAGGAACAGATCATCCTCGAAATTGCCGCGTGGGAAAAGCGACGCAACGCCGAACAAGCCAAGATCAACTGGATGTTCACCACCCAAAAGGCCCGCCAGAATCTCCGAAAGGCCTACCCCGTCAAGGAGTCATAATCTCTGCGGGGCGACACTAGGCGCACTTCCCCTGAAATAAGACCGGCCCGCCTGCCGTTGCGCGGCAGACGGGCCAGTCGAATGGAAAAGGCCCGTGAGCGCCGCCTTGGCGGGCCCACGAGCAGGGGAGAGAGGGTTAAGCCACGAACTTGGTTTGCGACAGGTTGCCGGGCACCAGGGTGCGCCAATCGGTCCCGACCGGCACGCTGAAACGTCCGCCGCGAAGACCGGCGAGCGACTGCTGGTAGGCGACCGGCTTGCCGCCCGCCGCGACCTGCTTGGCCGACTTGAGCAGCACCCGGTACATCTGCGCGATCGCCATGTCGGCTGGGGCGAGATGTTCATAGCCTCGGTCGCGAAGCCCACCGGCCGACAGGCAGATCAGCGCGTCTTCCTGGACGAAACTGCCCATGCCGGTGTGATGGCCGGCCTTCACCTGCGCGCGGTCTTGCCGGAACCCGTTAGCGCGCGATCCCGCCGCCGCCGTGTAGAAGGTCTTGCGCGTCATGCCATATTCTTCCAGCCGGTCGAGCCCGACCGTGTGCAGCTGCTGGCTGCGCAGCGGTTCCAACCCGTAATCCCGCACGCCATCATACCAGACCGTGTAGAAGGCACACTTGTCGTCCGCCAGCGGCACGATCGCCATGTAGATGTCATTGGGGTTGAGGATGAAGAAGGGCGAGATGAACGCGGTCACATTGGTTTCGGCCGTGTCACCAAATACCCGCTGGGCGCCATAGTGAAGACCGAAATCGGTTTCCTGCGCCTCGATCTTCGGCGTGGAATTATGCGCCATATGCCCGGTATTCTGCACGAACTTGATATCCGGTAGGGCTTCCTGCGTGAACTGGCTGATATGCAGGACGCTCAGATGCGAGCTGTCCAGCAGACCTTCCAGAACCTGGACATAGTTGCAGCCGATGATCTGGACGGCGGCCAGA
>DATEDR010000231.1:0-2767 GCA_035281605.1 Sphingobium sp.
TCGACCACTGCGGTCAGCGAAACCGTGGTGACTTCAGCCTATGGCCCGGCCAAGTCGGCGGTCGCCCATTATTGCAAGGCGCTGGCCCGGGAACTGGGGTCCAGGAAGGTGCGCATCAACACGGTTTCGCCGGGCATGGTCTATTTCGAGGGAAGCGCCTGGCAAAAGGTGGAACAGGCGTTTCCGGAACGGTTCGCAATCGCGATTGGCCGCAATCCTACCGGCCGCATGGGTTCTCCACTTGAGGTTGCGGATGCGGCCCTGTTTCTGGCGAGCCCGCGGTCCAGTTACACCACGGGCGCCAATCTCATCGTCGATGGGGCGCTTACCCAAACTGTTCATTTCTGACGTTCGGGCGCGCGCTCGCGCGCCGCTGGGTTCCATGCCCCTCCGTCTCAAAATTTACGGATAAAAGCCGGTATGACAGAAGAAACATTTGTTCTTATCGTGGGCGGTGGCCCGGTGGGGCTGACGCTTGCGCTCGATCTGGGAAAACGGGGGGTTCCGGCGATCCTGGTCAATGAATATACCGAAACGGCCCGGCATCCCAAGTGCAACTATGTCAATACGCGCACCATGGAGCATTTCCGCCGACTGGGCATTTCGGTGGAGATCAGGGCAGCCGGGCTGGCCAGCGACTTCCCTCGCGCCGTGGCTTATCGCACCCGTTATTGTGGCCATGAGTTCGGTCGCATACCCTTGTCCTTCCTGGCGTCGGAGGAATGGCCGGGGCCGGAATATCCTCTCAATATCTCGCAGATCGTCGTTGAGCCGATCCTGAAAAAACATGCTGAGGAAACGCCTGGCATCAGCGTCCGGTTCGGGTGGCGGGCGATCACTTTGGAGCAGCAGGCGCAGGGCGTCGAAGCGACCATCGAACATGTCGCCACCGGCGAACGGCGCACCGTGCGGGCACGCTACGCTGTGGGCGCCGACGGATCCCGCAGCATGGTTCGTAACGTAGTCGGAACGAACATGTCTGGCGAGGATGGGTCGGCCGTACGCAATTTCGTTTCGGGTACGATGCTTGCCTATTTCTTCCAGTCCGAATCCCTCTTGGCGCGGGCTGGCCACCCGCCCGCGGTCATGACCTGGATCATCAATCATGATGCCCGCGGCTATGTGATGTCGCAAAACGGACGGGATCGCTTCGTGGCGCATTTTCAGGTGCCCGGCGACGTCGACTGGAAGAGCGTTGACAGCAAGGATGTGATGGACCGGATGCTTGGGCCCGGGATCGACTATACCATCATTTCCCAAGGTCCCTGGACGGGCGGACTTGCCTTGATTGCGGACAAATATGCGCGGGACAATGTCTTTCTGGCAGGGGACGCGGCTCATCTGTTCACCCCGCTTGGCGGCTTTGGTCTCAACACGGGCATCGGCGATGCCATCAATCTGGGGTGGAAGCTGGCGGCTGTCCATGACGGCTGGGCCGGGGCCCGGCTGCTGGACTCCTACGACGCCGAGCGCCGGCCCATTGGAGAGAGAAACTCGCGGATCGGCGTTACATGTGCGGCGCGCAAGGATGATTGGGAAATTCCGCACGATATCAATGAAGACACACCCGAGGCTGAAACGCGGCGGAAAGCGCTGGGTGCCTATGTCGAGGTCGATGATCGCGAAGAATATGCCACCATTGGTGTGCAGCTGGGCGAACGTTATGCATCTTCCATCATCGCGGAAGATCCGCAGGCGACGTCCCGGCCCGATCCCTGGGACCATTATGTTCCGTGCGATGCGCCGGGCTCCCGGGCGCCGCATTTCAAGCTGTCCGACGGGCGTTCGCTCTATGATGAATTGGGCCGGGGTTTCGTGCTGCTCGCCTTTGAAGCTGCTGAGACAACTCCATTCGAACGGGTGGCCGCTGATGGTGATGTGCCGCTGAAAGTTATCAGGTTGGTAGAGCGACCACAGGATTATAATCGGAACCTCATCCTCGTGCGGCCCGATCATCATATAGCCTGGTCAGGCGATGTTTTTCCGTCCAGCGGACCTGACCCGATCGAGTTGGCAAGGGGCGCTCTGGCGTGATCGCCACGGTTTCCGAAGTCCGCCATGGCGGGGAGGCCGAAATTAAGTTGGAAGTAGCAACATAGAATGAAACGGATGGGAGCCGTGCCATGATCCTCATTTTCGGCGGGGCCGGTTTCGTCGGACAGCATGTAGCAAAGGCTCTGTTGTCCCGAGGCGAAAGGGTCGTCGTCACTTCCTTTTCCCGAAATGATCTGCCTCTCCTGCTGGCGGGCGAGATCGAAGCTGGACGTGTCCATGTCGAAAAGGTAGATGTGACCGACCCATTCGCCGTTATGGCCATTACCTCGAAATATCGTCCGCGGATCATCATAGACCTCACGGGGCATCCGCCAAAAGCGCTGGCTCCGGGCCGGGATGTCCAGTTCCGGATCGGCGGGCTCCTCAACATCCTGGAATCGGCGTGCCTGAACGACGTGTCCCGCATAGTGTTGATGAGCTCGATGGACGCCTATTGGGGTCTGGGGGTCGATCATGTTCCATTCCGGGAAGAAGCCACAGTTCCGCTTCTGGAACAGGATGATCATTTCGTTGTGCAATCCTGGGCGAAGAAGGCTCTGGAAGTCGTCGGCAATCTTTACCGAAGGCAACAAGGCATGGACATTGTGTTCGTGCGCGCGAGCGGGATTTACGGCCCGCTGTACCGGACCTTCATGCATGTGCCGGCCAGGTTTGCCCGTGCTGCCGCCAAAGGAGCGGGTGACTTCAAGCCTGAACAAGGCTGCATGCCCTT
>DATEDR010000232.1:0-7696 GCA_035281605.1 Sphingobium sp.
GCAGGCTTTCGGCCGGAAACCCGGACAGACCCGGTAGATCGGCAATAATGGGCGCCTCGCGGCATCGCCGCGACCGCGCTCTACGGCTTCAGCTTGCTTTCGCCGCCGAGCCCCTGCCGGGTCTCGGCCATGCGGTCACGATCGCTGGCGTGGCTGTTGACGCCGCGCGTGCGCGCGACGGCGTTGCTTGTGCCTCTCCCGTTTCGGCGGGTGCGGGCGGCGCTCCCGGCTAGGCCCGTCGCGGCCGGCGGCAACCCCTTCGCTACGCTCGGGGTGCTCCACTTCGTTCCTCCCTGGCGGTGCCGCCGGCCACTGGAGCCGGGCCTCTTGGTCGCTCTTTGCCGCCCACCCCCGCCTTTGCGGGGAGGCTTTGTGCTTTTTGGGGTGGCGTGGAGGAAAGCCATGCGTGAAGCCGCCAGCCGCCGTGCCTGCCGCAAGGGTGCGGGCGAGGATCGTCAGACCGAGAACCGGGTCAGTCTCTATGACGAGGTGACCGCGCGTATCGTTTCCGAATTGGAGGCCGGGCGTCTCCCTTGGGTTCAGCCTTGGGGCGCGAGCGGTGGGAGCGGACCCGGCCTGCCGCGAAACGCCCTCACCGCGCGCAATTATTCGGGCGTGAATGTCCTGATCCTGTGGGGCGCGGTGATCGAGCATGGCTGGCCTTCGCAATCGTGGCTGACCTTCCGGCAGGCGCAGGAAGCGGGCGGGTGCGTCCGCAAGGGCGAGCATGGCGTCACCGTCGTCTTTGCCGACCGCTTCACCCCCGAGGCGGAGAAGGCGCGCGCCGAGCGCGAGGGCGGCGAGGCCAAGGCGGTGCCGTTCCTCAAGCGCTTCACCGTCTTCAATGTCGCCCAATGCGAAGGGTTGCGCACCGGGCTGGCGTCCGATCCCGCGCCGCTGCCCGAGCGCATGGTGCATGAGGACGCGGAGAAGCTGATCGCGGCCACCAACGCGGATTTCCGGGTCGGCGGAGATCGGGCCTATTACATGCCATCGGCAGATTACATCCAGGTGCCGCCGCAGCCCGCCTTCTTCGAGCAGATCAATTATTACCGGACCTGCCTGCACGAATTGACCCACGCGACCGGCCACCCCAAGCGACTTGGGCGCGATCTTCGCAATGCCTTCGGTAGCAAGCATTACGCGCGGGAAGAACTGGTGGCCGAAATGGGTCCGGCCTTCCTCTGCGCCGCGCTCGGCATCGTCCCCACCGTCCGCCATGCCGACTATATCGGATCATGGCTGGACTTATGTCGAGCTGCCCATAAGGTGAGTAATCGCGAGGTGACGATAATGTGAAGGAGCGAGGCCGGACCGCTCTACTCTGCGGTTACCCCAGCCTCCTCCTTCACATTATTTCAGAGGGTGTCGAGCCAGGCGAGCAGGCTCGCATCCCGCTTCCACGACGGCTGACGCGGTGCTGCTGGAGCGCCGACCTGTTCGAGCGCCTTTCGCTTGGTTTCGAGATTGGCCTGGGCGTAGTGGCTGGTCGTATCGAGGCTGACATGCCCGAGCCAACTGCGGATGACGGTAATGTCGACGCCGGACGAGACGAGGTGGACTGCCGTCGCGTGACGGAAGCTGTGCGGGGTCACGTGCTTCAACCGCAGCGTGGGCACTGTCTTCGCGGCGGCCTCAACGTAGGCTGCGAGTTTGAACCGTACACCCGATGCGCCAAGCGGTTCGCCATAGCGATTGACGAAGAGCCGCTCGCTTTGTGCCCTTGGCTGCCGGTCCAACAGTTTCTTCAACAACGCCACCGTTTCCGGCCACAGCGGGCTGATGCGTTCCTTACGTCCCTTGCCGTAAAGACGCACGCAATGCGGTGCTTCGAACCGGATCGCAGCGGGACTTAAATCGAGCGCTTCCTGGATGCGTGCGCCGCTGTTGTAGAGGAAGGATAACAGCGCATGATCACGTATTCCCTCCAGCGTTGATCGGTCGGGTTGGGCAAGGATCGCTTCGACCTCATTAGGTTCAAGATAGCAGGGCGCCGGGATAACTCCCCGCTTTATCGGGACGGCAAGGACCGCAGCGCATTGGGCGATATATGTTGGCTCTTTGCCCGCCATGAAGCCGAAGAAGCTGCGGATCGCGGCGAGCCGGCAGTTGCGCGTGCCGATCGTGCCTTTTCGCTCTTGTTCCGTGTGGGCCAGGAACGCGCCGACCTCGCCGGCGGTCAGATCGGTCAGCACGATTCCCGCCACCCCGCCACCTTTTCGGGCGGCGACGAACCGGAGGAACAAGCGCCAGGTGTCGCGGTAGGACCGGATGGTATGGACGGACGCATTGCGCTGCTCGGCCAGCCACTCATGGAAGAAGGCGCGCAGCAGCGCGGGGAACGGATCGATCTTCCTCATGCCCGCGTCTCCTGCGTTATGTTGAGGCAGGTGGCGCCGATCATGCGGAACCTCTCGCTTGCTTCCTGCATCAGGTCCTGCGTGACCGTGATGTAGACCAGCGTGGAGTTGATATCCCGGTGCCCCAGATAGGTCGCCAGGAACGGCAGCCTGTCCTGGGGATTGATGCCGGACCGATACCACTGAAGCATCCGGTTCACGACCATCGAGTGGCGCAGGTCATGGATGCGCGGTCCGGTTTTTCCCGATGGTGGTTTGAACCCAGCGCGGCGAAGGATATCGACAAGCATCCAGCTAACCGCCGCTGGGCTGTAGCGGTGATTGGACTGATCGTGCCAGAACAACCCCGATTGGGGATGCTGCGGCCCTCCGGCACGGCGTCTATCCTCGATATACGCGCGCAGTTCGACCATCACGCTGTCCGGTAACGGCAAGATTCGGGTCTTGAAGAACTTCGTTTCGCGGATCGTGATCGTGGCGTTTTCGAGGTCCACGTCGCCAAGGTCGAGGCGTGCTATTTCGCTGCGGCGTAGCCCCGCGCAATAGGCCAGCAGCAGCATGATATAGATGGCCATTGGCCGCAGCGGCGCGCGTGGTGACGGGTAGGACCGCGCGATGTCCAACATGCGCCGCACATCGGCGGGGGTGTAAATATGCGGCTTGCGATAATGCCGCGCCACTTCCTTCAGCGGCCGTGTATCGGGCCGGCGCACTGGCAAGCTCGGGTCCCGATGCCGGAGAGCTTTGGCCAGTGCCTGTTTCAGTCTTTCGCATTCGGCCGCATGATTGCGTGTGGACTTGGCCGCCGCCCAATGCTCCAGCATCACCGCCAGCGGCTCGGCTGTCAGCTCCGGATTTGCCTGGAGGAACCGGTCGAACCGAAGGAACCATGCGCGTTGGGCCGTATAGCGATAGCCCCTGCCTCGCATCAGCGAGATATGATCGCGCATGATATCGCCGAGCACGCTGCCGAAGGGCTTGGGTCGGGGCAGTGCGGCAAGGGCGTGATCGGGCATCGGTGCCATCAGCGCCCGCCAGATTGGCTTGCTATGTTCAACGCCGTATTCGCTGCGCAGGTTCGCGATGGGGTTGCTGGCGATCACTTCCATTTCGGCCAGATGGTCGAGAAAGCGATCGACGATCCGGGTGCGATGCAACAAGGTGGATGGGTGCCAGCGCGCTCCCCATTCCCGCAGCCACGCCTCCAGTGTCTGCCGGTCGATGGCCGGATGGCGCTCAGCCACTTCCCAGAAGCCATTCAGGACCTGGCGATAATAAATACGGCTGATCTTGCTCCGCAACCGCAGCGTCGCCAGATACCGGGTGATGACGGAGCGATCAGGATTGGGCAACGCGGTCATGCCATCACCTCCGATCCCGGCACATCAAGAGCGATTGCCCTCAGATCCTCGGTGGCCAGCTTGAGATAAGGGATTGTGGATTCGCCCGATCGATGCCCGAGCAGGTCTCCGATGATCTTTTGCGGCACCGATGCGCGCAGCAGTTCGACAGCCCGGGCGTGGCGGAAGATGTGTGGACCGGATTTTCCCGGCGGCTTGATCCCGGCTGCCCACAACCGCCGTTTCACTTCGCTATGCAGGTTTCGCAGGGGCCGGTACGGCGCACGCGAGCGGATGAAAATTTCCCTCCTGTCTGTTTCGGGGCGTCCATGCCGCAGATAGTCGAGCAATGCCTCGCCAACCGGCGCCATCAACGGAAGGTACGAACAAGCGCGGGTTTTTGTATGCCGGATGCGCAAGGATTCCGCGCGCCAGTTGACGTCCTCCAGCAGGAGATTGCGGATTTCACCGGAGCGTAGCCCATAGGTCGCCAGCAGTTGCAATATGGCATAATCGCGCAACCCCATGGGCGAGGTGTCGCGCCTCGTGATTTCCAGGACGGTCGCGATCTGATCACGGCCCAATGTCGAAGGCACGCCCTCATAGGCGTATAGCAACGGCCCCACGACATGACCTGTGAGATCGGTGGCGACATACCCCGTGCGGTGCATGTAACGCAGCAGCGAGCGAAGGCGTTCGGCGACATCCTTCAAGGACCGACGGCTCAGACCCGGCGCGCGCATGTCCATGTAGAGATCAATGTCCCGCACGCTCAGTTCCATGACGCTGGCCGTTCCGCCACGATCGAGCTGCCATGCCAGAAAGTGGCGCGCTTCCCACATCAGCGCGTAGATGCTCGCACGGGCCAGGCCGCGCTCCTCACGCAGCCAGCTATCGTATTCGCAGCAGATCGCGTGCCGAAGCGTCGCTTCTGGACCTATCACTTCCGGTTCAGGCGGCCATTTGCCTTGGGCGAGGCGCAGCAATGCGTGGATTCCTGAACGAGGGATCGCGTGCCACCGAGGCGCTGGTGGTCGGCCATGGCGCTTGCGAAAGCTCCGGATTGCATGGCGCAGATACTCCTCGACCTGGGGCGGCCTCACCGCTGCCACGTCCAGCTTCCGCCGTGCCAGATATTGGAGAAAGCCGCGCGCGTAACTGCAATAGTTGCCTGCGGCCACCGGGTTATATTTCTGTCGGGCAAGGTCTTGCGCCAGCCTGGCGATCAGTTCTTCATCAGGACTCAGCATCATTGGCTCCTCAGTCGGTTGACGACCGCCGAGGTTCGCAACGTGCTGGCTCCAGTCAAATAATGCGGGCTTCCGCTTTTCCGTTGCCCGTCTGCCTCATAATTTCGGTATGAGAGAGCAATGACCACGGTTCAAAATCATGGCCCGCTATGGACACAGGATCAGGCCATCGCTTTCGAAGCTGCACTTGAAGCGGTGAACGACGTGATCGCCGGATATAGCGAGCAAATCGACATCGAAGAAAACAGCCGACAGCCCGATGTTGCACGTATTGCCTGGTTGAATATGCGCATCGGTCAGGCAGTGGATGTAAGGCACGCACTCAGCGTCACTGACACGGCCAATGTCCAGCAGGTATTGATGGAATTTTCCGCGATCGTTCGGGCTCGGGATGCCGTTGAAGCGGGCTGCGAACGCTCCAAAAATTGCCACTTATATGAAGGCCAGGGCAGGCGTATGCAGACCTTCCGCTTTTTCTAGCGCACTCGACATTCAGCCTTGGCCCGGTCTGCCGAGTTAACACTTGACCGCTGTCCGAAGCCGCTACAGATATCCGCCTCAGGGACCGGGGGCCGTTTGTGATCAGGATTTTGGGTATGGTCGTGATGAGCGCGACCGCTTTGATGGGCGCATGCTGTGCGAGCGCACAGGGTGCGCCGACGATTTCGGAGCCGCTGCCCGACCTCAACGTGCCCGAGCAGCAGTGGGGGGATGATCGCAAATATGTCATCCTTCACAAGGCCGGGGTCAGCGTCACGGAAGCTGAGGCGGATTTCGGATTTTGCTGGCGCTTCCTGCCGCATGGCGTACAGCGGCGTTCGCCCAGCTTCGTTCCGTGGCGGCGGGGGGAGGCAACACGCCCTGTTTCATACGACGGTGGCGCATATGGGCTGGTCGGTGCGGCGATCGGCGCGATCATACAAGGGCCGCTGGAGCGCAGCATTCGCCAGTCGCGCCTGTACGCCTGTATGCTACCGCGCGGTTATGCGCGCTATCGGACCTCGGAGGATGTTTGGGGCCGACTGAACGACGATGAGAACCCACAGAAATCGATCCGGCTGCAGGCGTTGATCGCGGCCGGGCCGGTGCCGCCGACCGCGAGAATGGAACCGTGATGAAGAGGCTGACGCGATATGCCGCTATCGCGGCGTGCCTGTGGCTGGCGTCAGGCGTTGCGCAAGCAAAAGTCGATCCCGGCGTCCGCCTAATCACGGCCGGCGAACCCGTTGTCGTGGCGCAGGACAAGGCACTTGCGATACTTCGTATCCAGTCGCCATCGTCGATGCTGTCCGCTTTTTTGATGCGCATCCCCTCGTCCGACGAACTGAGCGCTTACGAAACGGCAAAGCACGTCGCCTATAACAAGGCGGGCAAGAAGGCCGGCGCCTTTGAGAGCTTCGTCTTCGATTATCAAGGCGTACCCAACTTGTACGAACTGCCGGTCAAGAAGGCCATGGTGCGTGGCGCGATGGTGGCGCTGGTGGTCGCAGAGTTGCCGCCGGGTGACTATATCCTCTACGGTCAGGGTTTCTCCAGCTTCCTACACGAATGCATGTGTTTCGGTACGGTAGGCTTCACCTTGCGCGCGGGGCAGGCAACAGACCTCGGCACTTTGCTGATTGACAAGGGGTCGGAGCAGTCGTCAATTCCGGAATTGACCGCGGTGTCCGGCCTCGGTCGGATCGGGCGAATGGACTATGAATTGTTTGCGGTAGGTCTGCGCTTGGTTCGGCCGGGCGACATTGCCGTGCCAGGACTTGACGCGGCGAAGATCGCGCCAGCGCAGTTTCATGCGATTGGGCCATTTGTTGAAGCCAATGCGACGCTGGCGACGAGACTGGCGCCTGTGGCTGGCGTCCTGCGCTATGATGGCGGGCGAGTAATCGACATCGCTAGCGGCAGGGAGGCACTGGCGAACTAGGGGCAATCAAAGTGCCGCTATCCGTTGTTAATCATCGCAAAGCCGATATTCTGCTGGCCATCCGCCATCGTCATTCCGCGCTTGCAAAATAGCGCAGTCGATCGTCAAAGTCCGATGCTGCCGCCTCCAAGCCGTCGAGTCTAAAGGCTTTGATCGCTGGGTTTGGTCCGCAAACGAGCATGGCTTGGTCGAGCCAAGCACCTATGTCGGCGCGTAACCTCATCTGGATTTCGCGACGGGATAGTTGCAGCCATTGCTTCGTTTCGACGGCGTAAGACGCTTCAAAATCGCCCTCCCTCAAACATTTCTCAACGTTGATTGAAGCAACAACTGGACCACCCTGGATCCAACGAACCTGCAGAACATTAGGCTCTTCGCCTTGAGCCAGAATGACAGAAGCATCGTCACCTCCCGCGCCCGACAAACTGGCAATGCTGACTACGTCCCAAGGTCCATACTTTTTCCCTGTGGGCTGAGAGGCCGACGCAACCGCGCTTAAGGAGAAAAGGGCAAGGAAAAGGAGCCTCCGCATTCTGCATTTCTGCGCCAATAGCAACCGAACTGCAAACCACCCAGTCAGCGTCCTTCCCGACCCACCAATTGCTTGATGCCGCCTGTACGCTGCTGATTCGGCTGAATGGTACAACCAGCCTTACGGAAAATCAGGTGAAACCGGCCCCATCAGGGGCGAACGACAAATAATGCTCAGTAAACCCGGTGCGAATACCGCCAAATCCGCCGCTTTGCCCGCGTTCCTTCACATTATCGTCACCTCGCGATTACTTGAGGTGCTGCGCGAAGACAATCGCGCGATTTTCCGCGCGG
>DATEDR010000233.1:0-2093 GCA_035281605.1 Sphingobium sp.
TTCGGCATCGGCCTGGTGCTGGTGCGAACCGAGCAGACGAAGCTGCTGCTGACGGCCATGGAGGGGCTGTTCGAAGTGACGATGCGGCTGATGGGCCTGGTCATCCAGCTGGCGCCGATCGCCATCGCCTGTTTCATGTTCAACCTGTCCGCCCAGTTCGGCTGGGACCTGCTGGAGCGGCTGTCCGCCTATGCCGGCGTGGTGCTGCTGGCGCTCGGGCTGCAGATGATCGGGGTCTATTCGCTGCTGATCGCCCTGCTGGCGCGCCGCTCGCCGCTGCGCTTTTTCGTCGCCGTCCACGAGGCGATCGTCATGGCCTTCGCCACCGCGTCATCCAACGCTACCCTGCCGACCGCGATCCGGGTGGCAGAGGACAAGCTGCTGCTGCCCCGCCGCATCGCACGCTTCGTGCTGACGATTGGCGCGACGGCCAACCAGAACGGGACCGCGATGTTCGAGGGCATCACCGTGCTGTTCCTCGCGCAATTCTTCGGGATCGATCTGGACTGGGCGCAGCAGCTGATGGTGATGCTCGTGTGCATATTGGGCGGCGTGGGCACGGCGGGCGTGCCGGCCGGGTCACTGCCGGTCGTGGCGATGATCCTGGGGATGGTGGGCGTCCCGCCGGAAGGAATCGGCCTGGTTCTGGGCGTCGACCGGTTCCTCGACATGTGCCGCACGACCCTGAACGTGACGGGCGACCTTGTCGCTGCGACAGTGATTTCGGCGGGCGAACGCGAAGAGGGGATCAGCGCGCCGTCTTCGCCGCTTCCGCCCAATGAATAAGGCTGCGCGCAAAGCCGCCGAAACCCCGCTCCAACGCAGCGCCGCCTTCGCCCTGAGGCTGGCCCTGCTCGTCCAGCGTCTGGCCGATCTGGCCGACGCTGAGCCTTTCGGGCACCACGGCCATGCCCATGGCGGAAAGCGTGACCGTCCAGGCGGCGTGCGCGTTGACGCCCGCGAAGCGGCCCGCCGAATAGCTGGCAATGCCGGCGGGACGGCCGTCAAACTCCTTGAGATAATGGTCGACGAGATTCTTGAGGCCAGGCTGGACGCCGCGATTATATTCGCCGGCAACGAAAACGAAGGCATCGGCGGCGGTGAGCCGTTCGGCGAGCGCCGTCATGGCGGCGGGCGCCTCGCCAGGCGGATAGTCGCTGAAGCGCAGGTCGAGCATGGGGAGGCCGACCGCCATCGCGTCCATAAGTTCCGCCTGATGGCCCAGCTGCTGGAACTGCCGGATCAGATAGTCGGCGAGGCGGATGCCCATGCGGCCGCGGCGATAGGAGCCGTAAAGGACGAGGATGTCGAGTGCCATGCGGACCTTTGTGGCATCGCGCGCCCTCGGCGTCCAGCGTAGGACGCCGGTCCGTGGCCGAAGGACGCATGAGCGACGGATTCCCGCGATTTTTCGGCGAAGTTCACACCATATGCGCGCGCGTGCGCGGGCGCGCGTAGGCGGCGTGAAAAGAGGGACCAACATTTCAAAGACCCGGCGGGGATAGGCAGGTCGCAGGGATGTAGGACAGGGAAAAATAGACGCTGTTGGACGCTTTTTGGGCAGGGCGTGGCCGGAAGGGCACAGGTGAGAAGGCCTGAACTCCCCTCCCTTTCAAGGGAGGGGATATGTGGGCGTCAGTTGGAATGGCCAGTGCCCTAACGCAGCTTGGCGATCGACAGGCCGTCCTGCTTGGCACGGGCCTTCACCGATTCCTCGCTGCGGGTTAGGGCCTTGGCAATCGCCTTCAAAGCCATGCCCTTCTTCGCCAGCGAGTGGAGCTTTTGCAGCTCATCCGCCGTCCAGGGCTGCTTGTGGCGCTCGAAGCGTTCGCCCATGGCTCTCAGTCCGCGAAAGGATCGCGCACGAGGATGGTATCCTCGCGCTCAGGGCTGGTGGACACGAGCGTGACCGGACAACCGATCAGTTCCTCGATCCGGCGGATATATTTGATCGCCTGCGCAGGTAGCTCCGCCCAGCTGCGGGCGCCTGCAGTGGTGTCCTGCCAACCTTCGATATCCTCATAGATCGGCTCGGCCCGAGCCTGATCCTGCGCATGAGCGGGGAGATAGTCGAACGTCTGGTCGCCGATCCT
>DATEDR010000234.1:0-2243 GCA_035281605.1 Sphingobium sp.
TGCCCTGCCCTTAGCTCTGCGGCTTTCGGCGGGCAAGCGCGGGCACGGCCGTCATTTCACTGTAGCAATGGACTTTTACTCTGTCCGGAGTGAGCCTATATCGCGGGGGTCGTGACCATCCCAAATCCAGTTTATTCCACCAAAATCAGCCGATATGGGGCAGAAGCGCTGCGTGAGGCAGCCCTGCTTATCCGTGCCGGCGAACCCGTCGCCGTACCCACCGAAACGGTTTACGGACTGGCGGCGGATGCGACCGATTCCAATGCGGTGGCGGCGATTTACAGCGCCAAGGGGCGGCCAAGCTTCAATCCCCTGATCGTTCATGTCGCGGATCAGGACATGGCCGAAGGGCTCGCCATCTTTTCACCGGTGGCGGCTAAGCTGGCGGCGCGCTTCTGGCCCGGTGCGCTGACTCTGGTTCTGCCGGTGCGGGAAAGCGGCGGCCTCTCTCCACTTGTCATGGCGGGCCTTCCGACCGTAGCGCTCCGCCTGCCCGCCCATCCGGCCATGCGGGCATTGATCCGCGAAAGCGGACGGCCACTGGCCGCCCCGTCGGCCAACCGCAGCGGCGCGATCAGTCCCACGCGCGCGGAGCATGTGCTGGCGAGCCTGAACGGCAAGGTCCGGTTGATCCTGGACGAAGGGCCGACCAGCGAGGGGCTGGAATCGACCATCGCGGCGCCTGAAGCGGACCGGATCCGGCTCTTGAGGCCGGGCCCGGTGACGGCGGCCATGTTGGAGGAAGCGACCGGCCTGCCCGTCTCCGCGGACCTCGACAATGCGAAGGTCGAGGCGCCGGGACAGCTCGAAAGCCATTATGCGCCAGCGAAGCCGGTGCGGCTGAACGCGCTGCGGGCCGAAAAGGACGAATATCTCATCGGCTTCGGGCTGATGCCCTGCCATATGAACCTCAGCCCCGACGCCGACGTTCGCGAGGCCGCCGCCAATCTCTTCGCAGCGCTGCACATCGCGGACGCCAGCGCGTCCACCCGCATCGCCGTGGCGCCCATTCCCCAGGAGGGGATCGGGATCGCCATCAACGACCGGCTTCGCCGAGCGGCGGCCTAACCCTCAGTCGCAATCCTCATATCCGGCGCGGCGGCATTCACGGCGGCGCTGCTTTTCAGCCTTCTTGCGTTCGCGGCCTTCGCGCGCTTCCTGCTCGCGCATGCGGCGGCCATAGTTGCGGTCCGCCTCGTCCTGGCTGGTCGTCGCCCAGTCCGCCGCCTGCGCGCCCGCGCGCACCGGCATCGTCGCGACGTCCAGCGCCGTCTTGGCGATGCAGCCGGGCAGCATCACCATCATCGCCGGCGCTGCCATCATCAGAAATCTGCGCATATCCTTATCCCCTGTACCCTCGCGCCGCGCATGGCATGGCCCAGATTAACCGCAGCCTAAGCGGGCCGGACGATGCGGCAGGCCGTGAGGGTCAGCCGCCGATGCGATTGGCGAAGCCCTTGCGCAGCTTGGCCAGCTTGGGCGGGATGACCGCCATGCAATAGGGGTTCCGATCCCCCACCCGCTCCCAATATTTCTGGTGATAATCCTCGGCCGGATACCAGGGCGCGTCAGGCTCGATCGTCGTAACTACGGGATTTGCATAGTCGGCCTGAGCGCGAGCGATGGCTGCCTTCGCCTCCGCCTCCTGTTCCGCCGAATGGGGAAAGATGGCGGAGCGATATTGCGTGCCGACGTCGTTCCCCTGCCGGTTCAGCGTCGTCGGATCGTGCGTCGCGAAGAAAATGTCGAGCAGGTCGCCATAGGAGATGACGGCGGGATCATAGGCGATGCGGATGGCTTCGGCATGGCCCGTCCTGCCCGAGCACACTTCCTCATAGCTGGGATTCGGCTGCTCCCCGCCGATATAGCCGCTCTCGACCGACCGCACGCCCTTCAGATTCTGATAGACCGCTTCGGTGCACCAGAAGCAGCCGCCTGCGACCGTCGCGATGTCATCGGCCATGGCCTGTTCCTTTTGCTGGATGGCCCAGCAACATAGGCGCGGTCAGGCCGCGGTTCCAGACTGGACGCGCGCGCTTTCCGCCTTCGCCCTTTCCTCGGCAACCAGTTCCTTGCGCGACAGCTTGCCGACCAGCGTTCTTGGCAGGTTCAGGCGGACTTCGACTTCGCACACCTTTTCATGCTTGCCCAGTTGCGGGTTGAGCCATTGTTTGATCGCCTCCCCGTCGATGGCCGATCCATCCTGGAGCGTGACGAAGGCCTTGGGACATTCGCCGCGATAG
>DATEDR010000235.1:0-14640 GCA_035281605.1 Sphingobium sp.
CGCGTCGGCTTCAGGCGCAGGCGCGGGCTTGCGCGCCGGCGCGGCGGCTTTCTTGGGCGCCTCGTTCGCTTTGACCGGGGACGGGCGCGATTGCAGGCCCAGGCGATGCGCTTTGCCGATCACCGCGTTACGGCTGACTCCGCCCAGTTCGTCCGCGATCTGGCTGGCGGTCAGGCCCTTTTCCCACATCGCCTTGAGCTGGTCGATGCGCTCGTCGGTCCAGGACAATGAATGACTCCTCAAAATCTTTGCTTGGCACCCTATATGGGGCACGGCAGGGCAAGTTCAAATTTCTTCGCGACAACGCCCTTGCGGCATATCAGACCAGCCGATAGTCGATCCCGTCATGAACGACCAGTCCCAAATTGCAGCATCCGCTTCCGCTCGCGCGCCCTTTCGCGAACCGGGCGAGTTCGTCATCCGCAACGTGAACTGGGCGGGAACCCGCGCGCTCTACCGCAAGGAAGTGCGCCGGTTCATGAAGGTGCAGCTCCAGACGATCTGGGCGCCGGCCGTGACGACGCTGATGTTCCTGGTGATCTTCACGATCGCGCTTGGCGGCGCCAACCGCCATGTGCTGGGGGTACCTTTCGCCGATTTCATCGCGCCCGGCCTCATGATCATGGGGATGATGAACAACGCCTTTGCCAACAGCAGCTTCTCCTTGCTGGCGGGCAAGATGCAGGGGACGCTGATCGATTATCTGATGCCGCCGCTGTCGAATGGCGAGCTGCTGCTGGCGCTGGCGGGCGCCGCGGTGACGCGCGCGATATGCGTCGGGCTGGCCTTGTGGGCAGCGATGGCGCTGTGGCCCGGCGTCCATGTGACGCCGGCGCACCCCTGGGCGATCGTCTGGTTCGGGCTGATGGGATCGGCGCTGACCGCGTTCATCGGCGTGTTGACATCGATCTGGGCGGAAAAGTTCGATCACGCCGCGGCGATCTCCAATTTCGTGATCGGGCCGATGACGCTGCTTTCGGGCACCTTCTATTCGATCGATCGACTCGCGCCCGCGTTTCGCGCCATCAGCCATGCCAACCCGTTCTTCTACGCGATTTCGGGCTTTCGCTACGGCTTCGTCGCCGCGGCGGATGGCGATGTTTTGGTGGGCAGCGTGGTGCTGCTGGCGCTTAACGCGGCCCTGGCCGCGCTCTGCTACGCCTTGCTGCGTCGAGGGTGGAAGCTCAAGGCGTAGCGACTTGTCCTAGACCAGCCCCGCCATCACCGGGACGACCAGCGTGACGAGGAATAACGTCCCGGCCGCGACCAGCCAGTGATGCGGGCGGGGAAGGACAGGCCCGCCCCGTCCTTCCTCCGGCAGGCTCGCCATCAGGCGGCGACGCCCTTGCCACCGACGCGGATGACGGAAAAGCCCGCAGCCTCCGCTTCGGCGCGGGGATAGATGTTGCGCAGGTCGACCAGAACCGATCCGTTCATCGAGGCGGCAAGGCGCTTCAGGTCCAGCGCGCGGAACGCGTCCCATTCCGTCACCAGCACCAGCGCGTCGGCGCCTTGCGCCGCCTCGTAAGCGTCCTTCGTCATGTTGACGGACGGCATCAGCGGCGCCGCGACCGCCATGCCTTCCGGATCATAGGCGACGATCTTCGCGCCCGCATCCTCCAGCGCCTGGACGATGGCCAGGCTGGGTGCGTCGCGCATGTCGTCGGTGTTGGGCTTGAAGGTGAGGCCGAGCAGCGCGACCGTCTTGCCCCGGGCATCGCCGCCCAAAGCCTTCACGATCTTCCGCCCCATGGCCCGCTTGCGCAGGTCGTTCACCTGCACCACGGTTTCGACGATGCGGATCGGCGTATCGAAATCCTGCCCTGTCTTGACCAGCGCCAGCGTGTCCTTCGGGAAGCAGGAACCGCCATAGCCGGGCCCGGCATGAAGGAACTTCGACCCGATCCGGTTGTCGAGCCCGATGCCCCGCGAAACATCCTGCACCTCGGCGCCGACCGCTTCGCACAGGTCGGCCATTTCGTTGATGAAGGTGATCTTGGTCGCCAGAAAGGCGTTGGCGGCATATTTGATCAACTCCGCCGTGCGCCGGCCGGTGAACATGACCGGCGCCTGGTTGAGGTTCAGCGGGCGATAGACCTGCGCCATGACCGCGATGGCGCGCTCGTTCCCGGTGGTGCCCACGACGACCCGGTCGGGGCGCTTGAAGTCGCCGATCGCCGCGCCTTCGCGCAGGAATTCGGGATTGGAAACGACCTGTATGTCGAGGTCCGGGCGGGCTTCGTGGACGATGCGCTCCACCTCGTCCCCGGTGCCGACCGGAACGGTGGATTTGGTCACGATGACGGTGGGGCCGTCGACGGCGCCGGCAATCTCCTTGGCGGCGGCATAGACATAGCTCAAATCCGCATGGCCATCGCCCCGGCGCGAAGGCGTGCCCACGGCGATGAAGATCGCGTCCGCGCCCCTGACGCCCGCCGCCAGGTCAGTGGTGAAGGTCAGGCGGCCCGCCGCCGCATTGTTGCCGACCAACTGATCGAGCCCCGGTTCGTAAATGGGCATGCGGCCGGATTCGATCGCGTCGATCTTGCCCGCATCCTTGTCGACGCACACGACGTCATGGCCGAAATCGGCGAAGCAGGCGCCTGACACCAGGCCCACATATCCCGTGCCGATCATCGTGATCTTCATAAAATTTCCGGAGCCTCGCTCGACAAATTGAAATGTTGACGCGGCCCTAGCATAGGTGATCGCAGGTGCGAAAGCGCGCGTCGGAATTACCCCCACGTTCAGGGGATGGTTACGATTTTCTGTCAGGGATGGCCATAAAGGCTTGTTCCAAGGGGCTAAGATGAAGGTAGCGGTGGTATTCGGGACTCGTCCCGAAGCGATCAAGCTGTTTCCCGTTATTCACGCGTTGCGTGCTCGGGAGCATGTCGACACGCGCGTCATCGTGACCGCGCAGCATCGGGGCCTGCTCGATCAGGTGCTGGACATCGCCGGCATCCGGCCGGACATCGACCTGGACGTGATGACGCCGAACCAGACGCTGGACGGACTGACGGCCCGGCTGATCGTAGAACTGGGCCAGGCCTTCGACGCGGAACGGCCCGACCGGGTGGTGGTGCATGGCGACACGCTGACGACGATGGTCGCCAGCCTGGCCGCATATTACCGGCAGATTCCCGTCGCCCATGTCGAGGCGGGGCTGCGCAGCGGCGACATCTATCATCCCTGGCCGGAGGAAGTGAACCGCCGCGTCGTCGCCTGCGTCGCGGATATGAATTTCGCGCCGACCCAGGCGTCCGCCGATGCGCTGTTAAGGGAAAATCGCGACATGGCCGCCATCCATGTCACCGGCAACACGGTGATCGATGCGCTGCTGGCCACGCGTGAGCGGGTCAGGACCATGCCGTCGCTGGCAGCAGGGCTGGACGAACTGGCGGCACGGTTCGCGGGCAAGCGGATCGTGGCGGTGACCAGCCATAGGCGGGAGAATTTCGGCGGCGGCATGGAGGCGATCGCGCGATCGATCGCGGACATCGCGGCGCGGCCCGACGTAGCCGTGATCTTTCCCGTGCATCCCAATCCCAATGTCCGGCCTGTCATGGAATCCGTGCTGGGCGGGCTGCCGAACGTGGCGATGATCGAGCCGCTCGATTATCCCCATTTCGTGCGGCTGCTCGACATGTGCCATCTGGTGCTGACCGACAGCGGCGGCGTGCAGGAGGAGGCGCCCTCGCTGGGCAAGCCGGTCCTGGTCATGCGCGAAACGACCGAACGGCCCGAAGGCATCGCGGCGGGCACGGCGAAACTGGTCGGCACGGACCGGGCGCGGATCGTGGCGCAGGTCCTCGCGCTGCTGGATGACGAAGCCGCCTATGCCGCGATGGCGCGGGCGCATAATCCTTTTGGCGACGGACATGCGGCAGAACGGATCGCCGCCGTCATAGCAAAGGGCAACCGGGCGCAAGAGGATATGGACGAAGCCGCCTGACCGCCATCGCCGTTACCGAAATCTTCAGCATTTCCGGGCAGGAAAGCCGTGAAAATCATCGGCTTCCCAGGATCAGTGCATGCCCCTCGACAAGCATCAGCAGAAGGTTTCCGTCATCGGCCTGGGCTATATCGGCCTGCCGACTGCTGCGCTGATCGCGCGGGGCGGCGCGCAGGTCCTGGGCGTGGACGTCAGCGCCCATGTCGTGGAGACGGTCAATAGCGGGCGCGTCCATATCGAGGAGGTCGATCTCGATGGCCTGGTGCAGGGCGTGGTCGCGCGCGGCAATCTGCGCGCCAGCCTGACCGTCGAGCCGAGCGACGTCTTCATCATCGCCGTCCCGACCCCGGTCGCCGAGGACCGCGAGCCCGACATTTCCCACGTGCTGAAGGCCGCAAAAACCGTCGCCCAGGTGTTGAAGGCGGGCGACACGGTGATCCTGGAATCGACATCTCCGGTGGGCACGACCGAAGCGATGCGCGACCTGTTCGCGGACATCCGCCCCGACCTCAAGATGCCGGGGCAGGGGAGCGCGGGCGACATTGCCATCGCTTATTGTCCCGAGCGCGTCCTGCCCGGCCGCATCCTGGTCGAACTGATCGACAATGACCGCTGCATCGGCGGCATCACCCCGCGCTGCGCCCGAAAGGCGCTGGCCTTCTACCGCCAGTTCGTGCGCGGCGCCTGCATCACCACCACCGCGCGGGCCGCGGAAATGGTGAAGCTGGTCGAAAACAGCTTCCGCGACGTCAACATCGCCTTTGCCAACGAATTGTCGGTGATCGCCGAGCGCATGGACATCGACGTGTGGGAAGTGATCCGCCTCGCCAATCGCCACCCGCGCGTCAATATTCTTCAGCCCGGGCCCGGCGTCGGCGGCCACTGCATCGCGGTCGACCCCTGGTTCATCGTCCATGGCGACCCGGAAAACAGCCGCCTCATCCGCACCGCGCGCGAAGTGAATGACGGCAAGACCGACCATGTCGTGGCCAAGGCGTCCGACCTGATCGACGAATTTGCGGGCGAGGACATCGCCTGCCTGGGCCTCGCGTTCAAGGCGAATATCGACGATTTCCGGGAAAGCCCGGCGGTGAAGGTCGCCGGCCGTCTTGCCCGTCGCTATGGCCGCCGCGTCAAGCTGGTCGAACCCTATGCGCAGGCGCTGCCGATGGAATTTGCGGGAACGGGCGCCGAACTGATCGATCTCGATACGGCACTGGAACAATGTGGCGTTTTCGTCATTCTTGTCGATCATGACATGTTCAAATCCGTGCCCGTCGACGAACGCCTGGGCAAGGCCGTATATGATACGCGCGGGGTCTGGCCGGACCAGCCGCGCCGCGTCCCGCGCGATCAGCCGGGCCGTATCGCCGTCTGACCGACGGCCGCGGGATGCGGAGCGCCCCGCCCGCGGTTGCCATGGCCTTTCCGCCTCGTTAACCCCCGGTGCGGCCGCCGCCTCCTGGCTGGCGGCAAAAGCATGGGGATTCAAAGCGGAATGCAGCAGCCGATCGTCAGGATGAGCCGGATGCTGGCCGGATCGGCGGCCTGCGCGCTGCTCTGCGCTTGCTCGACGGTGGAAAAGGCTCCTGCCGGGGACGCCGCCTATGCGATCGTTCCGGCGCCGCCAGCGGTCGGCATGGATTATCGGATCTCTCCCGACGACGTGCTGCGCATCCAGGTCTATCACGAACCGGGTCTATCGCTCGAAGACGCGCAGGTCACGGCGGCGGGCATGGTCCGCCTCCCGCTGGTCGGCGACGTGTCGGTCGGCGGCTTGTCCGCGGGCGAGGCTTCGGACGTGATCGCCGGGCGCCTTGACCGCTATCTCGTATCGCCGCAGGTCACGCTGTTCGTGAAGAAGGCGGTCGGGCGGCGCATCACCATCGACGGCGAAGTGCGCGAGCCCGGCCTCTTCCCGATCGAAGGGCGCCTCGGCCTGCAACAGGCCGTCGCCATCGCGAAGGGGCCGACGCGCCTCGCCAGCCTTCGCCAAGTGGTCGTCGTGCGCCAGGCGGACGGCGAACGAAAAGCGGCGATGTTCGACCTGTCGGCGATCCGCAAGGGGCAGGCGCCGGACCCGGAAATCCTGCCCGGCGACATCGTCATCGTCGGCCTTTCCCGCGCCAGGGCGATCCTCGGCGGAGCGCTGCTGGCGGTGCCGGCGGTCGGCGCCGGCTTTGTCGCGCTGGACGGAGGCCGCTGATGGCGGGCCCCAGCATCCGGATCGACGCGGAAAACGGACTCTCCCAGCCGGAGGGGCGGACCGCAAGGGCGATCGCGGCGGCGCAGGGCGGCTGGCTGGCGGTCCGGCGCCACCGCGTCATCCTGTTCGTCACCATGGCCTTGTGCATGCTGGCGGGCGTCGTCTTCATCCTGCTGTCGACGCCGGATTATCGCGCGACCGCTTCGGTCGAGGTGGAGGATGTCCCCGCCGGGGCCGCCGGCGCGACGGCGGCACAGCGGCCCACCGCGCCCTCCGACACCGAAGCGCTGATGCAGACCGAACTGGAAGTGCTGCGCAGCCGGGCGCTGGCCGAGGATGTCGCGCGGGAACTGGCGCTGGTGGGAAGCCGCACCTTCTTCGACGGCATGGACGTCCGCCGGCCCGATCGCGGCTCTGGCTCGCTCAGCCAGCGGCAGGTGGAGACCGAGGCCGTCATCCGGCTGCTGCGCGACAATCTGCAGGTGGAATTGCCGGGCAAGAGCCGGGTGATCCGCATCAGCTTCATGAGCGCCGACCCCGTCCTGTCCGCACGGGTCGCCAACAGCTATGCCGACAGCCTGATCCGCGCCGACCTGAAGCGGGGCTTCGAATCGGGCGTGCAGGCGCGCCGTTTCCTGCTCGGGGAACTGGACAGCGCGCGGAGCGACCTGGAACGAGCGGAGCGGGACCTTGCCGCCTATGCCGCGCAAACCGGTGCCGCGCCCGAGGCTGGAAACCGGCAGGCGGGCAACGTCTCCGCCCCGGAAGGCACGACCACGACGCGGCTGGCGCAACTCAACGCCTTCCGCGCGCAGGCGACGGCGGACCGGATCGCGGCGCAGAAACGCTGGGAAAGCGCGCGCCTCTCCAGCGTCGAAACCCTGCCCGAAATCCTCAACAATGGCGCGATGCAGCAGTTGATCGCGCAGCGGGCCCAGGCGCGGGCCGACATGGTCGAGGAACGACAGTTCCGCAAGGACGCGCATCCGGAAATGCGCGAGGCGCGCGCGCGGCTGGCTGCGTTGGACGACCAGGCCCGGACCATGGCGAACACGATCCGCGCGTCGCTTCGCGAGCAATATGACGTCGCCGTCCATGGCGAGAAGCAGATCGAGGCGGAGATCGCCGGCGTCGAGCGTCAGGCGCTGGCGGAACGCGGTCGCGGCGTCCAGATGAGCATCCTCGAACGGTCGGTCGACACCTATCGCCTGCTGCATGACAGCCTGCTTCAGCGCTATCGCGACATGGCGTCCCAGGCCGGTTTTCAGGCCGGGCGGATACAGCCGCTGGATCGGGCCGCGGTCCCGACCACGCCTTCCTCGCCGCGGATCGGCATCACCATGCTGCTCGCCTCGCTGGGCGGGCTGGCTCTGGGCCTGCTGATGGTGGCGGGGCGGCATGTGTTCGACGACGCGGTGACGTCGGCCGATACGCTCGCCGAACGGGCGAACCTGCCGCTGCTGGGCACGGTGCCGGTGACGGACAAGCCGGCCGTCGAGACCTTCGTGCCGATCGCTTCATCCTTGCTCTTGGCCTCGTCAAGGGGGCTCCCCCGCTCGATCCTGTTCACGAGCGCGCAGGAGGGGGAGGGGAAGTCCTCCACCCTCCATGCGCTCGCCCTGGCCCTGGCCAATCTCGACAAACGCGTCCTCGTGATCGACGGCGACATGCGTCGCCCGCGGCAGCACAGCCTGTTCCACGTGAGCCCCGGGCGGGGCATCAGCGAGGTGATGACGGGGCTCGCCAGGGTAGAGGATGTGATCGTCGACAGCGGCGTGCCGCGCGTGTCGCTGCTGCCGAGCGGCGCGATCCCGCCGAACCCCGCGGAATTATTGTCGACCCCCGCGCTCGACGTGCTGCTGGCAAGCGTTCAGGACCGCTTCGACACGGTGCTGATCGACGCGCCGCCGATCCTGGGCCTTCCCGACACGTCCCTGCTGACGGCCAAGGCGCAGGCGACGGTGCTGGTGGTGGAATGGGGCCGCAACCATCATGGCGGGCTGCGCGTGGCCGTCGACCGCCTGCGCCGCGCCGGCGGAGCGATCATCGGCGCGGTGCTCACCAAGCAGCAGGGCCGGGCCTTCGAATATGACTATCATCGCGGGGGATAGATAAGGGAGCGCTTACCCCTGTCCCCCTGAGGGAGAGGGCGGGGCCCGCCGCGCAGCGGTGGGAGGATGAGGGTAGGTAGCGCCGACGCCCTCATGCACCTTCTTCCTGCCAGCTAGATCGCAAGGCTTGCTATCCTTCTCCCGCCCCTCAAGCGCGGGCGAGCAGGCCCTCGACAAGGCCTTCGAACAGGCGGCGGCCGTCGGTCTTTCCGTGGGCCGGCTCGATCACCCGCTCGGGGTGCGGCATCATGCCCAGCACATTGCCGCTTTCATTCAGGATGCCGGCGATGTCGCGGGCGGAACCGTTGACGCTCTCGGCATAGCGCAACGCCACGCGTCCTTCGCCTTCCAGCCGGTCGAGCGTCTGCGCGTCGGCGAAATAATTGCCGTCATGATGGGCGACGGGATAGCTGACCGACTCGCCCGCATCATAGCGGCTGGTAAAGGCGCTCTGCGCATTTTCCACCGTCAGCGCGACGTCGCGGCAGATGAAATGGCCGCCCGCGTTGCGCAGCAGGGCACCGGGCAGCAGGCCGCTTTCGGTCAGCACCTGGAAGCCGTTGCAGATGCCCAGCACATAGGCGCCGCGCTCCGCCGCCTTCGCCACGGCTTGCATGACGGGCGAACGCGCCGCCATCGCGCCCGAACGCAGATAGTCGCCATAGGAAAAGCCGCCCGGCACGCCGATCAGGTCGATGTCGTCAGGCAGCTCGGTTTCGCGGTGCCAGATCATGGCCGGCTTCGCCCCGCTCACCGACTCGAACGCCACGGCCAGGTCGCGGTCGCAATTGCTGCCGGGAAAGACGATGACGGCGCTCTTCATGGCTCAGGCCACCTTTTCGACGCGATAATTTTCGATCACCGTATTTGCCAGCAGCTTGCGGCACATGGCGTCGATATCCTCGTCGCTGGTGCCGTCGGCCAGGTCCAGTTCGATGAGCTTGCCCGCGCGCACGTCATTGACGCCGGCAAAGCCGAGCCCCTCGAGCGCGTGGTGGATCGCCTTGCCCTGGGGGTCGAGGACTCCGCCCTTGAGGGTGACGAAGATGCGGGCTTTCATGAGGTGCGAAACTCCGTAAACAGGCTCTCGCGCGCTCCCTAGTCTCGTGCGCCCCCTCAGGCAAGGCATTATCCCTTTGTTAGCGACTGCGGCCTATGATCGCGGGATCGGGAAGGGAATGATCGGGCTATGGCTGGTCTGGCGTTGGCGATGTTTGTGGGGCTGTTCGCATTCGGGCAGCAGATCGTCGGCTATGACGATCCGCACGGCCGCGTGCAACTGGCGCTGCTGGCTACCTTCACCTTCGGCGTCCTGATCGGCTATCGCGCCAACGGCTGAACGCCGGATCCGCTTTTTACCGCAATTGCGAAAAGGCTCTTTCGCGCCGGCCCCCGTCTGTCTAGGCGGGCCGCATGAGCGGCGAAACCTTCTACTATAGCTGTGCCATCGTGGCCGTCATTCTCTCCGGCCTAGCCAAGGGGGGCTTTGCCGGCGTGGGCACGCTCGCCATGCCGATCTTCGCATTGGCGGTCGATCCGGTGCGGGCGGCGGCGATCATGCTGCCCATATTGATCCTGCAGGACGCGGTCAGTGTCTGGGCGTTTCGGAAGACCTGGGATGGGCATATTCTGGCGGTGATGCTGCCGGGCATGACGATCGGCGTGGGACTTGGCTATTTCTTCGCCGCCCAAGTGTCGGAATCCGCGGTGCTGGGCGCGCTGGGCGCGATTTCCGTGCTGTTCGGGCTGCAGAGGCTCTGGGTCGAGCGTGGCGGGCAGGTGGTTCTGCCCTCCAACTCGCCCGACTGGGTGGGCGTGCTGCTGGGCGTGTGCGCCGGCTTCACCAGCCAGATCGCCCATGCCGGCGCGCCGCCCTTTCAGATGTGGGTTCTGCCCAAGCGCCTGCCGCGCGACATATTGATCGGGACGAGCGCACTCGCGTTCGCCGTCATGAACTGGATCAAGGTGCCCGCCTATGCCGCTCTCGGCCAATTCACGCGGGAAAATCTGCTGGCGACGGCGATGCTGGCGCCTGTAGCGATCGGCGCCACGGTGGCGGGGGTCCTGCTGGTGCGGCGGGTCGATCCCGAACGCTTCTATACGCTGATCTATGTGCTGATGGTGCTGCTGGGCTTCAAGCTGATCGCCGACGCGCTGATGGCTTGAGCGTCGGCCGGTCCTGCGTTCCGGCAAGCGATCCCGCCGAGGCAGGATCCATCGCCCCACAGCCATGTGTAACGGCATCAGGGGACGGCGTCCTGCCTTGGCGGGCCAGGCCTCGGACAGTCAGGCTATGAGCCGCCTTCATTCCTTGCTGCGCTTCTTGCGGTGGGTATCCAGGTCGAGGACGGTCGTATCCGCGCCTTCGGGCATCAGCCCCAGACGGCGGGCCACTTCCTGATAGGCTTCGACTTCCCCGCCCAGGTCGCGGCGGAACCGGTCCTTGTCCAGCTTCTCGCCGGTATTCATGTCCCACAGGCGGCAACCGTCCGGGCTGATCTCGTCGGCCAGGATGACGCGGCTGTAATCGCCATCCCACAGGCGGCCGAACTCCAGCTTGAAGTCGACCAGGCGGATGCCGATCCCGGCGAACAGGCCGCACATGAAATCGTTGATGCGGATCGCCATGTCGGCGATGTCGTGCATCTCCTCCTGCGTGGCCCAACCGAAGCAGGCGATATGCTCTTCGGAAACGAGCGGGTCGCCCAGTGCGTCGTCCTTGTAGCAATATTCGATGAGGGTGCGCGGCAGCTGCGTGCCTTCCTCGATCCCCAGCTTTTTGCTGAGCGACCCGGCGGCGACGTTGCGCACGACCACCTCGATGGGCACGATCTCCACCTGGCGCACCAGCTGTTCGCGCATGTTGAGGCGGCGGATGAAGTGCGTGGGCACGCCGATCTGGCCGAGCAGGGTGAAGATATGCTCGGAAATGCGGTTGTTCAGCACGCCCTTGCCGGAAATCGTGCCCTTCTTCTGCGCATTGAAGGCCGTGGCGTCATCCTTGAAATATTGGATGATCGTGCCGGGCTCGGGACCTTCGTAAAGGATCTTTGCCTTGCCTTCGTAGATCTGACGGCGACGGGCCATGCGCGTTCCTGTCTTCCCAAAAAAAGAATGTGCCCCGGCAAACGCGAATCGGGAAGGATCAGCGGGTGCCGGGGCTGCTTGGGCTCGGCCCATAGACCAAAGCAGGCGGGGGTGCAATTAGGGCGCTGATGCCGCGCGCTTTCGTCAGAGGACGTCGCCGAACATCAGCCAGACCAGCGCCATCCATGCGGCAAGGCCGATGACGCCCAGGATCACGCCGGATCTTTCCCGCAGGGCGGCGATGACGCCGCGTGGTTCTTCGCTGTCCATGGCGGGACTGTAGCGCGACGCGGCGTCGGCGAAAGGGCCTTATTCCGCCGCCTCGATCTGCGTCTTCCTTTCCACCTCGTCGCGCTGGACCGCCATCAGCCGCTCGGTGAAGCATTGCCGCCACCAGCCGATGTCCTGCTGTTCCACGCAATCCATCATCGATCGCCAGCGCCGCTGCCGCTCGTCCAGCGGCATGGCGAGCGCGCGGTTGATGGCGTCGGACATTTCCTCGGGGCTGTAGGGGTTGATGAGCAGCGCGTCCTTGAGCTGCGTCGCGGCGCCGGCGAAGCGCGAGAGGATGAGCACGCCGGGGTCCTCGGGATCCTGCGCCGCCACATATTCCTTCGCGACCAGGTTCATGCCGTCGCGCAAAGGCGTGACGAGCCCGATTCGCGCGGCGCGGTAGATGCCCGCCAGCTTGTCCCGTGGATAGCCCTGGTTGACGTAGCGCACCGGGCTCCAGTCCACGTCGCTATATTCGCCGTTGATCCGCCCGGCCAGGGAATCAAGCGTTGCGCGGATATGCTGATAGCTTTCCACCTCGCCGCGAGAGGGCGGGGCGATCTGCGTCAGCACGACGTTGCGATGATGTTCGGGATGGTCCTTCAGGAACCGGGCATAGCCGCCGAACCGCTCCTCCAGCCCCTTGCTGTAGTCGAGCCGGTCGACCCCCACGATCAGCGAGCGGTGCTGGAGCGAGCGGCGGACCTGCTGGAACATGTCCCGGGCCGTCTCGCTGACGGCGGCGTGAGCGAATTCCTGCGCGTTGATGCCGATGGGGCAGGCGATCGCCTGGATGGTGCGGTTGCCCACGGTGACGAAGTCGCCATTGACCGTGCCGCCCATCTCGCGCTCGACATAGTGGCGGAAGGATTCAAGCCATTCCTCGGTATGAAACCCGATCACGTCATAGGCGAACAGGGTGCTGACCAGCTTGGAATGATGCGGCAGCGACACCAGCAGGCGCGTCGGCGGCCAGGGGATGTGGAGGAAGAAGCCCATCCGGTTGTTGAGCCCCTTGTCCCGCAGCATCTGGCCGAGCGGGATCATGTGATAGTCATGGACCCAGATGATGTCTTCCGGTTCGATCAGCGGGCTGGCGGTGTCCGCGAAACGCAGGTTGACGCGGTTATAGCCCCCTTCGAAATCCCGCTCATATTCGGCCAGGTCGATGCGGAAGTGGAAAAGCGGCCACAGCGTCTTGTTGGCATAACCATTATAATATTCGTCGACGTCCTGCTCTTCCAGGTCGATGGTGGCCGTCTTGACGCCCTGATCTTCGGAAAAGCCGATATGGCCGGTGAAATTTTCCGTGACTTCGCCCGACCAGCCGACCCAGATGCCGCGGCTCTCGCGCAGCGCTTCGGCCAGCGCGACGGCCAGCCCGCCCTGGCTGCCGGATTTATTGGGCCTGCTAACCCGGTTGGAAATGACTATCAGACGGCTCACCGCATCACGCTCCAGGGTTTGCTCAGCAGAACGGCGCAGTTGATGATGCCGACCAATGAGTAGGTTTGGGGATAGTTCCCCCATAATTCTCCCGTGACGGGATCGATGTCTTCGGACAGCAGCCCGGCCGCAGTGCGCCGGGATAGCATCTCTTCGAACAACATGCGCGCTTCCTCCGTGCGACCCGTGCGATGCAGCGCCTCGATCAGCCAGAAGGTGCAGACGTTGAACGCGGTGACGGGCTCGCCGAAATCATCGGGCGCGCTGTAGCGGAGCATATTGTCGCCCCGGCGCAGATCCTGCTCCAGCGCCTTCAACGTTCCCAGGAACATCGGATTGTCCGCGGTCAGGAAGCGCAGGTCCAGCAACTGGAGCAGCGACGCGTCCCGCGCGTCATCCTCGAAATTGGCGGAAATCGCGTTGCTGCTCGTGCGCCATGCCGATTGCAGGATGCGCGCCTTCATGACCTCGGCCCGCTCGCGCCAATGCACCTCGCGCTCCTCAAGGTCCAGCGCCGCGGCGGCATGGGCCAGCCGATCGCAGGCGGCCCAGCACATCACCGCGCTGTAGCTGTGCACATGGGCGCGGGTGCGCAGTTCCCACAGCCCCGCGTCCGGCTGGTCATAGACCGACCAGGCGCGCTCGCCGACCGCTTCCAGCGCCTCGAAATCCGACATGCCCGCCATCCGGAGCAGCCGCTGGTCGATAAAGCCCTGGACGGAAGAAAGGACGATCTGCCCATAGGCATCGTGCTGGATCTGCGAATAGGCCGCATTGCCCACGCGCACCGGCCCCATGCCCCGATAGCCGGGCAGGCTCTCGGCCTCGCGCTCCTCCAGCGTAGCATTGCCCCGCACGTCGTATAGCGGCTGGATATGGCCGCCCCGCGCCCCGTCGACGATGTTGCGCAGATAGACGAGGTAGCTTTCCAACACATCGAGCGCGCCCAGCCGGTTGAGCGCCTCGACCGTATAATAGGCGTCCCGGATCCAGCAGTAGCGATAGTCCCAGTTCCGCCCCGAATCGGCATGTTCCGGGATGCTGGTGGTCAGCGCCGCGACGATCGCGCCCGTTTCCTCATGCTGGCACAGCTTGAGCGTGATGGCCGACCGGATCACGGCCTCCTGCCATTCGGCCGGGATGGCGAGCCCCCGGACCCACACCTGCCATTCATGGATCGTGTCGTCCAGCATGCGCTCGACCGCCGGCCGCAGCGCATCGGAAAAGCTTTCGTCCGGGCCCAGGAAGAAATGCATGTCATGTTCCAGCCGGAACCAGCTTTCCTGGCTGATCAGGCCGATGGGCGCGTTGGTCGACATGCGCATCGCCATATAGGACAGCACCAGCCGGATATGGTTGGAGCCGTAGCTGATCGGCACATGCTCCGAATGCCAGGAGGTGGTGGGGCGCAGCCGGACGCGCACGCGCGGGCTGCCCGCAACCGGGCGCACGATCCGCGCGAAGGCGACGGGGCGGTACATGCGCCCCATGTGCCGATGCCGGGGACAGAAGTCGTAAAGCTCGATCGCGTTGCCCTGGGCGTCGCTCTGCCGCGTGACCAG
>DATEDR010000236.1:0-2712 GCA_035281605.1 Sphingobium sp.
CCTCACCGACTGCTCGATCGCGTCGATATCCAGCGGCACCAAAGTGCGCAGGTCGATGATCTCGGCATCGACGCCGATCTCGTTGACGGTGCTTTCGACCACATGCTCCATCGTGCCGTAGCACAGGATGGTCAGCGCCTCGCCCTCCCGCACCGTCCGCGCCTGGCCCAGCGGCACGCGATAATAGCCGGTCGGCACCATGGCATGGCGGTGCCCGGCCCAGCTTTTCGCCGGCCGGTCGTAATGGCCGTCGAACGGTCCATTGTAGATGCGCTTGGGTTCGAAGAAGATGACGGGGTCATTATCCTCGATCGCCGCGATCAGCAGCCCCTTGGCGTCATAGGGAGTCGACGGGATCACCGTCTTGACGCCCGACACATGGGTGAAGATCCCCTCGGGCGACTGGCTGTGCGTCTGCCCGCCGAAAATGCCGCCGCCAAAGGGCGACCGCACCGTCATCGGCGCGATGAACTCGGCAGCCGAGCGATACCGCAGCCGCGCCGCCTCGCTCACCAGCTGGTCCAGCGCCGGATAGATATAGTCGGCGAACTGGATTTCGGGCACGGGCCTCAGGCCATAGGCGCCCATCCCCACCGCCACGCCGATGATGCCGCATTCGGTGATCGGCGTATCGAACACGCGGTTCTTGTCATATTTCTGCTGCAACCCCGCCGTCGCGCGGAACACGCCGCCGAAATAGCCGACATCCTCGCCCAACACGACGACATCGGGATCGCGCGCCATCATGATGTCCAGCGCGCTGTTGATCGCCTGGATCATCGTCATCTGCTGGCTGTCACTCATCTCTCTCTCCCCTTGGAGAGAGGGTTGCGAGGACTTGGCACCTCCGACAGGCACACCCCCGTCACAGCCCAGCCGCCTTCCATTCATCCAACATATGCTGCTGCTGTTCCTTGAGGTGCCAGGGCATCTCCTCGAACACATCCTCGAACATCGTCTCCATCGGATGATGCAGCCCATGGCCCAATATGCCGGCCTTCTCGGCATCCCGCGCGGCGTCGCGGACCTGCTCGGCCAGTTCCCTGTCCATCGCCGCATGCCGTTCCTCGTCCCATATGCCTTGGACGATGCAATGCTGCTTCAACCGGGCGATCGGATCGCCCAGCGGCCAGTGGCTCCCTTCGTCGGCGGAACGATAGGCGCTCGGATCGTCCGACGTGCTGTGCCCCTCGGCCCGATAGGTGAAATGTTCGATCAGTGTCGGCCCGGCATTGGCCCGCGCCCGATCCGCTGCCCATCGGGTCGCGGCATGGACGGCCAGCGCATCATTGCCGTCGACCCGCAGGCCTGCAATGCCATAGCCGATGGCGCGTGCCGCGAACGTCGTCGCCTCCGCCCCGGCAAATCCTGAAAAGCTGCTGATCGCCCACTGATTGTTGACGACATTCATGATCACCGGCGCGCGGTAGACGCTGGCGAAGGTGCAGGCGGAGTGGAAATCCCCCTCCGCCGTCGACCCTTCGCCGCACCAGGTTGCCGCGATCCGCGTGTCGCCCCGGGCGGCGCTCGCCATCGCCCAGCCCACCGCCTGCGGATATTGCGTCGCCAGGTTCCCCGAGATCGAAAAGAAGCTCGCCTGCCTTGCCGAATACATGATCGGCATCTGCCGTCCCTTCAGGCGGTCTCCCTTGTTCGAATAGATCTGGTTCATCATGTCGATGATGGGCCATCCCCGCGCGATCAATATGCCCTGCTGGCGATAGCTGGGGAAGCACATGTCATCGCTCGCCAGCGCCGTCGCGGCGCCGACCGACACCGCCTCTTCGCCGGTGGACTTCATGTAGAAGCTGGTCTTGCCCTGACGCTGCGCCCGGAACATCCGCGCGTCGAAGGCGCGGGTCAGCGCCATGGCGCGCAGCATCCTGATCAGCGTCTCTGGCGGCAGTTTCGGGTCCCACGGCCCCACGGCCGTTCCCTGTTCATCCAGCACCCGGATCAGGCCATAGGCCATGTCGCGCATTTCTGCCGGTGCCGCCGCCTCGTCCGGACGGCGCGCGGATCCGGCCGCTGGAATATCGAAGTCGCTGAAATCGGCGGTATCGCCGGGGCGGAATTTCGGTTCCGGCACATGCAGCTGCAAAGGGGGCAGGTTGCGTCCCTCACCTGCGCTGCCGGCGTCGGGGCCGCCGCGGTCGCTCATCCTGCCTCCATTTGTGCGTTGCAATATTATTGCGCTATGGCCTCACTATATTACAACGCACAAATGGCGGCAAGGGTCCTTCACCTCTTCACTTTCCAGTGCCTCACACCGCCACCGGCGCAGCGATGTGTGACTGCGGCGCATAATCCACCACCTCGAAATCCTCGATCCTGTAGTCGAAGATGCTCGCCGGCCGCCGGTTGATCCGCAGCTTGGGCGCGCCCGCCGGGCTCCGCGCGATCTGCTCCTCCACCAGTTCCGCATGGTTCAGGTACAGGTGCACGTCGCCGCCCTGCCAGACGATCTCGCCCGGCTCCAGATCGCACTGCTGCGCCAGCATCCGCGTGATCATGGACAGCCCGAAAATGTTGAACGCGAACCCCAGCCCCAGATCGCAACTGCGCTGGAACAGCAGGCCATTGAGCCTGCCGCCCGCCACCTGGAACTGGTAGGTCATGTGACAGGGCGGCAGCGCCATCTCCGCCACCTCCGCGACGTTCCATCCGGTGAACAGCAGCCGCCGGGACCCCGGGTTGGTCTTGATCGCCTCC
>DATEDR010000237.1:0-8890 GCA_035281605.1 Sphingobium sp.
CGTCGGTCAGCCACAAGGACGCGGATGCGCCCCCCTGCTGAGGACTGAGCTGGCTGGCATGAAACACGTAAAAGGCCCCCCACGGGCAAAAAACACGCACGACCCCCGCCGCGCGTTCGTCGCCATTGTTGTGAACGCACAGGGTTAAAGTCAAATAAAGACGCTTTTTTTAACCCTTTTAACGCGACGAAACGTGCCGCTGGATCGTTCAAACCCTCAAACGCCCAGAAAGGAGATGATTGCGCCGCCGCTGACCCCTTGCCCTTCCCGCTTCCCTGCCCGACATAGAGAGGATCATGGCCCAATTCGCCCGATCGCCCGTCACAGCCGTGCTGGGTCCCACCAACACCGGCAAGACGCATTTGGCCGTCGAGCGCATGTGCGGCCATTCGAGCGGCATGATGGGTTTCCCGCTGCGCCTGCTCGCCCGCGAAGTCTATGATCGGGTCGTCGCCATCAAGGGCGCGCATCAGGTCGCGCTGATCACGGGCGAGGAGAAGATCGTCCCGCCCGGCGCGCTCTATTATCTCTGCACCGCCGAATCGATGCCGATCGGCGGAGGCCGGCAGGTCGACGCCACAGGGAAGGGCACGGGAGATTATGCGTTCGTCGCGCTGGACGAGGCGCAGCTGGGCGCAGATCCCGAGCGCGGGCACATCTTTACCGACCGCCTGCTGCGCGCGCGGGGACGCGAAGAAACGATGATCCTGGGTTCCGCCAGCATCGGCCGCGTGGTGAAGGCGCTGGTGCCCGGAGTGGAAATCGTCAGCCGCCCGCGCTTTTCCACCCTGTCCTATGCGGGCGCCAAGAAGCTGTCGCGCCTGCCCAAGCGGTCCGCGGTCGTCGCCTTTTCCGCGGAGGAGGTCTATGCGGTCGCCGAGATGCTGCGGCGCTTCCGCGGCGGCGCGGCGGTCGTGATGGGCGCGCTGTCCCCGCGCACTCGTAACGCGCAGGTGCAGATGTTCCTCAACGGGGAGGTCGATTATCTGGTCGCGACCGACGCGATCGGCATGGGCCTGAACCTGGATGTCGCGCACGTCGCCTTTGCGTCGCTGCGCAAGTTCGACGGACGGCGGACGCGGCGGCTGACGGTTGCGGAAATGGCCCAAATCGCTGGGCGCGCAGGGCGGCATCACAAGGACGGCACTTTCGGTAGCCTGGGGCATGAAGATGGCGACGCTGCCTTCACGCCCGAGGAGATAGAGGCGATCGAGAGCCACCATTTTCCGACCGTCGACCGGCTCTACTGGCGCGAAGGCGAGCCGCGCATGGACAGCGTCAACCGCCTGATCCTGGAACTGGAGACGCGGCCTGACCTCGACCAGTTGCGGGCCGCCCCCGAAGCGACCGACCTGGCGGTGCTGAAGCGGCTGGCCGACGATCCGACGGTGATGGAAAGGGCGCAGGGCAAGCGGCAGGTCGAGCGGCTTTGGGCAGCGTGCAGCCTGCCCGATTTCCAGAAGCTGGGCCCCGACCATCATGCCCGCGCGGTCGGCCGCATCTGGCGCTTCCTGTCCGAAGGCAATGGCTACATCCCGCGCGACTGGTTCGCTCAGGCGATCGCCCGACTCGATTCGGTGCAGGGCGACATAGACACGTTGTCGGGCCGGATCGCGGCGGCGCGGACCTGGGCCTATATCGCGCATCGCCCCGACTGGCTGGAATTTCCGGCCGAGATGGCAGAGCGCACCCGGGTCCTTGAAGAAAAGCTGTCGGACGCGCTGCATGCCGCGCTGACGCAGCGTTTCGTGGACCGCCGGACCGCCGTGTTGCTGCGCGACATGGGGCAGGATGCCAGCAATCTGCCGGTCGATGTGGAGCAGGACGGGACGGTCTGCGTCGATGGCGAGACGATCGGGCGACTTGACGGATTTCGTTTCTCGGTCGATCCGGCTACGCGGCATCAGGACAGGAAGATGCTGCTGGCGGCGGCGGAACGTCGCCTTGGAAGGATATTGCGAGTGAAGGCTGACGAATTGCTGGGTGCGCCCGACACCGATTTTGCGCTTGTCGACGAGGCCGGTCAGGCGCCTGGGATCAGCTGGCAGGGCAATCCGGTGGCCGCGCTGCTGGCCGGCCCGACGCTGCTTGCGCCCGAGATCCGGCTCGACCGGGGGCTGATGGCGCTGGGCCAGGACGTGCAGAAGCAGGTTGCAGCCCGCCTTTCCGCCTGGATGGACGCGCAGAAGGAAAAGCATCTGCTGCCCCTTGTGAAGATGGTGGCGAGTTCGGTCGACCCCGAAGTGCCCGCCGTCGTCCGCGCCGTTTTCGCGCAGCTCGCCGACGCGGGCGGGGTGATCGCGCGCACGGATCTGGATGCCGCCCTTGGGCATCTCGACAAGGACCAGCGCCATCTGCTGCGCCGCGCGGGCATCGATATCGGCGTGCTCGACATTTATCATCCGGGCCTGTTGAAGCCGGGCGCAGCCCGCTGGCGCGCGGCGTTGCTGGCGGCGCGGACCGGCAAGCCCTGCCTGCCGCTGCCGGGCCCTGGCCTCACGCTGATCCCGGCGGGGGACAAGCCCGAGCAGATGGGCGCGCAGATCGCGGGTTTCCGGGGTTTTGGCGAACAGATGCTGCGCATCGACATGGCCGAACGCATGGCGCGCACTGCGCATGAGGTGATCGCCAAGGGCGAAGCCTTCACGGCGCAGAGCCCGCAGATCGTGTCGCTCGGGCTGTCCGAACCGGCGTTCCTGCAGCTTATGCGGCTTGCCGGTTTCCGCCCTTTGGAAGCATCGACCGAAGGCGGGCCGAACTGGGCGTTCAGGGGACGGCAGAAGGCGCGGCCGGAGCATCAGCCGAGCGGTCCCGCCCGGCGCGGCACCCCCGCACGCGGCGGCGGTTCCCGTCCCGCCCCCTCCGCCCACGCGGCATCGGTGGCAAATCACGCCTTTGCGGGCCTTGCCGACCTGCTGGGACGCAATGGCTGACGCGGGCGCTGCCGGCGGCCATGGGCCAAGCCTGCGGATCGACAAATTCCTGTGGTTCGCGCGCCTGGCAAAGAGCCGATCGGTCGCGCAGAAGATGGCGGAGGATGGTCATATCCGCCTGAACGGCCGCCGCGTCGAGCGGTCGCATGCCGCGGTGCGCGCCGGGGACCTCATCACCTTTCCCCATCCGCGCGGCGTGCGCGTCGTGCGCGTGATCGATCTGCCGGGCCGGCGCGGCCCTGCCCCCGAAGCGCAGGCCTGCTATGAAGAACTGACCGTGGGCAATTAGGCACTGGCGCGCGCGGCAAGGGCTCCAACCGTCGCTACCAGGCAATCAAAAATATCCTCATTGACGTTCAGCGCCGCCGGGAATAGCAGGGCGCCGCTGTCGAAACCCCCTCAAGAGTGCTGACCCATGACCTATGTCGTGACCGATAACTGCATCCGCTGCAAATATATGGATTGCGTCGAGGTCTGTCCCGTGGACTGTTTCTACGAGGGCGAGAACATGTTGGTCATCAATCCCAACGAGTGCATCGACTGCGGCGTGTGCGAGCCGGAATGCCCGGCCGAAGCCATCCTGCCGGACACCGAGAACGGCCTGGAAAAGTGGCTGGAACTCAACACCAAATTCTCCGCCGAGTGGCCCAACATCACCGTGAAGGGCGACGCGCCGGCCGACGCCGACGAGATGAAGGGCGTCGAGAACAAGTTCGAACAATTTTTCTCGGCCGAACCCGGGTCCGGCAACTAACCTGCCGCTCCGCCCGCGCGCGGCGGCACGATCCTTCGGCACGACCGGCCGAATGGTCCCTGCCCCCCGTTCAGCCGCTCGCCCGGCGTCGGCAGACTACCGATTGCGTATCCCCTGCCTGCAGGCTCCCGGATTTTGTGTCCGGGGGTGGCAATTTTGTTACGAATCTGCTAAATAGACAGGCAAGAGGCGGAAACGGTCGCATCCGTCCTGGAGAAATTGCACCATGTTTTGACGGTATCGCCGCGGATCTCCCGGCATGTGCCTACCCTGCGCATCTGTGACGCGGCGCTATCCGTCCCCGGTCGAATCAGAAAGGTTTCAAATGGCTGCCAAGGCGCTGTCCTTTGACGTTGGTGATTATGTCGTTTACCCCAAGCATGGCGTTGGCCGTGTCGTAGAACTGCAGAAGGAGCAGATCGCGGGCATGGAGCTGGAGCTATATGTACTCCGCTTCGAAAAGGAACGCATGACGTTGCGCGTTCCCACGAACAAGGCCGAAGGCGTGGGGATGCGCAAGCTGTCCTCGAACAAAACGCTGGAAGAGGCGATCGATACGCTCAAAGGCAAGCCCAAGGTGAAGCGCACCATGTGGTCGCGTCGTGCCCAGGAATATGAAGCGAAGATCAATTCGGGCGACCTGGTGTCAATTGCCGAAGTGACGCGCGACCTGTTCCGCGCTGACGATCAGCCCGAGCAGAGCTATTCCGAGCGGCAGATCTTCGAAGCGGCCTCCAGCCGGCTCGCGCGCGAGCTTGCCGCGATGGAGGAAACGGACGAGCCGAGCGCGCTCAAGAAGATCCTGCGCATTCTCAACGAAGCCGCCCCCAAGCATGTGAAGGTCGAAGGCTGAACGGATTGGCTGAGCCGACAACGGCAAGCCGGTAAAAAGAAAAGGGCGTCCCGCGCGGGGCGCCCTTTTCTTTGCCAGTCGGTCCGGCGATCGGTAAGAGCTTATTCGCTCTTGGCGGCGCCGGCGGCATCCTGAGCCGCGTCGCCGACATCGCTGGCAGCTTGCCCGACCTGGGTAGCGGCGCTTTCGACCGCGCTGTCCTTGCGGGATTCGCTGCTGATCAGGAAGAATGCGGCGATCGCGACCACCACGACCAATAGCAGCACCGCGAGCATGGTCGCGCCGCCGCCGCGCTTTTCGATCACCGTGGTCGTTGTCGTCGGGCGCTCCTGATAGTCCGGCATGAAGTCCTCCTCTTCGTTACGCCACCCGCACGAATAATGCGCGGACGCGGCGAGAGGTTCCTGCCGCTATTCCCCGACCGGAACGAACGCGCCTTTCTCCCGATCCTTCATCACCTTGTCCGCTTGAAAGACCGAGCCGCTCATGGTGATGTAGACGCCGGGCGACGCGGCCTGCACCGTCGCGAAGGCCATGCCGAGGTTGAAGCTCGCATCGCTCTCGCCAAAGCGCGCGGGCGCGAGCGCGCCCACCAGCACGATGGTCTTGTCGGGCACCTTGGCAAGCAGAGCGGCGGTCTGCGTCATGGTATCGGTGCCATGGGTGATGATGACATGGCTTTCGGGAGCTGCGACGATGCGGTCGCGGATCCGCGCCCGGTCGGCGTCGTCCAGCTCCAGGCTGTCCTTGCGCGTGACTTCCTCGATCCGGAAAGGTCGCTTCACGCGCGCGATGTCGAGCAGCTTCGCCACGACCGTTTCGCCGACCTGATAGTCGGACAGCGCATCGAAATAGATTTTGTCGATCGTCCCACCGGTGGTGAGGATGAGGATCGGCGTATCAGGCGACAGCATGGCGAGGCTCCGGAGAGGGAATGAGTTGGTCCTAGCCGAATTCGGCGCGCGTCGGAACCGGGTGGCTCAGCCGCCCCGCGCCATTTGCTCTCCCCGATCCCGCGCCGCCACCAGCGTATCCGTCAGCAGGGTCAGGAGCCGGTCGTCGGCGTCCAATATATTCAGACCCTCGCGCGTCATGCCGCCCGGGCTGGCGACACGGTCGGCCAGGACAGCCGGGCTGTCGCTCGCCCGCGCCGCCATGTTGGCGGAGCCCCGCACGGTGGCGAGGGCCATGCGCGCGGACTGGTCTGCTGGCAGGCCGATCGCTTCACCCGCGCGCGCGAAGGCATCGATGAAGCGGAACAGGAAAGCGGGGCCGCAACCTGAAAGCGCCGTGACTTCGTTGAACAGGGCTTCGTCGGCGATCCACTCGGGCAGGCCAAGCGGCGCGATCAGCGCGTCCACGGCCGCGCGCACCGGGGCAGAAACGGCGTCGTCGGCATGGAGAGCGATGACCCCCTCCCCTATGCCGACCGGCAGGTTCGGCATGGCGCGCACGACATCGCGCACGGTTGGAAAGCACCGCCGCAGCTCCGCGAGCGGGGTTCCGGCCAGAATCGAAATCAGCCGCGTGCCTGCTCCGCACAGTGGCGCCAGCTCGTTCGCGACATCCGCCAGCTGATAGGGTTTCATCCCCAGCAGGACGGTCGTTTCAGCGGGCAGCTCGGCAGGAGGCGCCGTCACCACCTGCACGTCGTCCGCCACGGGCCGGCCGCTGGGGCGCAGCACCGTCACGCGGGCGGGATCGAGCCCGCAGGCGAGCCAGCGCGTCAGTATCTGCCCCGCCATGTTGCCGCAGCCGACGAGCAGGAGGTGATCGGGCCAAGGTCCAGTCATGGAAGATCAGGCCTCGCCGCGGGTTTCGATGAGGCTGGCCGAGATTGCCTCGGTCGGACTCTTGCCGCCCCACAGCACGAACTGGAAGACGGGGTAGAAACGCTCGCACTCGTCGATCGCGGTTTCGACGAGGATTTGCGCCTGGTCCAGCGTCAAGACGCCGCCAGCGCCCAGCAGCGCGCCGTGGCGGAAGAGAATGATGCCGCTCGATGACCAAAGTTCAAAATGACCGAGCCAAAGCTGTTCGTTGATGAGGCCCAGCGTCTCATAGATGGCTGCCCGCTTTTCATCGGTCACGCGGATGTCGGGCAAAGCGAGCAGCTGAAGCACCTGATCCTCGTCCCGCCAGATGCCGCGCAGTTCATATTGCGCCCACGACCCCTGCGTACTCGCGACGATCTCATCCTCTCCGACCTGATCGAAGCTCCAGCCATTGGCTTCGAAATAGGCGGCCAGCATGTCGATCGGCGCGGCTTCCTGGCCGCCATTTTCAAATTCGTCGCTATCCATCATCTGCCGCTCATAGAGCATTGTCCGGCGTCCTGGAAACCGGATGACTCGGTAAAATGCACGAAGGCAGACGATCGTTGCAGAAATTCAACGGATCCGCGGCGAAAGCCTGCTACTCCGCGTCGCCCCGGCCGGCCTTGGGCGAACGCACGGTCTTCGTCACGGGCTCGGCGGCGCGGCCTTCCAAAGCATCGATCCGCGCCTTGAGACGTTCGACTTCCTCCCGCGCGGCGCCGGCCAGTGCCTTCACCGCGTCAAATTCATCGCGGCTGACGAAATCCATGCCGCCGATCCACTGCTTCGCCTTTTCGCGCGCATTGGTCTCGAACTCCCGGCTCATCCCCGCAACCGTTCCCGCCGCGCCGTTCACCAGCTTGGCAAGATCGTCGAAAAAGCGATTTTCGCTTTGCATGATGTGCATGTCCTCAAAAAGTCTGGCGGCGCACGAGGCGCCAAAAATCATATCTGGGTCTTGAGCGCGGGCGCGACAAGGCTTTCAGCCCCCGGGTTGAGGCGGCCGATCTCATAATTCAGGTAAGCGGCGAAGGCGAGCCATGCCAGATAAGGCAGAAGCAGCAGCCCCGCCACCCGGCGGATGCGCCAGAACAGCGCCGCCGTCGCGCCCACCAGCGCCAACAGGACAAGGATCAGAACCAGCGCATTGTCGACCTGATGCGCGCGAAAGAATAGCGGCGACCAGACGAGATTGAGCGCGAATTGCACGACAAAGAGCAGGATGGCGATCCCCCGCCCTTTCGCGCCGCGCGCGTGAATGACGATGGCCAGCGCCAGCGCCATGAGGATGTAAAGGAGCGTCCAGGCGAAGCCGAACGCCCAGCCCGGGGGCATCAGGTCCGGCTTCGCCAGAGAAGCGAACCAGCGATTGTCATAGCCGCTATTGGCGAGCCGGCCGGACAGGAAGCCCAAGAAGAGGATCGCCGGCACCGTGACCAGCGCCCAGCGCAGATATGCCAGACGCAGCTGACCTGGGGACGCGATCTCGTTCATCGGCAACGCAGCTCCACGATTTTCATTCGGCAGGGGCTTCGGGCGAATCCTTCAGCGCCGAGTCAAGCCGCCGACTCACGGTTTGCGGTGAAACGGTTCGTCCCGCAAGCCGCGAATAGAGGATGGGAATGAGGAAGAGAGTGATCAGTGTCGCGAGGCTGACCCCGAATACCACGACGACGCCGATCGAATGGCGCGCCGCCGCGCCGGCCCCGCCGCGGATGACCAGCGGAACCGCGCCGATGACCGTCGCAATCGAGGTCATGAGGATGGGCCGCAACCGGCGCGCCGCGGCCTGTCGGATCGCCGCCGCGATCTCCAGCCCTTCGTCGCGCAGCTGATTGGCGAACTCGACGATCAGGATGCCGTTCTTGGCGGCGAGGCCCACCAGCATGACGATGCCGATCTGACTGTAGAGGTTGATCGATCCGCCCGTGATCACCAGGCCCAGGATCCCACCAGCGACCGCCAGGGGAACGGTGGCAATGATGACGCCGGGATGGACGAAGCTTTCAAACTGCGCCGCGAGCAGCAGGTAGACGATGAGGATGGTGAGGCCGAAGACGAGCCAGATCGAACCACCGGTTTCGCGAAGCGACTGGCTTTCGCCGCGATAGCCGATCGCCAGCACTTCGGGCGAGGCGCGAGCCTGATCCTCCAGGAATGTAAGCGCCTCGCCCAGGGAATAGCCCGGCGCGAGCCCCGCCGACAGGGTGATCGCGCGCAGCTTGTTGAAGCGGTTGAGCTGACGCGGTCCCGCGACCTCGCGCACGGTCACGACCGACGAGAGCGGCACCAGCGCGCCGGTGCGGGTGCGGACCTGTATGCGTTCGAGATCGGCAAGGGTCTGGCGCCCTTCGCGCTCCGCCTGGATCAGGACGCGATATTCCTCGCCGCGATCGACATAGGTGGTGACGCGGCGGGAACCGAGCAGGGTCTGCAACGCCTGGCTGATATCGTTGGCGGACACGCCAAGGTCCCCCGCGCGCTGCTGGTTGCCCTCGATCCGCATCTGCGGCTTGGTTTCCTTATAGTCGCT
>DATEDR010000238.1:0-3471 GCA_035281605.1 Sphingobium sp.
CGAAGTAAACCTGAAGAACCCCTGCCTCATCCAATCCGCGTCGGCGGATACGCCATCAGCTCCACACCCCTTGTTCCGGAGAAACGTAATGAAAGCAGCCCTTTTGAAAGCCTATGGCGACGTCGATCAGTTCGAGATCGGCGAGATACCGACGCCGGTGCCCGGTCCCGGCGAAGTCCTGATCAAGATCGAAGCATCGGCGATCAATCCGTTCGACCTCATCCTGCGCCAGGGCTTCGTGGCCCAGCTTATCCCGCTGCCTTTCCCGGCGGTACTGGGCGGCGATGCGGCAGGTACGATCGCCGCGCTGGGCGCGGGCGTTACCGGCTTTGCGGTGGGGGACCGGGTGGTCGCCGACTTCGCAGCGAACGGCAAAGGTGCGAACGCCGAATATGGCGTGGTGCCGGCGACCGCCGCTGCCAAGCTGCCCGCAAGCCTCAGCTTCGAGCAGGGGGCGGCGCTGGTGAAGGCGGGTCTGACCGGCCGCCAGACAGTCGAGGCACTCGGCGTGAAGTCCGGTGACCGCGTGCTGGTATCCGGCGGGCTGGGATCGGTCGGCCGCGCCGCCGTCCAGTATCTGAAGGAGATCGGGGCCCATCCGGTCGCCGGCGTCCGGGCCGAACGCCTGGACGAGGCGCGGGCGCTCGCCGGCGAAGCGCTCGATATCAATGCCCCTGTGACGCAACCGGACTTCGACTATGCAATCAGCGCGGCCGGGCCTGTCGCGGCTCATCTGATCGGCCATGTCCGCGACAATGGCCAGATCGCCAGCATCGTCCCCGTGCCGGAGGGCGCAAATGCCGACAACCGCGTGACCATTCACGAACTCTATCACCGGACGGACTCGGCGACGCTCGACGCTGTACTCGACGTCGCATCACGGGGCCTGCTGGCTATCCCGATTGCCCAGATCCTCACACTGGAGCAGATCGGTGCGGCGCATAAAGCTGTCGCCGCCGGAGCGCGGGGAAAGATCGTCCTGAAACACTGAGTCGTCATCGACGTCGACATGGAGTACCGGTTGCGGCTACGCCGCGGCCAAGGTCAGGATCGTCTTCCTGAGCGTTGAGGATTTTCCAGAATGCCGACTTCGACGTTTGTTTCCGCCATCTTGTCCGGGATGGAGCAGCTGGATCATATCCATGACTGGGTCGACATTTGGAGGAGAGTCCGATCCGAAAATGAAAGCGTGCCGCATCTGAATGCATTTTTGGGCTTCAGTGCCGAGCAACTGGAGAGATGGCTTATTGATCCCGGGTCCCTGCGGGAGATCCTGGCCGAGCACGGATTTTACAATCCGGATGTCCGGGAGGGTCCTCTTCAGATCCGGCACGACGTTCCGCTGGACCTTCTGGAAAGCAGGTCGCCGGGCCGTTCGATCTGCGTGATATGCGACGACAGGCTGATCAGCGTCGCATTAACCCCTCCGCCCGATACGTGCTGGACGGATCCCGTTGCAATCAACGAGCAGATGCGCGCACTTTTCGAGGAGTTCGTCAAAAAGGGGTGGAAAATAGACATTCAGGTGGGGCATGGTGACTAGAAGCTTCCCGTACTGGCAGGCTATCGACGTTATCGACCACTGCAACCGAAGATATTTTCACACCGTTCGCGGATTTTGATCGTTGAGGATGGCGCGACGATGTTCCACAATCGAAGCGCGATGTCGGGAGCGCGACATGGAAAGATCGGCTTTTGACTGGACATGCATTCCGTCAGCTGCGAGCCAGGCTCCGAGAGGTGAACAAGGTCGAACGCGTCTTCCCCGATCAGCGAAGCCTCAAATGCCCCGCCGCTTCCGCCCGAAGCGCCGATGATGTCGGCGAAGCTTTGCGGGACGTTCGAATACGGATGAACCGCCAGTGATCGGCTTCGCTTTCCCCCGAGGCGAAGCGATATCCGTCACTGTCGAAGCCGCGCACGGAAATATGGGTCCTTTACGGAGCAAGATCGCCGTCCGAGGTTCGAAGTTCCTTCCAGCGAAAGGAACTTTGCCATGTATTTCTCGACCACTGTGAAAAGCTGTATAGCTGTGGGTTGCGTGAATAACAAAATCGAGTTTTCTGATCGGTGAAGCCGATCTGACGGCGATTCAATATATCTCCCGGCCCCTACCCTTATTATCTCGATCCAACTTCTCCGAGAGTTGGGCGCGACTGGGCCTGAACGAGCGGATCAGACGCAATCGAAGAGGCAGGAGAGGGGCGACCATAGAGAAAGCCCTGACCATAGGCACAATCGAGATTTTTTAGAAACGCGGCCTGTTCGGGTGTTTCGATCCCCTCCGCGGTTACCGGCATGGCAAGGCTTCGACCAAGATCGACGATCGCCTTGACAAGCTTCCTGCCGGCTTCGCCATCCAGGGCATGAACGAAAGCGCGGTCGATCTTGATATGATCGAGTTCCAGATTGCACAAGCGGCTGAGACTCGCATAGCCGTTTCCGAAATCATCCATTGCTACGCCGGCCCCGGCGCCCCGGAGCAACCTGATCGTTTCATGGGCCGCAGCGAGATCGCGGATGAGAGCCTCTTCGGTGATCTCCACGATCAGCCGGCTCGGCGCCAGCCCGGAGGCGAAAAGTATCTGCAGCAGCTTCATCGCATTACCCGGATCGCTCAACTGCGATGGCGACATATTGATCGACACGGTAAAATGCGGTGGCCAAGCGCGCGCGTCCTTGCACACCCGGCGCATGACCATGAATAGCAACTCGTCTTCAAGTCCCAGTTCGCCGGCGACAGGCAGGATGTGCCCGGGGCCGAGCAGGCCTTGCCGGGGATGCTGCCAACGCAGCAGGGCTTCATATCCTTTGGGGGCACTCGTGTCGATGGTGACGATCGGCTGATAATAGGGAAGGATTTCCCCGCGGAGAAGACCGGATCGAAAATCGTCCTCCAATTCGGCCCGATCGTCCAGGTCCGTGAACATTTGCGGACGAAAGCGGCTGATACCGCCTTCTCGGGCCGCTTTCGCATGCGACAGGGCTATCCAGGCAGCGCGAAGCATTTCATCGGCCGATGTGGCCGACTCGTCCTCAATGACCAGGCCAATGGATGCGGTGAGGTGAACGATATACCGGCCGACGGATATCGGTTCGGCAATGAGACGCTGGAGCGACTTTGCCCATTCGGTGGCCTGATCGGGATGAGGCGGGGCCTCGGTCACACAGGCGAATTCATCGTCGCCCATCTGGAGCGTGAGCGCTTCGCAATTTTTGCATCGACTGGCGATCACATCCAGGACGATGTCGCCCGCGCCGGGGCCGCACAGCTCGTTAATCAGTTTGAACCGGTCGAGGTCGGCGAGAATGAGCATGAGCCGCCCCGGCCCCTCGCGACGCTCACGGAATTTCGCGACCGCAGCGGCGAACCGCTGTCGAGGAGTGCCCTTCAATTGCCAACTCAGGAGATAGGCCAGGTCATCCTGTCTAACGAAACCAGCTTCCGGCCTTGTCATGCACGACGTGGAC
>DATEDR010000239.1:0-14812 GCA_035281605.1 Sphingobium sp.
CAAACTCGCCGCGATTCTCACCCTCGCCCGCGCCCAGCGGCACGCAACCCAGATGGGTGCAGACGCCCATCGTGATCAGCCACTGCTTCTTGCCGTCGACGGTGCGCTCCTCGAGCGTCTGCGGATCGCGCAGGCCCGACGGGTCGACCTTGTCGGCTTCGGCGATTTCCTTGGCGGTCAGGTGCCGCACGAACAGCGGCTGCGAGCGGAAGGTCGTCTTGATCGCCTGGCCGGGCTGAATCGACGAGATGTCGACCTCGGTCGAGGCGAGCGCCAGCACGTCCGCGCTGGGATTCATCTGATCGACAAGCGGGATGACGACGGCGACGGCCCCGACCCCCGCGAAGCTCACTGCGGCGATGTTGATGAAGTCGCGACGACGCACTCCATCCCCGCCGGTTAGACCTTGGCTGTCCGTATGTTCAACGCTCGCCATGCACCTCAACCCTTGCAAAGACGTCCCTGTCACCCGCCGCATTGCCGTCACCGGCCCTGATTATCAAGAGATTGAGGCGCCCACGGACATGGGCCCCGCCATTCCCCCTGGCGTGGTTCGCGGGCCTGATAGACCCAGGACGGCTTCTTTGCCAACAGCAATTTGCCAGCGCCTATGACAATTTGCCCTGCTGCATTATGGGCAGGCTATGCGTATTGCTCTTTATCAACCCGAGATAGCAGGGAATGTCGGCGCGATATTGCGCCTCGCCGCCTGTTTTTCCGTGCCCGTGGACATCATCATGCCGATGGGATTCGCCTTTTCCGATGCACGCCTGAAAAGGGCTGCCATGGATTATGGCGCGGCCGCCGATGTGACGCGCCACGCCAGTTTCCATGCATTCGACGAGGCCCGCCGGGCGCAGGGGCGGCGGCTCCTGCTGATGAGCAGCCACGCGTCGGTGCCCCTGCCGGACGTCAGTTTTCACAGCGACGACATAGTGTTGATGGGGTCGGAAAGCGCGGGCGTGCCCGACAGCGTCCGCGATCTTGCCGACCTACGCGTCAGAATCCCGATGGCACCGGGCTTTCGATCCTTGAACATCGCCGTTTCCACGGGCATCGCGATCGCCGAAGCCCTCCGCCAGACTGGACAATTCCCACAATGAGAGAGTCTTTCCGATGAGCCTGGACCTCGACCCGCAGCAGCAAGCCGCCCGGACCTGGTTCGAATCGCTGCGTGACCGGATTTGCGCCGAGTTCGAGACGATCGAGCGCGAGGCCGGCAGCGACGCAGCCTTCGCATACACGCCCTGGGACCGCGAAGCGCCCGGCCTTGTAGCGGGAGAAGGGGGCGGCGGCGTCCGCGGCGTGATGAAGGGCAAGGTTTTTGAGAAGGTCGGCGTCAACGTGTCGACGGTCGGGGGCGAGTTCGCGCCCGACTTCGCCAGCACGATCCACGGCGCGGAGGAAAACCCTTCCTTCTTCGCCACCGGGATCAGCCTGGTCGCGCACATGGCGAATCCGCATGTTCCCGCGGTTCACATGAACACGCGCTTCCTGGTCACCGGCAAGCGCTGGTTCGGCGGCGGCGCGGACCTCAATCCGCCCCTGCCCAGGGAAGAAGACACGGCGCAATTCCATGCCGTGCTGAAGGCCGCGTGCGATGTGCATGACGCGGACTATTATCCACGGTTCAGGAAATGGGCCGACGAGTATTTCTTCATCCCCCATCGCGGCGTGTCCCGGGGCGTCGGGGGCATCTTCTACGACCATCTGGAGGGTGATTTCGAAGCCAACTTCGCCTTCACGCGCGATGTGGGGGAAGCGTTCCTCAAGGCCTACCCCCCGATCGTCCGCCGCCGGATGAACGAAGGCTGGTCGGAGGATGACTATCGCCAGATGCTGGAATGGCGCGGCCGTTATGCGGAATTCAACCTGGTGCATGATCGCGGCACATTGTTCGGCCTCAAGACCGGCGGCAATATCGACGCGATCCTCATGAGCCTGCCGCCCATGGCGAGCTGGAGCTGAACCCACCCATGCCGCTGACGCCCGTCGCCAATGAGCAGATCGCGACCATTGTTACCCATCTGGAGATGCGGGAGCGGCCGAAGCCCGCGCCGATCCCGCCCGCGCCCCTGCGGCTGCTGCCGTGGAAAACGCCGGCTCTCGACGCCTATCGCACGCTGTTCCGCCGCGTGGGCGAGCCATGGCTCTGGTTTTCGCGGCTCGCCATGAGCAACGACGATCTGGCGGCGGTCATTCATGATCCGGCGGTGGAGGTCTATGCGGTGACCGACCCGCGGGGCGTCGAAGTAGGGCTGCTGGAACTCGATTTCCGCTTCCTGCCCGATTGCGAGCTGAGCTTTTGCGGCCTGGTTCCGGCCCTCACCGGGAAGGGGCTGGGCAAATGGCTGATGGCGCAAGTGAAATCGCTGGCCTGGCGCAAGGACGTCAGCCGCCTGTGGGTCCACAGCTGCACCTTGGACAGCCCCGCTGCGCTGAGCTTCTACATCCGTGCAGGCTTCGTGCCCTTCAAGCGGGAGGTGGAGACGTTCGCCGATCCCCGGCTGGTCGGACTGTTGCCGCCAGACGCCGCGCCGCACGTCCCGATGCTGGGTCAGCCGCCTTCGGCCTGACGGTACAGCCGGGCCAGCATGACCAGCATGTAAACCTGCAATATGGTAGAAACCGCCGCCGCCGCCACGCCGCCGGTCAGGCGGGCGCCGTCCACTCCGCCGATCAGCCGGCCGATCACGCCGAAGATGGACTGCGCCGCTCCCCCGACGATCGCCGACAGCAGCGTGAGGATCAGGATGAAGCCCAGCAGTCGCCAGAAATGACCCCGCGTCAGGGCCCAACTGTGGCGCAGCGACGGCATGACGCCCTCGCTGCCGTCGATCACCACGGGATTGAGCAACAGCAGCCGAACGCTCGCGAAAATCGCCAGCGCCCCGATCGCGGTCGCCAGCAGCATGGCAAGCGCGGCACCCGCCGGCTTAGCGACCAGCGTCAGCGCCACCACGATCATCGTCGCGACGATGACAGCCGCCAACAGCCCCCCCACCACCACGACCGCCGTGCCGAGCAGCACCGGCAACCGGTCGAGGCTGAGGCGCAGCGCTTCCCCGACGCTGATACCCGGCCGCAGCGCAAGCGCGAACAGCGTGAGCGAACCGAACCAGATGATGATCACGCCCAGCAACATCGCCAGCCAGAAGCTGACGGGCACGGTGGGCAAGGCTGATTTGGCCATGGTCCAGTTAGCCAGTTCGGGCGGCGTCATTTCCTGAAGGATGAGGCCCGGCAGGGCCACGAAGAGCAGCGCGACCGGAAACAGCAGGCTGCGTTCGCGCGCGACGAAAGCGACCGCTTCTTCCCATGCCTTGCCGATCGACATCGTCGCCATATCTTTGCCTTGTGCCTCGCCGGAAAATGAGGAGGGAGACTTGATCGCTCGCCTCGCCCAAGTCAAGGAAGCGCCATGTCCACCCCATCCCCCCTCCTGCCCCTCAGCGCTACGGACATCGAATGGCGCCTCGACAATACGCCCGTAAGCTATCCCGACGCGCTGGCGGACATGGAGGCGCGCGCCGCCGCCATTTTCGATGGCACGGCGGGCGAACGGGTCTGGTTGCTCGAACATCCGCCGCTCTATACCGCTGGGACAAGCGCTGATCCGGCGGAGTTGCTAGATCCCCGCTTCCCCGTGCATGCCGCGGGGCGTGGCGGGCGCTACACCTATCATGGCCCCGGCCAGCGCATCGGCTACCTCAACATCGACCTGCGCGAACGCGGCAAGGATGTCCGCAACTTCGTCCATCACCTCGAAGGATGGATGATCGACGCGCTCGCTGACCTCGGCATTGCCGCGCGCCGGGCCGAAGGGCGCATCGGCATCTGGACCGACGATTTGGAGGGGCGGGAGGCCAAGATCGGGGCGCTCGGCATTCGGGTTCGCCGCTGGGTCACGCTCCACGGCTTTTCGATCAATGTGGATCCCAACCTGTCCCATTTTGGAGGCATCGTGCCGTGCGGGCTGGCCGAATATCCGGTGACGAGCATCGCGGCACTGGGCAGGGACGCGTCCATGGCTGCGCTCGATGCCGCGCTGAAGGCGCATCTGCCCGCCTTCCTTGGCCGATTGCGCCGCTGTCCGCCCGGGGGTTGAGCAATGCGAGGGCCGCCGCTAGGGTCTGCGCCTTCGCCAGGTGGGGGGCTGCCGGGCACAGTTTTATGGAGACCCGGATGCGTGTGGACGCAAGGATGATGTTGACCGCGCTGCTGATGACGGGCTGCATGGGCCTGACCGCGTGCGGTGGAGACGAAAAGAGCGGCAATGCGGTGCAGATGAAGGACCTGGAAGTGGTGGACGGCACCACGACCGACGCGATGACGGATCTGGACGGCGTGCAGAGCGAAGTGCCTGCGCCGGCGGTCCCCGGCGTGAAGGCCGACAATGCGGCAGCCTCCGAAGCCGCAAAGGAGCCGGCGGCCAACGCCGCGCAAGCCGACACTGAAGTTCTTTCGGATCAATAGGATCGTCCCAGCGTTCAGGCGCGATACAGCCGCGCCTGATCAAGCGGGAAAAGCTGTCGGACGTCGTTCAAAGGGGGAAGCCATGACATCCTGTTCCACATTGCGCCGGATCTGCTCCGGGCTGCTGCTGGCCGCCGCTCCGCTCGCCGCGCAGCCTGCCGCGGCGCAATTCTTCTGGTCGCCCCCCGATTTCTCGACCGCCGCTCTCACCGATGCGGAAGCGACCACCGCGCTCGGCCTCCCCGGCGCGACGCCCGACGAAGTTCGCGCAGGGCTGGTGTGGAATCTGCGAGCAGCCCTCAACGTCGCGGCGCTGCAGTGCCAGTTCGAACCGACATTGCTCTCGATCAGCAACTATAACGCCATGATTGCCCATCATGACGCGGAACTGGACAAGGCTCAGGCCGTGCTGCTCGGATATTTCCAGCGTACCGTCGGCAAGGGCAAGCCCGGCCAGATGGCGTCGGACCAATATGGGACGCGCATCTATTCGGGCTATTCGACGGTTCAGGCGCAGCGCGGCTTCTGCCAGGCGGCTGGGCTCGTGGGGCGGCAGGCGATCTTCGCCAATCGCGGCACGCTGCACGAGGTCGCGCGCACGGGGCTTGGATCAATCAAGAAATCGCTCGTCCTGGCGGGCGAACAATTTTACGGCGACCCCGGCCGCAGCTATTCGCTGGCCTTGCCCTCCTTCGATCCCAAATGCTGGAAGAAGAGCAAGCTTCGCCCCGAATGCCAGATCGCCTATGAACAGAAGGTCGGTGGCTAGAGCATCGTGCAGAAAAGCGCGAACCGGTTTTCTGCAAAACGATGCGACAACAAGAATAGAGCGCGCGACCCGCATCCGATTTAACGGGGCGCGCTCTGGGCCCGGCCGCTCCGGCCAGTGCCCGGCAGCGGTGTTGACCGGGTCACGCCCGGTTCAGCGCAGCCCCAGATATTTATGCGCCTGAAGGCTGAGACGCCATTTCGGACGCGCCATCACCAGCTCGATCGCCGCCTTCATGTTCGCCGCCGCCTGCGGATCGTCCAGCGGCTGGATCAGGAAATGGTCGAACGCCCACCCCTCCATCGCCTCGACATCGGCCAGGCTGTGTCCGGCACCGGGCTGCGGCCAGACCAGCTTCAACTCATTGCCGCTGCGCTGGACGACGTCGCTTCCGGCCTTGGGGCTGATGCAGACCCAGTCGATGCCCGGATGCGCGGCCAGCGTCCCGTTTGATTCGATGGCAATGGTGAAGCCGCGCGCGTGCAGGGCGTCGACCAGCGCCCCGTCGATCTGCAGCATGGGCTCGCCGCCGGTCAGGACGATATAGCGCCCGTCCGCGCCCTCGCCCCAGAAAGCCAGCGCCGCGTCCGCCAGAGCCTGCGCATCGGCGAACTTGCCGCCGCCATCCCCATCGGTGCCCACGAAATCAGTGTCGCAGAACTGGCAGACGGCTTTCCTGCGATCTTCCTCGCGCCCGGTCCACAGATTGCAGCCGGCAAAGCGCAGGAAAACGGAGCGCCGCCCCGTATGCGCGCCCTCGCCCTGGAGCGTCAGGAACATTTCCTTGACGGCGTAGCTCATCGCCTCTGCGCCTTATGGTTTCGCTGCATAGTCGGTGGGATCGGGCAGCCCCGCCTCCTCATAGCCTTTCGCCCGGAGGCGGCAGCTGTCGCACAGGCCGCAATGCCGCTCGTCGGGCGTGGGATCATAACAGGACCAGCTGATCCCGGCATCCAGGCCCAGCCGATGCGCCTCGCGCGCGATGTCCGCCTTGCTCATATGCTGAAGCGGCGTGTTGATGCGGATCGCACGGCCCTCCACGCCCGCCTTGGTCGCAAGGTTCGCCATGGCCTGGAAAGCGGCGATGAATTCCGGGCGGCAATCAGGATAGCCGGAATAATCGAGCGCATTGACGCCGATGAAGATGTCGCTGGCGCCCGAAACCTCGGCAAGGCCCAGGGTCAGCGACAGGAAAATGGTGTTGCGCGCGGGCACGTAAGTGATCGGAATGCCCAGTCCAACCCCGTCCTTGGGCACGTCGATATCCGCCGTAAGCGCCGACCCGCCAAAGGCCGTGAGGTCGAGCGGCAGGACGATGTGGCGTTCAGCGCCGATCGCTTGGGCTACCCGGGCAGCGGCGCGCAATTCCACGCGGTGACGCTGATTATAGTCGATCGAAAGCGCCACGACGCGATGACCCGCTTCGCGCGCCAGTCCACCGGCCACCATGGAATCCAGCCCACCCGACAGCAGGACCACGGCTACAGTATTTTTGTCGGCAACCATGCCGCCGCGCTAACGTCCCCGGCCGATCTGCGCAAGCGCAGTCCGCCGTCAGCGGCAGGCGCCGATCCGCCGGCCTTCCATCGCGAAGGAGAAGGGCGCCCCTTCGGCCACGCCCTGCGACCTGATCTGGACCAGCCGCGGCGTTTCTATGCGAAGGTCGGTCCGTCCCCCGCCGGACCCACCGCAATCATAGCTGACCGAAAGACGCCTGGCGCTGTCATCCACCGTCAGGCCCTTGCAGGCGGCGCGCGGATGACGGATCTGGATGAGTTGACGCAGATCCGCCAGGCAGAGTTTGCGTACCGCGCCCGGTTCCCCTTCGGCGCCGCGCTCGCGCAATTCCCATTCGCCCGGCTCTAATCCCTTGAGCGGACCGGCAGGCGACAGGGATGCAGCCGGCGATGCCGCGGTCATCGCCGCAAACGCTCCACACAGGATGTGCAGACCCTTGATCATTCAACAGCCCCCATTCCTTCACGCGTGATTTCGGCACGGGCCGCGCAGGGTGTCAGCGGATGGCCTTAAACCATCCTCATGCACCCAATTGTGGCAATTTGATAGCGCAAGACCCCCTCTTGCGCCTCAACCATTGTCACTAATCACGGATACTGGGTGTCAGCCTTGCACGAAACTGTCCAGTGAAACTGGAAAGACGCGCGAACAAAAAGCGCAATCCACGCCGATAACGCCTTGATCATCCGCCATTTCGGCGCGTTCTTCGGCAGAAAAGCGACCGATGACGCTGCGAATATGGCCAAGGTCGCAGCGGCATCCTTTCGTCAACTCCACCGGATCGGTGACCCGCACCACTTCTTCTTCATGGAACAGCCGCCATACGATGTCCGTCAACGGCAGCGACTCGTCGGTCAGTTCTCCATCCTTGAGCGTCGCGGCCAAAGCCTGAACATGCTCCCATTCGGGATGATCGTGCCGGACATGCAGGCGATCGCGGCCCACCTCCCCCTCGGGCAGATGCTGCAACAACATGCCCGCGGCGATGCAGCCCTGCCCGGCATCGTGGCGGGTCGCGATCTGGATGACGCTCGGTATCTGTTCGGACTGGAAGAAATAATGTTCCGCCGCGCTCGCCAGTGTATCGCCGTCGAGCGGGACGATACCCTGATAGCGTTCTCCCGACACCGCCTGGTCGAAGGTGATGGCGAGATACCCCTTGCCGAACAGGCCGAACAGGGTCGGATCCGGCCCTACTTCGGCCAGCCGGTCCGCGTCGAACTTGGCATAGCCACGTACTTCGCCGACCTTGTAATCGGCGACCAGAAGGCTGACGACGCCGTTTTCGGTCTGCGCCTGCATCGTCAACTGGCCACCCGCATGCTTCAGCGTCGAGCCGAGCAACGCGGCCAGCACCAACGCCGAGGCGAGCAGCCGTTCGATCACCGGCGGATAGCTGTGCGCGGCCAGGACTTCGTCCAGCACCGGCCCGAGGCGCACGATCCGCCCCCGGGCATGGCGGGACGGGATGGTGAAGCCCAGGGCTTCGTCAACAGCAGGGGTAGAAGTCAAATCAAGCTCCGTGGGTTCCGCGCCCGCGCGGACCCGTCATGCAAAGGCTGCTAGATAGGATGGCTCGACCCAAACTCAACCAAGGCGGCCTGCTGCCCATAGCAGCACCGATTTTTGGGCATGAATGCGGTTTTCCGCCTCGTCCCAGATCAGCGACTGGGGGCCGTCGATCACCTCCGCCAAAACTTCCTCGCCGCGATGCGCGGGCAGGCAGTGCAGGAATTTGGCCTCCGGCTTCGCCTGCGCCATCAGCGCGGGCGTCACCTGATAGGGCATCATCGCCTTCAGCTTTTCGTCGGCATGCGCCTGCCCCATGGAAATCCACGTGTCGGTGACGACGACGTCAGCGCCGCTCACCGCTGCTACGGGATCGCGCGTCAGGGTGACCTGCGCGCCCAGCGCCTGCGCTTCCTTGATGAAGGCCTGGTCTGGATCATAGCCTTCCGGCACGCCGATGCGCACGTCGAACCGGAACAGGCCCGCCGCCTCGATGATGGAATGGAGGACGTTGTTCCCATCGCCCAGCCAGGCCCATTGGCTGCCCGGCAGCGCCAGCCCATGTTCCACCACCGTCAGCAGATCGGCGGCGATCTGGCAGGGATGCGACAGGTCGGTGAGGCCGTTGACCACGGGAACCGTAGCATAATGCGCCATTTCCTCGATCTTCGCATGATCGTCGGTACGGATCATGATCATGTCGACCATCCGGCTCAGCACCCGCGCCGTGTCCGCCACCGTCTCGCCCCGGCCCAACTGGCTGGTGGCCCCGTCCAGGATCAGCGAGGTGCCGCCCAGCTGCCGGATCGCCATGTCGAAGCTGACGCGGGTACGGGTCGAATTTTTTTCGAAGATCATCGCCAGCGTGTGACCGGCGAGCGGCGCGTCCCGGTCCGCCTGCCCCTTGGGCAAAGCCTTGCGCGCGGCCTTGCGGTCGATGGCATCGGCAATCATGGCGGCAACCGCGTCGGCGCCCGCATCGGACAAGTTCAGGAAATGTCTGGTCATGGAAATTCCTTTCCCCTCCGTTCGCTTCGCGCTTGCCGAGACCTGTTCTCGGCGACCGCTTCTCGACCAGGCTCGAAGCTGCTCGAACCGAACGGCAGGAACATCAGAACTGGTTCAAGCCGCCTCGGCTTCTCCAAAGCTGCGCGCGCCGGCCGACAATTTCTCGACGCACTCGGCCACATGGCTTTCCTCGATGACGAGCGGCGGCAGGATGCGCACGACATTCTGGCCCGCCCCGACCGTCAGCAGGCCGTGATGGTCGCGCAGATGCGCCACGAAGCTGCGCGAATCGAAGCCGTCTTTCAGCTTCACGCCCAACATCAGCCCCACGCCGCGGACGTCCTCGAACATGTCGTGATTGGGGATCAGTTGTTCGAGCGCGGAGCGCAGGCGCGCGCCGATCGTCTTCACATGGTCCAGGAAGCCGTCCCCCAGCACCTCTTCGATCACGGCGAGGCCTACCGCCATCGCCAGCGGATTGCCGCCATAGGTCGATCCATGGGTGGCGAACGTCATGCCCTTGGCGGCCTTTTCCGTCGCCAGGCAGGCACCAAGCGGGAAGCCCGCCCCGATTCCCTTGGCGACGGCCATGATGTCGGGTTCCAGCCCATATTGCTCATAGGCGAAGAAGCTGCCGGTCCGGCCATAGCCGCACTGCACTTCATCCAGGATCAGCAACAAGCCTTTCTCGTCGCAGATCTTGCGGATGCCCGCCAGAAATTCGGGGGTTGCCGCGGTAACGCCGCCCTCGCCCTGGATCGTCTCCAGCATGAAGGCCGCGCTATCGTTCGTCACGGCCGCGCTCGCGGCTTCCAGATCGTTGAACGGCACCACGGTGAAACCGGGCAGCAGCGGTTCGAAACCGTCGCGCATCTTCGGCTGGCTGGTCGCGGAGATCGTCCCCAGCGTCCGGCCGTGAAAGGCATTGTCGAAGGTGATGATGTCGTGGCGATGCGCCTCGCCATTGGCATAATGGTAGCGGCGCGCCGTCTTGATCGCGCATTCAACCGCTTCGGCGCCCGAATTGGTGAAGAAGACCGTGTCGGCGAAGGTCGCGTCGATCAGGCGCTGCGCGAACTTTTCGCCCAGCGGCATGCCATAGAGATTCGACACATGCATCAGCGTCGCGGCCTGGTCGGCGATGGCCTTGACCAGCTTGGGATGACCATGTCCCAGCAGGTTGACCGCGATGCCGCTGGCAAAATCCAGATAACGCTCGCCGCGCTCGCCGATCAGATAGCAGCCCTCGCCTCGGACCGGACGTACATCGCACCGGGGGTAAACGGGCATGAGCGGCGTAATCGACATGGGGCCCTCCCTTTTCTGGGCTGATGCAAAAAGTCGTGAAACGCAAAAAGGCGGCCCCCGCCGGGCCGCCCTTTGCGAGCGCTGCCTATACAAGGGGCGCTGGAGCGGTGCAACCCCGGCGGGGAAGGAGGCCGGACAGTCCGTTCCTCCTTCGCCGAACCGGCCTCCTACCCGATCTGTCCCCACGCGTCGGCAATCTCGGCGATGATGTCGCGCGCCTGCTCTACGGGCTGAGCATCCCGTTCCTTGGCGCCCGCCAGCAGCAGCCGGCGCGCCTCCCGATAGATTTGCGCAAGCCCGGTCGCAATGTCCCCGCCCTTGTCGAAGTCGAGGCTGGATTCCAGGGCGATCAGGATCGACATCGCCCGCGCCTGCTTGTCGGACACCTTGGCGCGGTCGCCATTCTTTTCGGCAAGCACCGTCGCCTCCAGCGCGATAAGCAGTTCGTCGAAGAGGATCTTGACGAGCGCATGGGGTGTCGCCCCCTCGATCCGGCTGCCGGAATGCACGGCTGCATAGCGCCGCGCGGCGTTGGCGCCAGCATAGCCTTGACTATAAAACATATCTTCGTGACCCCTGTTCTTCAATCGTCGCTTTTGGTCCACATGGCGACCTGTTGCTCCAGATAGCTTTGCGTAGCCTTGAGCGCAGCGAGCCGGGTTTCCATGGCGGTGTACACCTTGGAAAGCTGCGCCTGATAGTCCGTCATCTGATCATTGAGCTTTTCCAGCTGCTCGGTCAGAGTCTTGCCCAGCTTTTCATATTTGCTCTTGGTTGTCGCCAACGGGCCGTCCGCCTGCTGGATCTTGTCGCGCACGCCGTCCATCAACCCGGCGAGGCCCGGCTGCGAGGCCGTCTTGACCGTGGGATTGAGCATCTGGGTGATCGCGCTCGGATCGGCAGCGATCGCCTTGTCGAGCGCCTCGGTGTCCAGCTTGAGCGTCCCGTCGCGGTTCGTGGCCACGCCGATGGAGGACAGCGTCGTGTAGCTGCCCGTGGTGGCGAGCGCGGCGGACGTCATCTGCGACAGCTGCCGCTTCATGTCGCGAATGGCCGAATCGCCGTTCAGCACGCCCGCGCTCGATGACGACGAACCGCCGGCGGTCGCCGTGTTCAGCGCCTTCATCAGCGTGTTGTAGGCGTCGACGAACTCGACCATCAGGTCGCGCATCGACGTGGTCGGCTCGGTCGTCGCCAGCGTGATGCTGGTTCCCGGCGCCGCCTTGTTGAGGTCGATGCGCAGGTTCGCGATGGCGCTGTCGATGGTGTTGCTCGAATAATGCTGCTCCACGCCGTCAAGCAACAGGATGGCGTCCTTGGCCTGCACCTGGCGGGTCATGCCGCCCGCGGCGCCGTCCCAGGTGAAGGCATCGAGCGACACGTCGCCGGATGTCTTGGTGAAGGTGAAGCTGTTGGCGGCCCCGGTCGCGCCTTTCATGACCAGGCGCGTGCCCTGGTTGTCGGTGACGACACTGGCCGTCACGCCCGCCCCCGCCGCGTTGATCGCCGCAGCCAGATCGGCATAGCTGGTGTTGGGCGCGGTCAGCGTGATCGGCACGGCCGCATTGCCGCCGACTTTCAGCGAGAAGGTGCCCGCCCCGACGGAGCTGCTCGCGGTCGCGCCCACGGCCGGCGCCGACGCGATCGTCTGGGCGGCGGCGAGTTGCTGGACCTCGAGCTGCGCAGGCAGCTTGGGCACGCCGCCGGGCAGCGCGCTTACCGACGCGATGGTCGGGTCATTGGATGCGGGCGTGCCCGAATAACCGGTGCTGGTCAGCAGGCTGTTCAGCGCATTGGCAAAGGTGTCGAGCGAACTGGACGCCGACGCCAGCGCGGAAATCTTGGCGTTATTGGTGGTCTGCCGGTCGGTGATGGCCTTCTGCTTGGGATCGCGCGCGGCGCTTACCAGGCTCGACACCAGCGCGCCGGTGTCGATGCCCGACCCGATGCCGAGCGCTGTCGCGATGCTGCTGCTTACCGAAGTCATCTGCCGTCCTTTCGAATAGGAGAACGGCTCTAGGACGAAGACCTTTAGGAATGATTTTCATGGTTAAGGAATGTCGCGTGCCCAGCGACGAATAGTCACGCCGCGGTGGACAGCAGCTGGTCCACGGTGCCGCGACGCAGATGCGCCTGGGCGGCATGGGCGTAGCTTGCCTGTTCGGCAATGCGCTTGCCCAGTTCGACGGCGCTTTCCATGACTTCCTTCGAAGCGGGCGGCAGCGGCACGAGGATCATCGGCGCCGGCAGCATGGACTGGATCTGGGCCTCCGCACCTTCGATCGAGGCCGCGCCGACGGAACGCAGCTCCGCCAGGATATCCGCGACGCGCGCATGCACCTTCGCATATTCGGCGGCGCTGACGAGATCCTCTTCCGCCAGCATCGCGGCGCTGCCGCGCTCCCGCCGCCCGTCGCTCAGCGGGTCGCCGGCGGCCTGAACCGCAGAAACAGGCGAAACGACAGGCACGCCCGAAGGCGCGCGGCTACTCACCCGATCAACCTGCGTTAAACCGCTTTGCGAAAGATATTCGTTCATGACGCACCATCCTAATGCGTCCCCATGAATATATTACGGCCAGCATTGCCTAAGATTTAGTTCACCCTGCGCCTTTTTTCAGATTTTCCGCCCGTCCGCGTCGAAGCGCAGATCATCGGGCACGCTGATGAAGGGGCGGTCCATCTCGCTCGCCATGCGATTTTCCACGCGAAAGACGAAGGCGAGGACAGTGGCGATCGCCATGTAGAGCCCCTCATTGACGATCTGCCCCGCCCGCGAGGTGAAATAGACGGCGCGCGCAAGTTCGGGATATTGCAGCACGGTGACGCCATTCTGGTCGCCCAGTTCCCGAATCGCGGCGGCGATCGCGTCGCAGCCCTTGGCCACCACCACGGGCGCGGCATCCTGCCCGGGCTTGTATCGCAGCGCGACGGCAAAATGGGTGGGGTTGGTCAGGATGACGCTCGCCTCCGCAACCGCCTTGCGCGTCGATCCGCTCAGCACCTCGAACTGGCGGCGGCGGATATGGCCCTTGAGTTCGGGCGAGCCTTCGCTCTCCTTATGCTCGTCCTTGACGTCCTGCTTGCTCATGCCCAGCCGTTTCGATCGTTGCATGATCTGCGCGGGCACGTCGATGCCGGCGATCAGGAACAGGCCGCCCGCCATGACCAGGCAGGTCATGATGAAGATATGGCCAAGGTCCGACATGGCCGGCGCCAGGCCCGCCTTGCCGAGCCCGATGATCGCGGTCAGCCGGTCCCAGATCAGCCAGACGCCGATCGCGCCGAGCAGCGAGACCTTGGCGATCGACTTCATCAGTTCGATGAGGCCCTGCATCCCGAACATCCGCTTGATGCCCGCAGCCGGACTAAGCTTCGACGCCTTGGGCGCGAAGGCGCCGGGGCGAAAACCCAGCGAGCCGAGCAGCGCCGGCCCCGCGATCGCCGCCAGCGTCGTCGCCAGCAATATCCCCCCCACGGGCAGCGCGATGCCCGTGAGCAGGTTCATGCCCCGCGCGACCGGCGCGAAATCGGTAATGTCTTCCCGGCGAAACCGGAGCGCCTCGATCAGCATCTTCGACAGCGATTCGATGACCGACGGCCCCGTCACCGCGATCCAGCCAATGCCGGCCATGACCACCAGAGCGGTCGCCAGTTCCTTGGACTGAAGGATGTCGCCCTTCTTGGCGGCGTCCTTCAATTTCTTCTGCGTCGGCTTTTCGGTCTTTTCGCCGCCGCCATTGCTGCCCGACATGTCAGCGGCCCTCCGCGATCGACCGGGCCTGGTCGAGCCCGGCCTTCAGCGCGGCGGTCAGCCCTTCGCCCATCACCGGCGCCGCGATCGCCAGCAGTATCAGCCCCGTCATCACCGCCACCGGCATGCCGACGGCGAACAGGTTCAGCGACGGCGCGCTGCGGGCAAGCATGCCCATGATGATCTGCACCAGCACCAGCGCGAAGCCGACCGGCAGCGCGATGGTCAGCCCCGCGCCCAACAGGGACCCGCCGAACTGCACCAGCGACCAGACCGCGTCGTTGCTCATCATCGCGCCACCCGGCGGCAGCGCCTGATAGCTCTGCACCACGAAGCTCGCCAGCATCAGGTGCCCGTCCATGCCCAGCAGCAGGAAGGTTGCCAGGATCGAGAGGAATGTTCCGACCGCCTGCGTCGCTTGCCCGGAGGAGGGATCGACCATCGCCGCGAAATTGAGGCCCATCGTGTTGC
>DATEDR010000240.1:0-12100 GCA_035281605.1 Sphingobium sp.
CTGGTATTTCGACCTGCTGAAGCGCGAGGAAGATGTTGCAGACATCCGCGACCTGCTGATCTTCGGTCAGGCTTTCGCCTCGGGAGGGGGCGCGCTGGACCCTAAGGCGGCCGTTGCGGCGCTCTCGGACGATGCCGAGATCTGCGGCTGCAACGGCGTCAGCAAGGGCCAGGTCGTCGCCTGCATCGAAAAGGGCGCTTGCAGCCTGGATGCGGTGCGCGGGTCTTGCAAGGCTTCCGCAAGCTGCGGCAGCTGCACGGGCTTGGTGGAAAATCTGCTGGCGGTGGTGCTGGGCGATGACGTCCAGTCCGGCCCGAAGACGATGTGCAAATGCACCAGCTTTGGCCATGACGATGTCCGCCGCGAGATCGTGGCGCAGAACCTGCGCTCGATCCCCGAGGTGATGCAGAAGCTGCACTGGTCGACGCCCGATGGCTGCTCTTCCTGCCGCCCGGCGCTCAACTATTATCTGCTTTGCGCGCTGCCGGGTGACTATGTCGACGACCAGCAGAGCCGCTTCGTCAATGAGCGCATGCACGCCAATATTCAGAAGGACGGCACCTATTCGGTCGTCCCGCGCATGTGGGGCGGCCTCACCAACCCCAAGGAACTGCGCGCGATCGCCGATGTGGTCGAGAAATATGATGCGCCGATGGTGAAGGTCACCGGCGGTCAGCGTCTCGACATTTTCGGGATCAAGAAAGAAGACCTGCCCGCCGTCTGGGCCGACCTTAATGCCGCTGGCATGGTGTCGGGTCATGCCTATGGCAAGTCGCTGCGCACGGTGAAGACCTGCGTCGGGTCCGAATGGTGCCGCTTCGGCACGCAGGATTCGACCGGCCTTGGCGTCAAGACCGAGCGGATGACCTGGGGATCGTGGATGCCCCACAAGTTCAAGATCGCCGTATCGGGCTGCCCCCGCAATTGCGCGGAGGCGACGATCAAGGATTTTGGCGTGGTCTGCGTGGACTCGGGCTATGAACTGCATGTCGGCGGCAATGGCGGCATCCATGTCCGCGCCACCGACCTGCTGTGCAAGGTGTCGACCGAGCAGGAGGCACTCGATTATTGCGCCGCCTTCACCCAGCTTTATCGCGAGGAAGCGCGCTATCTGGAGCGCACCGCGCCCTGGATCGAGCGCGTCGGCGTCGATTATGTGAAGAGCCGCATTGTCGAGGATGATGCGGGACGCGAGGCGCTGACCGCCCGTTTCCTACATTCGCAGAGCTTCAGCCAGGATGATCCCTGGGCGCAGCGCGCAGCCGGTGCGAACGCGGAACTGCACCAGCATCTCGACACCTCCATGCCCTTTGGCGCCATCGCCGCGGAGTGACACCCATGACCGACTGGATCGACATCGGAACGCTGGCCGACATTCCCCAGCGTGGCGCCCGCACGGTGCAGATTGATGGGCAGAAGGAAATCGCCGTCTTCCGCACCGGTGACGACAAGGTGTTCGCGCTGGTCAATGAATGCCCGCACAAGAAGGGGCCGCTGAGCCAGGGCATCGTCCATGGCCACAGCGTCGCCTGCCCGCTCCATAACTGGAACATCGCCCTGAAGACGGGCGAGGCGCAGGGCGCGGACGAGGGCTGCACGCCGACCATCGCGGTGAAAGAGGAGGGCGGTCGCATCCTGATCGCTCGTCCTGCCGCGCTGAAGGCCGCAGCTTGAGCTTTCGGTCCCCACCCATAAAGGCGGGGACCCGGGTGGGGGCGGGATGCTGGCCATCCCTTGCGGCACCCGTCTCCACCCAATTCTCTCTCTTGGACAAGAGGTAAGAGCATGGACCAGGCCATCCGCACCACCTGCGCCTATTGCGGCGTCGGTTGCGGCATTTCGGCCACGCCGACCGGGCCCCGGTCGGTCATGATCAAGGGCGACGAAGCGCATCCGGCCAATGGCGGGCGCCTCTGTTCCAAGGGCACGCATCTGGGCGAGACGGTGGGGCTGCAAGGGCGCCTGCTGCACCCGATGATCGGTGACAAGCGCGTCAGCTGGGGCAAGGCGCTCGACATGGTGGCGAAGCGCTTCCGCGAAACTGTCGAGCGTTATGGTCCCGACAGCGTCGCCTTCTATGTGTCCGGCCAGCTTCTGACCGAAGATTATTATGTCGCCAACAAGCTGATGAAGGGATTTATCGGCTCGTCCAACATCGACACCAATAGCCGCCTGTGCATGTCGAGCGCGGTGGCGGGGCACAATCGCGCCTTTGGCGAGGATATCGTGCCCGCCAGCTATGACGATCTGGAGGAAGCCGACCTGATCGTGCTGGTCGGCTCCAACACCGCCTGGTGCCACCCGATCGTCTATCAGCGCATCCAGGCCGCCCGCGCGGCGCGCGGCACCAAGCTGGTCGTCATCGACCCGCGCCGCACCGAAACCTGCGAAGGCGCCGACCTGCATCTGCCGGTGAAGCCGGGCACCGACGTTGCGCTGATGAACGGCCTGCTGGCTTGGGTAGCGCAGGAAGGGATCACCGATCCGGCCTTCCTCGCCGATCATGTGACTGCGCCCGAAGGCTTTTGGGAGCATATCCGTACCGGCCATGACCTGTGGACCACGGCCAAGACCTGCGACATTGCGCCGGCGCTGCTGGAGCAGTTCTACAAGCTGTTCGCCGCGACCCCGCGCACGGTCACGATGTTCAGCCAGGGCATCAACCAGTCGATCCGCGGCACCGATCAGGTGAACGCGATCGTCAATGTCCACCTTACCACCGGCCGCATCGGCAAGCTGGGCGCGGCACCCTTCTCGATCACCGGCCAGCCCAACGCGATGGGCGGCCGGGAAGTCGGCGGGCTTGCCTCGACGCTCGCCAGCCACATGGACTTTGCGCCGGAAAATGTGGAGCGGGTGGGCCGCTTCTGGGCCGCGCCCAACATGGCGACCAAGCCGGGCCTGAAGGCCGTCGACCTGTTCCGCGCGATCAACGAAGGCCGGATCAAGGCGCTGTGGGTCATGGCGACCAATCCCGCGGTGTCGCTGCCCGATGCGGGGCGCGTGCGCGAGGCGCTGGAGTCGGTGCCTTTCCTCGTCGTGTCGGACATCATCGCCGACACCGACACCAGCGTCCATGCCGACGTTCGCCTGCCCGCCGCCGGCTGGGGCGAAAAGGACGGCACGGTCACCAATTCGGACCGCACGATCAGCCGCCAGCGTCCTTTCATGGCGCTGCCCGGCGAGGCCAAGCCCGACTGGTGGATCGTCACCGAAGTCGCCCGCCGCATGGGCTGGCGCAACGCCTTCGCCTATGATCGGCCCGCTGACATCTGGCGCGAGCATGCTCGCCTGACAGCTTATCAGAATGACGGCCAGCGCGTCCTCAACCTGCGCAGCCACGCGACGATCGGCAACGACGCTTATGAGGCGATGGAGCCGTTTCGCTGGGGCGGCGAGAGGCCCTTTGCGGATGGCCGCTTTTCGACCCCCGACGGCAAGGCGCGTCTGGTGCTGACCAAGCAGATGGAGGTGCAGGACCCGCTCAAGGCTTGGCCGCTGACGCTCAACACCGGCCGCTATCGCGACCAGTGGCACACGATGACGCGCACGGGGCTGGCGCCCAAGCTCGCCCGTCATCGCGAGGAACCGCTGGTCGAAGTTCACCCGCAGGATGCGGAGGCGCTGGGCATCGCTGACGGTGATCTGGCGCGCGTGTCGACGGCGCAGGGGACGAGCCTGTTTCGCGCCAATATCAGCGAAGGCCAGCGCGTGGGTGAAATCTTCACGCCGATCCACTGGACCGACCAGATTTCGACCGGGGGCCGCACTGGCCTGCTGCCGCGTCCGCTGGTCGATCCCCATTCGGGTCAGCCGGGTTTCAAGGCGACCCCGGCGGCGCTGGAGAAAGTCGCGACCGAATGGAAGGGCTTTCTGATCCTGCGCGGCGAGCAGCCGGCCAAGCTGCCCTGCCTCTGGGCGACCCGCATCACCGTGCCGGGGGGTGCGCTTTACGAGGTCGCGGGCAATGGCGATGCGGCGCGGCTGGAAGCGTGCCTGCCCAAGGGCGATCGGGTCGAAGCCATCGACCAGACGCGCGGCACCCGCCGCGTCGCGATCATCAGCGACGGCAGGCTCGCGGGCATATTGATCGTGACGCGCACCGGGCTGCTGCCCTCGCGCGACTGGCTGATCGGCCAGCTTCAGGTCGAAGAGGTGGGCGCTTCCGTCCTCGCGGCGCGCGGGCCGGGCAGCCAGCCCGACAAGGGGCCGACCATCTGCGTTTGCTTCGACATCGGCCTTAACCAGATCATGGCAGCGATCCGCGAGCAGAGCCTGGTCGACGTCCCCGCCATCGGCAAGGCGATCGGCGCGGGGACCAATTGCGGGTCCTGCCGCCCGGCGCTCGCCAATATCCTCGCCCAATCCACGCAGGAGACGCTCCATGCAGCCGAATGAGTTGATCGCCCCCGGACAGGTCTGGCTGGTCGGCGCAGGGCCGGGCGACCCGGACCTTCTGACCCGCAAGGCCGAAAAGCTGATCGCGGCGGCCGAGATCGTCTTTTACGACGCGTTGGTCGGGCCGGGCGTGCTGGACCTTATCCCCGATGGGGTGGAGCGGGTCAGCGTCGGCAAGCGGTCGGGCCGTCATTCGAAGGCGCAGGAAAGCATCAACGACCTGCTGCTGGCGGCGGCCAAGGCGGGCAAGCGGGTCGTGCGCCTCAAGGGCGGCGATCCGTCGGTCTTCGGCCGTTCGGCGGAAGAGATGGAGCATCTGGCCGCCGACGGCATCCGCGTCAGCATTTGCCCCGGCATCACCACCGCCAGCGCGGCGGCGGCGAGCGGTAACGCTTCGCTCACCCTGCGCGGCAGGGCGCGGGGCCTGACGCTGGTGACGGCGCATCTGAAAGCGGGCGAACCGCTCACGCTCGACTGGGAGGCGCTGGCCCGGCCGGGTGGGACGCTCGGCATCTATATGGGCCGCGCCGCGGCTGCCGAGATCAGCCGCGAACTGATCGCCGCTGGCCGCGATCCGGAGACGCCGGTCATGGTGGCGGTCAATGTCTCGCTGCCCAGCGAGCGGCTGATCCGGGGCAAGCTCTGCGCGCTTGCCTTCCTGGTGGCGACGATCAGCGATGAGGATCCGACGCTGCTGATGATCGGCGAAGCGGTGGCGGGGACGGCGATGCCGGCGGAGATGGCGGCGAGCGTGGCGATCGGGGCCTGACGCGCCACGGGTTGAAGAAAGAAGGCAGGCTCAGCCCGAATGGGGTCGGGTTTGGTTCAGGCCCTCCAGGTCGCCCGGCCGATTGATGTTGGGCAGCAGGATGTCGGGCCGGTCGACGATCCTCGCGCCGATCCTGTCGATCCATCCGTAGATCGACCGGTTATTCTCCTCGGCGAGATGCGCGTCCAGTTCGGGCGCCAGCGAAGCGGGCCAGAAGCCGGCGAGTTGCTGGCCTTTCAGAATAGCCGCGCGCTCACCGATCAAGGCTTCTGCCAGTTCCGGCGGATAGACCGGCATGTCGCAGCCGGTCGTCAGCACCGCATCGAAACCCTGCGCCAGCGCGTGATGGAGCGCCGCGTTCAGTCCGCCGAGCGGCCCCATGTCCGCCGCCGGCCGATCCGCCAGCCCGCTGGCGCGGCCGCAAATCACCACGGCCTCTACATGCGGTGCGATCGCGGCGGTTGCATGTTCCAGCAGGGTGCGCCCATCCGCCAGCCTGGCGAGCGCCTTGTCGCTGCCGAACCGGCTCGATCGCCCTCCGGCGAGCACGGCGCCCAGCAGCCGCATCATGCGATGATCCGCGCATAGGCGTCGGGATCGACATTGCTGCCTGACATCACGACCACGCTTGCGCCGTCCGCTTTCGGCGCCAGTCCAGCCAGCATCGCCGCCAGCGCTACCGCGCCGCCCGGCTCCACCACCAGTTTCAGCGCGGAAAAGGCAAAGCGCATGGCGTCGCGTACCTGATCGTCGCTCACCACCAGCCCGCCGGACAGCAGCGCCCGGTTGATCGGAAAGGTGAGCGCGCCCGGCATCGGCGCCAGCAGGGCGTCGCAGATCGAACGCGCGCCGGCCGCGACGCTTTGCCGCTCGCCGCTCGCCAGAGAGCGGGCCGTGTCGTCGAAGCCTTCCGGCTCCACAGCATAGATTGCGAGGTCGGGCCGCTGCGCCTTCACCGCCGTCGCGATGCCCGAGGCCATGCCGCCCCCGCCGCAATTGACGAGGATCTGGCCGAACGCGATGCCCCGTTCCGCCGCCTGGCTCACTATTTCGAGGCCGATCGTGCCCTGGCCCGCCATGACGAAGGGATCGTCATAGGACGGCACCAGCACGGCGCCGCGCTCCGCGACCAGCGCCTGCGCGATCTCTTCCCGGCTCTGGGTGAAGCGGTCATAGGCGACGACCTCGGCGCCCAACGCGCGCGTGTTGGCGGTTTTCACTGCGGGCGCGTCGGCGGGCATGACGATCGTGGCCGCTATGCCCAGCAGCCGCGCCGCGAAGGCCACGCCCTGCGCATGATTGCCGGACGACCAGGCGACGACGCCCGCCTTGCGCTGGCCGGCGTCAAGGCGGGCGAGCCGGTTGTATGCGCCGCGGAACTTGAACGAGCCGCTGTGCTGCGCCCCTTCGAACTTCACCAGCACGCGCCGCCCGCATCGGTCGTTGAGAACGGCATTTTCGAGGAGCGGTGTGCGCACGGCCACCGGGGCGAGAAGGCGCGCGGCGTCGTCTACATCGGCGGCGGTGATGGCGAACGAATCGGACATGGGCCCTCCTTTACAGGCCAGGCACATTAAGGCGATGGCCCGATCCTGGCGCAACGGCCGCTTGCGGTGGCTTGGCATGGCGCGCGCTTTGCCCTATGCGCGCGGCCACAAGATCGCGCCGGTGCCCATGAGGGCTGAAAAAGGGAATGCGGTGCGGACGGATATTCCGTCCCATTCCGCGGCTGTCCCTGCAACTGTAAGCGGAGAGCGCGATGCACCTGGAACCCGCAGCCTTCTAAAAAGAGGGGGCGAGGGGACCGGCCACTGGGCGGCAACGCCCGGGAAGGCTCGTGCATCGCCGCCTTGACCCGTGAGCCAGGAGACCTGCCGGCGCGGGTCGCTCTTGCCCTGGTCCAGGGAACGGCCATGGCACGGTGTTCCCGTCTGAGCGACGTGGCGGCGGGGGCCGCATCGGTGCGCGGGGGCGGGGCGTTGGCGTCTCTCCTCCCCAGGCGCCGACCGTTCGCGCGGACGCTCCCGCCTGAAGTCGCATCGACGCTCAGGGAAGAGATAATGTTGAAGACCGGAATTTCGCTCGCGGCGCTGCTGGCCGCCACGCCCGCACTGGCGCAGGAGTCCGACGATATCATCGTCACCGCGCTCGGCATCCAGCAGCCGCGCGACGAAGTCGGCCAGGCCGTGACCGTCATCGATGCGAAGACGATCGAAACGCGCCAGGCCGTCAGCGTCGCCGACCTGCTCGTTACCACTCCGGGGGTGCGGTTTAACCGCAATGATGCGGTGGGCGGCGTCACCGGCATTTCGATCCGCGGCGCGGAAACGACGCAGACGCTGGTGCTGCTGGACGGCGTCAAGATAAATGACCCGAGCGGCATCGGCGACGGCTATGACTTCGGCAATCTGCTGACCGGCAACATCCGCCGCGTCGAAATACTGCGCGGCTCCAACTCGGTGGTCTATGGCAGCCAGGCGATCGGCGGCGTCGTCAACATCATGACCGGCGAGCCCGCGGAGGCTTTCGGCGGCAGCGCCTCGATCGATTATGGCTATGCCGACACGCTCAATGCCAAGGCAGACGTTTCGGGCAGCAGCGGTATCGCGTCGGGCGGCGTGGGTGTCGCCTATTTCCGCACCGACGGCATTTCCGCTGCCGCCAACGGCACGGAGAAGGACGGCTATGAGAATATCGCGACCAACGCGAAGCTGAAGCTCAACTTCACCGATGCGCTGAGCCTCGACCTGCGCGGCTATTATATTCATGCCGATATCGACACCGACATCTTCTTCGGCGCGCCGATGGAGAGCAGCGATGTCAGCAAGCTCGACCAGTATATCGGTTATGCCGGCCTCAACCTCGCCCTGTTCGACGGCAAGCTTACCAATCGGGCCGCCGTCACCTGGTTCCGCAACGATCGGGACTATTATTTCGTGCGCGGCACCGCGCCCGACTATGGCTATTCGGGTACCAACCTACGTTTCGAATATGAGAGCGTCTACCAGCCGATCGATGAGGCGAAGCTGGTCTTCGGTTACGAGCATGAACGGCCGGACTATGATTTCTTCGGCTTCGGATCGAGCGGGAGCCATAAAGCGAACATCGACAGCGTCTTTGCCCTGGCGGTGGTGAAGCCGCTTGCCGGCCTTTCGCTGACCGGTGGCGTGCGCCATGACGATCATAGCCAATTCGGCGGAGCGACCACGCTGGGCGCCAATGCCAACTACACGCCCAATGGCGGCGCGACCAATATTCGCGCCAGCTATGGCGAAGGCTTCAAGGCGCCTTCGCTCTTCCAGCTCTATGACAGTTTCAACGGCAACAGCGCGCTGAAGCCCGAGCAGTCGAAAAGCTACGATATCGGTTTTGACCAAAGCCTGGACGGCGGACGGGCGATGTTTTCCGTCACGGCGTTCCGTCGCGACACGCGGGACCAGATTTATTTCGACGGCTTCAGTGGGCCTTTCGGCCAATATATCAACCTGACCCGTACCCGCGCCGAGGGCGTCGAGGCGGCCGTCACGCTGAAGCCTGTCGATGACCTGACCGTAACTGCCGCCTACAGCTATGTCGACGCCGTCGATCGGTCGGACGGCGGGATCAACGAAGGCAAGCGTTTGCCGCGCCGCGCCAAGGATGCGGTGAGCGTTTCGGCCGATTATCGCTGGCCCTTCGGCCTGTCGACCGGCGCGACGATGACGATGGTCGGCGACAGCTTCAACGACGCCGCGAACAGTCAGCGGCTAGACGGCTATGTGCTCGTCAATGTCCGCGCGTCCTTGCCCATCACGGAGACGCTGGAAATCTACGGCCGCATCGACAATCTGTCCGATGAGGAATACTCGACCGTCTATGGTTATGGCACCTACGGCCGATCGGCCTTTGGCGGGGTTCGTGTCCGCTTCTGACGATGCTCGCGAGGGGCGGGCGTGACGCCTGCCCCGTTAGCGCCGTGGCGCGCCCTTACGTTGCGCTGCGTTTTTGTGTGCGGCGCCGTCGAGCTGCGCCGCGATGCTGCGCGCGGCCTGCACATAGGCGGGGCCGCCGCACACCGTCCAGGCCTGGGGCAGGCGGATGCGGGGAATGTGACGCAGGGCTGGGTGATGCAGCATCTCCGTCCCCTGATCGACGACTGCCTCGCTGCCGCTTTCGACGACCAGCCAGTCGGGGCGCGCGGCGATCATCTGCTCCAGCGGCACTTGCGCGAGCGCGGGCTTGCCGAGCTTTGCCGCGAGATTGACGAGGCCCGCCCGCCGCAGGAGATCGTCGACCAGCGTGCCGGTGCCGGTCAGATAGCCGCGGCGCTGATAATAGGCAGCGATGCCGCCGCGCCGGGCGCGGGGCAGGGCGGCGAGGTCGCGCTCCATCGCGCGGATCAGCGCCTCGCCGCGATCGGCATGGCCCACCGCCGCCGCCACCTGCCGGACCTGCGCGCGGATCGTCGCGAAACTGTCGGCACTCGCCAGCCCGAGCGTCCGCCATTTGCCGGGCGGCGCGCCAACCACGCCGCCCGCGCCGTCGGGAAAGCCGATCAGCAAATCGGGGCGCAGCGCCAGCACTTGTTCGACCGGCCGCCGCAGGATCGGGAAGCGGCGCGCCTTCGCCACCGCTGCGGACAGTTCCGGATCATGCCCATAGGGGCTGAGCGCCACGATCTGCCCCGGATCGGCGAGCGCGAGCACATATTGATCGGCGCAGGTGTTGAGCGAGACGATGCGTCGGGGAGGGGGCGCCGCCGCGCCGGTGAGCCCCAGCGCGCACAGCGCCGCGATGATCGTCCTGCCCCGCATCTGCGCGCTCCTAGCAGCCGGGCCGCCGGAGGGGAAGCATGAGCGGGCGCCGTCATCCGCTGCTCATTCCGGCGCTTGTGGCGCTGACGCTGCTCGCCGCGATCGGATCGCTGACGCTGGGCGCTGTCCCGCTTTCCCCGGCGCGGATCTTCGCCGTCCTGGGCGGAGGGGGCGACGATATCGCCCGCACGATCCTGATCGACCTGCGCTTGCCGCGCATGCTGCTGGGCCTGATCGTCGGGGCGATGCTGGGCCTTTCGGGGGCGGCGTTGCAGGGCTATCTGCGCAATCCGCTGGCTGAGCCGTCCGTCCTGGGCGCGTCCAATGCCGCCGCGCTCGGCGCCGTTTGCGCGCTCTATTTCGGCCTCGCGCAGCTGCATCCGCTGATCCTGCCGGTCCTCGCCATCGCGGCCAGCCTTGCCGCCATCGCGGCTTTGTTCCTGCTTGCGGGCCCGTCGGAAAGTCCGTTGACGCTGATCCTGGCGGGCATCGCGGTCGCCACGCTGGCGGGGGCGGGGATCAGCCTGTCGCTCAACCTGTCGCCCAACCCCTTCGCCGCGATGGAGATCATGAGTTGGCTGATGGGCAGCCTGGAAAATCGCAGCTACGTCCATGTCTGGATCGCGCTGCCCTGCGTCGCGATCGGAGCGGCGCTGCTGATCGCCGATAGCCGCAGTCTGGACGCGTTGACGCTGGGCGAAGAGGGTGCGCAGGCGCTGGGCGTCGACCTGGCGAAGGCGCGGCTGCGCATGATGCTGGGCGTCGCGATCGGCGTCGGCGGCGCGGTGGCGGTGTCGGGCGCGATCGGCTTCGTCGGCCTGATCGTGCCCCATCTCGTACGCCCGCTCACCGACCGCTCGCCGTCCGCCATCCTGTTGCCCTCGCTGCTGGGCGGGGCGGCGCTGCTGACGCTGGCGGACATCGGCGTGCGTCTGATCCCGACGAGCAGCGAACTCAAGCTGGGCGTGCTGACGGCTCTGCTCGGCGTGCCGGTCTTCCTGGTCCATCTGATGCGGGAGCGGCGGCTATGGTGACGATCCGGGTGCAGGACCTGTCCGTCCGGCTGGGCCGCCATGCAGCGGTGGCCGGCGTGACCGCCACGCTTGAGCCGGGGCAGCTGGTGGGCATCATCGGCCCCAATGGCGCGGGCAAGTCCACGCTGATCCGCGCCATGCTGGGGCTGACCAAGCCATGCGCCGGGGTGGTCGAGATCGACGGCGCCGCGATCGGGCGGCTGACGCGCGGGGCGATCGCCCGTCGCATCGCCTATCTGCCGCAGGGGCAGACGCTGCACTGGCCGCTGGCGGTCGAGCGGCTGGTCGCGCTGGGCCGCATGCCGCATCTGGGGCCGCTCTCGCGCCTGACGCCCGAGGATGAGGCCCAGATCGATGCGGCTCTTGCAAGAGCAGACGTGCTTCATCTTAAAGGTCGCGTCGCCACAGAATTGTCGGGCGGGGAGCGGGCCCGCGTTCTCCTCGCCCGCGCGCTGGCGGTCGGGGCGCCCGCGCTCATCGCCGACGAGCCGCTCGCCGCGCTCGATCCCGGTCATCAGATCGACGTCATGGACCTGTTGCAGGCGGAAGCGCGCGCCGGTTCGCTGGTCGTGACGGTGCTGCACGATCTGGGCATGGCGGCGCGCTATTGCGACCGGCTGCTGCTGATGGACGAGGGCGCGCTGGTGGCGGACGGCGTGCCGATGGCGGTGCTGACGGAGCAGGCGCTGGCGCAGGTGTACGGCATCACCGCCTGCATCGAGCCCGATCGGGCCTGGCCGCTGATCCTGCCCACGGGGCGGGTCAGGCCTTAGGTGTTTAGTCCCGGTCGGGGGGCTTGGCCTTATTCGCCGAAGGACCTCGGCGCGGGCGCGATGACGCTGAAGGTGCCCGCGCTGATTTCCGATACTTCGAGGGCGCGTTCGGCGACCCCGTTGCGGCCGAAGCGGAAGGCCCCGTCTATGCCCGAAAAGCCGCCCGCGTCGCGCAGCCGTGCCGCAGGGAAGACGGTGCCGGGCTTCCAATCGCGCGCGATCCGCACGGTCAGCAGCACCGCGTCATAGCCGAGCGCGGACAGGCGAAAGGGCGAATTGCCGTAGCGCGCTCGATATTTTCCGGCGAGCTGGCCGTACAGCCCGTCCGACACG
>DATEDR010000241.1:0-4392 GCA_035281605.1 Sphingobium sp.
AAGGTCACTTCGGTCGCCAGCGCCGGGTTATAGCAAAGATCCAGGAACGACCCGGCCTTGGCCCGCACCTCGCGATATTCCGGCAGGTAGCGCCCCGCCTGACGCATGAGCCACATGGGGGGCACCGCCGGCCGATCGCCCCTCAGGACGGACAGCAAAGGCTTGAAGGAAGGCCCCGAGGAAAGGCCGGCATCGGATCCCGTCATATATACTCTTATTTAGATTCTAAAGGATGATGGAGATAGTAGGGGCACTCGGCAGCGGGGTTTATGCGCTGTGCCCCGATTTGCCAACAGCTTGACTCCTTTGGGGTAGGCCGAGGGGGTCGATTCAGTTCGTTTATCCCCGTAATGCACAGGCTGTGGATGAAAATGGCGACCTGTTGAGGGGTTGTGGATAAAAATACGGACAGTGAAGACGGGATAAGGGGCGGGATTTGCTCCTCAACCTATCCCTTGCTTTATCCACAGGCTCCCCACAGAGATATGGGCCATGTCGCGCATCCACCTGCACCTGCTGTCGGACTCCACCGGTGAAACGCTCGAGAATATCGCGAAGGCGGCGATCGGCGCCTTCGAGAATGTGGAAGCGGTGCGCCATTTCTGGCCGATGGTCCGCTCCGACGTCCATCTCGACCGGATCATGGAAGAGATTGCGGCCCATCCCGGCCTGGTCCTGTTCACCCTGTCCAACCACCAGCTGCGGCGCAGGCTGGAGACACGTTGCCGCGCTCTCGGCTTGCCGCATGTTGCCGCGCTGGACAGCGTGACCGACGCGCTTTCCAACATATTGGGGCAGGAAACGCGCAATCGCCCAGGCCGCAAGCATATTCTGGACGAAGCCTATTTCGCGCGGATCGAGGCCATTCAATATACCATCGCCCATGACGACGGGGTTGGCCATGACAATTGGGAGGAAGCCGACATCGTCCTGGCCGGCGTGTCGCGCGCGTCCAAGACGCCGACGTCGATCTATCTCGCCAATCGCGGCTACAAGACCGCCAATATCCCGCTCGTGGTGCAATCGCCGCCGCCGCGCAGCTTGTTTTCGCTGCGGCATCCGATGGTCGTGGGCCTTACCGTCAGCCCGGAGCGGCTGGTGCAGATTCGCCGCAACCGGCTGCTTTCGCTCAATCAGGCGCCCGAAACCAGCTATGTCGACATAGAGAAGGTGCAGGAGGAGCTGGCCTTCGCCCGGCGCATGTTCGCCGACAATGGCTGGCCGGTGATCGACATGACCCGCCGGTCGATCGAGGAAGCGGCGGCCGCCATCATCAACCTGTTCAACGACCGCGTGCTGGCGGAAGGGAATGACGCATGATCGTGCTGGCATCGCAGAGCGCGAGCCGAAAGGCGCTGCTGAGCGCGGCTGGCGTGCCGTTCGAGGCGCTGGCGCCTGGCGTCGACGAGGAAGCGGCGAAGGAAGCGTTGCGCGGTGACGGACTCGATGCGCGTGCGCTGGCTGACGCGCTGGCGGAACTGAAGGCGTTGCGCGTGTCGCGGCGGGTGCCGGGCGGGCTGATATTGGGCTGTGACCAGACCTTGAGCCTTGATGACGGCTCGATGATAGACAAGGCGGTCGACCGGGCCGATGCGGAGCGGATATTGAAGCTGCTGTCGGGCCGGGTCCATTATCTCCACAGCGCGGCGGTGATGGCGCTGAACGGGGAACCGATCTGGCGCCATGTCGAGCGCGTTCGGATGACGGTACGACCACTGTCGGATGATTTCATCGCACATTATCTCGACAGGGAATGGGACGCGTGCCGCTGGTGCGTCGGCTGCTATCGGATCGAAGGACCCGGCGTCCAGTTATTCGCGAAGGTCGAAGGCAGCCAGTTCGCGATTCAAGGCCTGCCCTTGCTGCCGCTGCTTGACTTCCTGCGCATTCGCGGCGTTCTGGCAGCATGACGGACAAACTTCCCTATGCCGAGGTGATCGGCGATCCGATCGCGCACAGTAAATCCCCGCTCATCCACAATTTCTGGCTGGATGCGCTGGGGATCGAGGCGGAATATAAGAAAACCCACGTGACGGCCGATGGCTTGTCCGCCTATTTTCTGGCGCGACGGGCCGATCCGGACTGGCTGGGATGCAATGTCACCATCCCGCACAAGATCGCCGTGATGGATTATACCGACGATCCGGGCGGCGTGCGGGCAAGGATCGGGGCGATGAACACCATCGCCAGCGAGACCGGTGGGCCGCTGATCGGGACCAACACGGATGCGGGCGGGTTCCTGCAACCTCTGCTGCGCGACAAGTGGAAGGGCGAGAGCGCGGTCCTGGTCGGCGCGGGTGGCGCGGCGCGAGCAATCCTGTTCGCGCTCACCAGCCTGGGCGTGGCGGACATCACGGTGATGGCGCGCGATGCCGCCAAGGGGCAGGCGCTGCTCGACCGCGCGGGCGTGTCGGGCCGCGTGATCGGCATGACGGACCCGTTGCCGACCGCTCAGCTACTGGTCAACAGCAGCTCGCTCGGCATGGTCGGACAGCCGGCGCTGGATCTGGACCTTCGACCGCTGGCCGAAGATGCTACCGTCTATGACATCGTCTATGCGCCGCTGCAGACGCAATTGCTTCAGGAAGCGCGGGCCCGGGGCCTGAAGGCGCTGGACGGGCTGGAGATGCTGATCGGACAGGCGGCTCTGGCCTTCGACATCTTCTTCGATGCGCAGGCGCCGCGCGAGCAGGACGAGGAACTGCGCGCGCTGCTGCTGTCTGCCTGATACCGTGAAAGTGTACGGCCTGACCGGATCGATCGGCATGGGCAAGTCTGCCGTGGCCGCCATGTTGCGGCGCGAAGGGGTGCCGGTTTTCTGCGCCGACGCCGAAGTCCATCGCCTTCAGGGGCCGGGCGGTCGGCTGCTCGGCGCAATCGAGGCGCGTTTTCCCGGCTCGACGGGACCGAGAGGCGTCGATCGGGCCTTGTTGGGGGCGGCGGTTTTCAACCATCCGCAGGAGTTGAAAGCGCTGGAAGCCATCGTCCATCCCGCCGTGCATGAATCGCGCTCGGCATTTTTGCGCAGGCACCGGTCGAAGCGTTTCGTTGTGCTGGACATTCCCTTGCTGTTCGAGAGGCAGGGTCAAAGGAAGCTGGACGGGGTGATCGTCGTGACTGCTCCGGCATGGAAACAGCGCAAGCGGGTATTGGCGCGGCCGGGCATGACGGCGGCGAAGTTTCGCAGGATAATCCGCCTACAGACCCCCGATTCCGAAAAGCGGCGAAAGGCGGATCATATCATCGACACAGGCACCACTTTTGCCCAGACGCAGGCGCAGGTTCGACGCTTGGTCACTTGCCTTGCGGGCAAGACAGGCCGATAAGAGGCAGTCCGGCAGAGTCGGCTGAAGAGGGCGATGCGCGAGATTATTTTCGACACCGAAACGACTGGATTCGACCCGGCATCGGGTGATCGGCTGGTCGAAATTGGTTGTATTGAACTCATCAACCGGGTGCCCTCCGGCCGTACCTTCCACGCTTATTATAATCCGCAGCGGTCCATGCCCGCCGCCGCCGAGGCGATCCATGGGCTTTCGGACATTTTCCTCAGGGACAAGCCGCTCTTTTCCCACGGCGTCGAAGAATTGCTGGCGTTCCTGGAAGACAGCCATCTCGTCGCCCATAATGCGCGGTTCGATTTCGGCTTCCTCAATCATGAGCTGAAGCTAAGCGGCTTTCCGGAAGTCGCGATGACGCGGATGATCGACACCGTTGCGATCGCGCGGCAGTTGCACCCAGGCGCCAAACACAGCCTGGATGCGCTTTGCACCCGCTATGGCATCGACCGCAGCCACCGCATCAAGCATGGCGCGCTGCTCGACGCCGAATTGCTCGCCCAGCTTTATATCGAACTGACCGGGGGCCGTCAGATCGGCCTTGGTCTTGCACAGGAGGAAGAGAAAGACGCCATTTGGGCGGAACTTGCGACGGATGTCGTGGTTCGCCCTGTTCGTCCCGCGCGGGCCTTCGTGGTCAGCGCGATGGAGCTGGAACGGCATGCAGCGTTTGTCGCGACGCTGGAAAAGCCGCTCTGGCTGGAGGAAGCTTGAAGAGTCGGGTCTGACATCCTGCCCTGTTCGAGCTTCACACCACCGGACCGCGTTCCTCGCGGCTCGGCAAGAACAAGGAGAAGGCATATGGATATTCGTGTTTCCGGGCATCAGGTCGACACGGGCGACGCGCTTAAGCAGCATGTCTCCACCCGGCTTGAGACGATGGCCGAGAAATATTTTTCCCGCACGATCTCCGCCCAGGTCACTTTTCGACCTGCGCCCCATGGGGCTTTCCATTGTGACATCGTCTGCCATGTCATGACCGGCTTGATCCTGAAGGGCGCCGGCGAAGCGCAGGAGGCGCATCCCGCCTTCGATCAGGCGGCGGAACGGATCG
>DATEDR010000242.1:0-7945 GCA_035281605.1 Sphingobium sp.
TTCAAGCCCGACAATAAGGCGCAGCCTTCGCGGACCGGCCTGTCGGTATCCGCGGCACTCACCTACACGCCGACCCCCCGGCTGGTCGTCACCCTTGATGGCTTCCGCGGCGACGTCGCGACGGTCAGGTCGGGCGCGCAGGCGCGCACGGACACGCGCTTCAGGCTCGGCGTCCAGAATGAGATCTACCATAATCTGCGCTGGCAGGGATCGTTGATCTACCGCCGCAGCAGCTTCGTCGGCGCGGCAGAGCATGAACGCACGATCGCGGGGCTGCTGGAGGTCGAATATCTGCTCAACCGCAACTTCTCTTTCGCGGTGACCGGTCGCGTTGCCAGCCGCAATAGCACGCGGGCTTTCGACGATTTCGATCGCAGCATTTTGGGAGCCGAAGTCCGCTTCCAGATTTGAAGCGGGCGGGCCTCTGGCCTCAGCGCACCGGCCGCCCCGCCAGGGCTTCCTTGTGCGCGAAGTCCAGAAACTCGTCGAAGTTCAGCCAGTGATCATGGTCGCCGTCCTGCCAGGCGTCGTCATGCATGGGGTCCAGGCCATTGGCCCGTTCCCAGCTGTCGGCCATGCCGTCCTCGTCCAGGTCGACATAGGGCTTGCCCTCCGCGATGGCGGGCAAAGGCCGGGGCCCGACCAGCATCGCCGGGTCGCGGATGATGGCTCCGGTCCGTCCCCGCACTTCCGCGACCGTCCGCTCGTCCAGCGAGTCGCGGGGGAAGGCGCCGGCCTGCTCCAGCACCTCGACATAGGCCTGCTCGGCGGGGATCACGTGTGCGCTCAACGGGCATACAGGTCGTGGGACCAGCGCGACATCGACCGTGCTGGTCTTGAGCGTCGGCACATGGTCAAGCCGATTGCCTGCCAGGAAGATGCGAGACTGTCCGGTGCCGTCGACCAGAACGCGGTCCACGGCGGCGATGTCCGCCCGGCTGTTCGGCCCCTTCTTGTAATAATTGCCGACGATGCTGACGGGCGTGCCGCCCTCTCCCTCATGTATTTCCGTGAATTGCGACTGTGCGTTGTAAAAGACGTTGTTCAGCAGCTCGACGCAGGACCGCGGCTTGAAGTTCACGTCCGGATTGCGGTCTCCATTATGCGCGCACAGATTGCGGATGAAGCTGATCTTCTGCGGCTTTACCGGGTGGGACGCCAGCAGCGCGCATTTGTCGTGCCGCGGTATGCCCTGCGTGAAGATGGAGTTGGAGACGGTGACGTTGTCGTTCTCCCGGAAGCCGCTCATGATCTGGTCGAGCGCCCAGGCGCCGCTGACATGATCGAAGATGATGTTGCGGCTGTTGTCGAAAAGGAAGGCGCCGTTGCTGCCCCGTTCGGTGCCATTGAGTTCCGTGCGCACGCGGATATGCCGGATGACGATGTCATGCGTGTCCTTGACGACGATCGGCGTGAAGCCTTCCGGCCCGCCGCCATGGGTGATGAGGATGCCGCCGCCCGGCGCAGTCTGCCCCGCGATGGTGAGGAAGGGGTTGCGGATGATCGGCCGCCGCGTCGTGAAACGGATGACGCCGCTGACGCGGAAGACGCAGGTTCGCGGACCGCTCGCCTCCATGCAGGCGCGCAACGACCCGGGACCATGGTCCGCCAGCGTGGTGACGGGGATGATCGCGCCGCTGCGCCCGCCGCGGGCCCGGCGGCCATAGCCTTCGGCGCCCGGAAAAGCTTCCACGCCCGGGACCTGCGGCAGGACCGACGATCCGTCGAGATCCTTGTCCTCGCCGCTCATCTGCCTGATCAGGTCGGACGGTGCGACGAACGGCGTCATCAACAGCGCGGCAATCGCGACGCCCAGCACGCTGGTTGCACTCTGGTTCACCATGGCCGGCGCGCCCGCGGCGCTCGGTCGGCAAGCAGCGACTGGTAGATCGCGCTGATCTGCGAAACATGACGGTCGGCGCCGTAGCGGTCTACCGCTTGCCCGGCGGCGGTGGCGGCGATCGCCGCGTAGCGGTCGGGCGAATCCAGCAGTTCGACGATCGCCTGGGCCATCGCGTCGGGATGATCGGCGGCGCACAGCAGGCCGTTTACGCCATGGTCGATGGCCTCGATATTGCCGCCCGAAGCCGCTGCGACCACCGGCGTCCCCAGCAGCATGGCCTCGATCAGCGATCGGCCGAAGGGTTCGTTGACGGCAGGCACCGCATGAATATCGCACCCGGCCATGAGCGGCGCCGACGGATAGCGGAAGCCCATCAGCCGCAGATGCCGGGTAACCCCCAGCTTTTCCGCGCGCTCGACCAGCTGCTCCTCTATCCCCGGCGTCAGGGGCGATCCGAACATCAGCCCCGCGAAGGAAATGTCCGGCCGCGCCCTGGCGATGCAGGCCAGCATGTCGACGAACAGCAGCGGCCTCTTGCGGTCGATGAAGAGGCCGAAAAAGCCGATCAGGCGGGTCGCCGGATCGACGCCCAGCTCCGCCGTCAGCGCCCGATGCGCCGATGCCTTGTCGATCGGTTCTGCATCGGCGTCGAACGGGCTGTAGACGACGGCCGGATGCTGGGCCACTCGGGAAAGCCGGGGCACTTCCGACAGTGCATAGGCGGAAACGCCGACAATGCGATCGGCCGCGAACGGAGCGAGGTAGCGCACCCCCCGCGCATCATGGCTGCCTCGGTGGTGCCAGAGCAGCTTCGCGCCCGCCAGCCGAGCCGGCAGCGCCCAGGACGCATGCATTGCGCCTTCGTTGGTGTGGACGATCCGCACGTCATGCTGCTTCAGAAAGCGGGCCAGGCGCCACTGGTCGGCCCAGACGCCCAGCGTCGCACCCAAGCCGTCGGCCTGGGGGACGCCTGCCGACTTGCCGAAGAATCGCAGATTCGGAAGCGTCACGAAATCCAGTCCTTCCGACCGTAAGAACTCGCTCAGCTGCCCAGTGCCATGATGCAACACGATCAGCGGGTGGAAACGGGTGCGATCCAGCCGCTGGATCAGCTTCGTCGCCGATATGTGGCTTCCGCCTACCGCGCCGCCGCCATAGGGGAAGCAGATGCGGGCCGGGCCCGCGGCACAGCTCTCGCTCCGCATCGACGTCATCATCTGGGACAAGGAAGGGGAAGCGGACATATCGGTCATTTACATCACCTGTGCCTGGCGGATCTTGGGCGGGGACTGGTCTTGCGGCGGGGCCGCCGCACCGGCGGCATCTTGATAGAGCTGGTTGTAGAGCGCGCCGATCTTGTTCATCGAAAAATGCCGCTCCACATGGTCGCGCGCGGCCTTGCCCAGCCTTCGCCGTCCTGCCGGCCCCAATTTTTCCATCGCCACAATCGCGCCTGCCAGTTGCTCGGGATCGCGCGGCGGCACGACGATCCCCTTTTCGCCGACGATCCAGCGGCCATCGCCGACGTCCGTCGCAATGCAGGGCGTGCCGCAGGCCATCGCCTCGCCCAATATGTTGGGAAATCCTTCACCCCAGGCGGAAGGAAGGACGAGCAGGTCCAGCCCGGGCAGCAGTTCCGCCAGCGATCGGTCATGCCCTTGCAGCGTCACGCGGTCGGCGGGCAGCTCAGCGATCAGCTCGGCCAGCCGGCCCGATGGCCTGTCCATGCCCTCGCCGGTCAGCAGGAGGTGGGCGTCGATGCCGCCGTTCCTGACCCGCTTGATCGCCTCGACCAGGTTGGGGGCGTCCTTCATCGGATGATTGCGCGCTGCCATGCCGACGATCAGTGCGGCCGGATCGATGCCGAGGCGCGCGGCCAGCGTTGACCGTGCGTCTTCGCGCGGGCGAAAACGGTCGCAGTCGAACCCGTTCGGGATCACCATGGTGCGCTCGCCCTGAAAGCCGATCTTCTGATGCTGCTGCGCGGCGGCGCTGGAATTATACAGGATCACGCGCGGCCATCGCGACAGCCATGCCGCCAGGCGCACGATCAGGCGCAGCGAGGGCTTCTCCTGCGAAAGGTCGGCGACGCTGTGGCGCACGTTCCAAATCAGCGGGATGGGCCTGCCCTGCAGCAGGGTCGCCGCCAAAGCCGCGAGATGGGCGTGATACATCCAGGCCATGATGAGATCGGGCCGTTCATCCCGGATAATCGCGCGCAGCCGCGAAAGCGCCCGCGGGAGAGACCGCAAGCCCGTCAGGCCACAATCGCGAACCGGCGTTCCATTCGCGCGGACGCGTTCGCCGGCGGCGCCGGGCGCCATGAGCGAAACCACGCATGGCTGGTCGTCGCCGGCCTGCGCGCCTTCATGTTCGACCAGCTTGGCCAGCATGGTTTCCGCCCCCCCTACGTTCAGAGCGGTTATGACATGGAGGATCTTCATATTCGCTCCTGAAACGCGCTCATGCGGGCGCCACCAACTCCTCTATTTCCGAGCCTCCCCCGACCCGTTCGACGACCTCCAGCTCTCCGTCCTCGCGCAAGGCGAACAACGTCCCATGATGCTCCCCCGATGGCAGCGTGCGCACGATGAACAGCAGCGCTCCCGCGCCACGAAGATAGGAACGCAGATGCTGCACGGCCTTGCGGAGATCGGCCTGCGGGAAATAATTCGCGTTGAGGACATTGGCGGCCCGCACCAGGTCGAATCGGCGGGAAAAGGTGGCGCGCGGCCGCAGCACGTCATCTTCGACCAGCTCGATCGAACCATGGTCGCGCAGCCGCGGGCTCACCAGCTCCACCTTCTGAACGCCAACCCCGGCGCGCAGCTTGCGCGCGGCCTTGGCGCCCAGAAGCCGCGTGATGATCGGGCGCGCCAGCCACATGCCGGTGAGATAGTCCAGGCGCCGCCGCCATGGCTGAAACGAACGACCGAACAGCTCGAGCTGGAGCAGCTGGGCCTCCTTGTCGAGCAGGGCGGCGCACCGCCGTCCCAGCGGTACGATCCACGCATACAGCGCATGGTCGGTCGCGGTAACGCGCGGGCGATGGCCTGCGTCCGCCAGCGCCTCGCACAGATCAAGCGTGGTCGTTCCCGACGAAACGCCGATGTCCAACAGGTCCTGCACCTGCGCTCCTCGATGCTTCAGCGCCTGTACCAGTTGTCGGTCGATGTCGCCGAACCGCCCGCCCCACGTGCATTTGAACGTGTTGTTGGGGTTCTTGATCGAACTGAAAAACTCATCCTCGGCCCGCTGTGGCAGGGCGTCGGCGGGCGACGAGAAAAATCGGGTTGCTGCAAGTGTCATGGGTCATACCCTACTCGCTGGCGCGGACCGATGAAGATGGGCGCTTGGCTAGGGTGACGGCCAATAGGGGTTAGCCCGAATGCGAGAGCGTTGTAACTTTACCTAAACCCCTGGTTCAATGAGCAGGATCCAAGCGGATATCATACGCAATGGCCATGGATTGAAGAGCGCGCGGGCCCCACTCTCCCGGACATGACGACACTGGTCCGATCGAACCCGTCCCTGGCGGACAAAGCGCACATCGCCTTCGTTCTTCCGGGCCTGCGCGCGGGCGGGTCGGAGCATATCGTCAGCCTGCTGTGCAATCATTTCAGCCGGTCGGGCTGGACGGTCAGCCTGTTCGCCTTCGAAGAACCGGGCGCCGCGCCCTATTATCCGCACGACCCGGCGGTAAGGATCACGCAGCTGGGCCATCCCGTGGGCCGCCGGCCTGCGGTGCAGTCGCTGCTCGCCGTCCGCGACCGCATCGGTGCCTTGCGCCGGGAGCTGGGCGGCGTCCGCCCGGACCTCATCATTAGCTTCCTGACCCGCACCAACGTCGTGAGCGTCCTTGCAGCCAAGCCTCTGGGCATTCCGGTCATCGTGTCCGAACGCAATAATCCTGCGCTGCAGCGGCCCGGAGCCTTCTGGTCCGCGCTGCGCCGCTATGCCTATGCGCGCGCCTATGGCCTGGTCACGATGACCGAAGGAGCGATGAACCAGTTTCCACCGTCCATGCGCCCTCGCCAGTGGGTCATTGCCAATCCCACCTACGCGCCCGTCGACGTCGATGCCGCGCGGCCATGCGGCGACCGCATCGTCGCCGTCGGCCGGCTGGTGCCGCAAAAGGGGTTCGACCTGCTGCTCGATGCCTTCGCCCGGGTGGCCGGGCGGATACCGGACTGGTCGCTCCTGATCTGGGGCGAGGGACCCGAACGCGGCAGGCTGGAAGCGCAGCGGGACGCGCTGGGACTGGGCGACCGGGTTTCCATGCCGGGCGTAACCCAGGATCATGGCGGCTGGCTGCGGGATGCGGATATCTTCGTGCTGTCCTCCCGCTTCGAAGGTTGGGGGATCGTCGTGGGTGAAGCCATGGCCGCGGGCGTCCCGACCATCTCCTTCGACTGCCGTTTCGGCCCGGGAGAAATGATCGCCGACGGGGTCAGCGGACTGCTCGTCCCGGACGGCGATGTCGCCGCGCTGGGGGAGGCGATGGCCGCGCTCTGCGCAGACCCCGAGCAGCGCAGGCGGCTGGCGGAAGGGGCACGCGTCGCGTCCAAACGCTTCTCGATCGACCATATCCTGCGTCATTGGGAACAGGTTGCGGTTGACGCGCTCGCCCCGCCACAGAGCTATGCGACGAAAGTCACGGCAGCAGCAGCCTAACGCCACAGCCCATTTTCCGCACCATTAAACGAAGTGTTATATTCTGTTGATGAGCAGACATTCGCTCATCCATCTGTCCAAGGGCCCGGTCCAAGGCTCTGCATTACAATATAAATTTGCGCTGCTCTTTGCCCCAGTCACCCCGCATCTTGACCTGAAGGTCGCTGCTGGCCTGACAGGCCGGGCAATTCTATAAACGCATCTTTCATACTAGCGTGACCAAGATTTGATCGCCCTTGACGCTTTTTCGGCGCGTCGGGGGGCTTTTTTGGGAGCGGGGAAATGGCACGGTTCAACGGCACTGTCGGCAATGACATCCTCAGGGGAACGGCATTGATCGACAATATTTTCGGGGCAGCAGGCGACGATCAGATATGGGGCGGGTCTGGCGATGACTATATCGAGGGAAATGATGGCGACGACCTCATTCACGGCGAAGCGGGCGTCGATTTCATCAAGGGCGGCCTGGGCGACGACCAGATCTGGGGCGAGGACGGCAACGACCTGCTCGACGGCGGCGACGGCAACGACCGCATCTATGGCGGCCTTGGCAACAACACCATGTCGGGCGGCAACGGCAATGACCGGATTGAGGGTGGCGACGGCCATGACCAGATATTGGGCGACGCCGGCAACGACACCATCCTGGCGGGCGGCGGCCGTGATTATATCGACGGCGGCGCAGGCGACGACATCATCTATGCCGGAGCGGGCGACGACGGTTTCGTGAACGAAATCAATCCCGCCACGGGCAAGCTGACGACCCAGGCCGTCGGCGGTGGCGCCGGCAATGACTGGATCTACGGCGAGGATGGCAACGACAAGCTGAAGGGCCAGTCGGGCGACGACCATGTCTTCGGCGGCAATGGCGACGACCGGGTCGATGGTGGCGACGGCAATAATTATCTGACCGGCGACGCGGGGAACGACATCCTTTCGTCCGAATGGGGCGTGGACAGCCTCTTTGGCGGCGCGGGCAAGGACAATCTTCAGGCGGGCGCCGGCAACGACTTCCTCGACGGCGGGCTCGACGCGGACAATATGAATGGCGAGGCGGGCAACGACGTCCTCTATGGCGGCACCGGCGACGACCTGCTCTATGGCGGCGACGGCGCGGACGAACTGCATGGCGACGATGGCTTCGACAAGCTCTTCGGCGACCTGGGTCCGGACAAGCTGTGGGGTGGCGCGGGGACCGACTGGTTCGTGTTCAAGGGCGCAGGCGCGCAGGACGGCGGCGACCAGATCATGGACTTCCAGGACGGCACTGACCGCATCGTACTGGAAAAGCTGGGCATCACCAAATATGCCGCGGGCGGCGCGCCGGGAACGGTGTTCGCGCGCGATGGCGCGGCGGGGAACGTCTTCCTTGACGTCGTTACGTCGGGTGGCGTGAAGTTCAGCATCGACGTCGCCGATCCCATGGCC
>DATEDR010000243.1:0-3339 GCA_035281605.1 Sphingobium sp.
ACGCGGGCGGCGATCTCCGCCTCGCTCTTCGTCCCATAGGGGAATCCGGCGCTGTCGGCGGCATAGACGATCGGCGCCCGCGGCAGCGCCGATCGCGCCGGAGCAAGGATGGAAAGCCCGCCGACGCCGGAATCGAAGAACAGCAGGGGAGCATGGGGTGCGACCTTCATGTCGCGTCATGTTGCGGGATGGGACGGGGCTGTCAACAAGATCGGGCGCCCGTCTCGTCTCCGCCGCCATCTTCGCAGGCTGGAATTAACCTGCAGCTTCGCCATTGCCCGGCGCGCCGCGAACGCTATGGTCGCGCCGCAACAATTTCGGCGATATCATGAACCCTCCCTGGCTACTCCCCGCGCTCGTCCTGTTGATCGGCTATCTGCTGGGATCGATACCGTTCGGACTTCTGCTGACGCGGATCACCGGCGGCGGGGATCTGCGACAGATTGGGTCGGGAAATATCGGCGCGACCAACGTGCTGCGAACCGGGCGCAAGGGGCTGGCGGCCGCGACTCTGCTGCTCGATCTGTTGAAGGGCGCGGCGGCGGTGCTGATCGGCGCGGCGCTGGTTGAAGGCGGCGGCCCGATGGCAGGCGCGATGGCCTTTATCGGACACTGCTATCCCGTCTGGCTGCGCTTTGCGGGCGGCAAGGGCGTCGCGACGATGATGGGCGTGGTGACGGCGCTGCACTGGCCGGCGGGGATCGTCTTCGCGCTCGTCTGGCTGGGCGCCTTGTTCGGGACGAAATGGTCGTCGGTCGGCGGCATGTCGGCGGCGGTCAGCGCGCCGGTCGCCATGTGGTTCATGGGGCGGTTCGACCTGCTGCCGGTAACCCTCGCCCTGGCGCTGATCGTGCTGTGGCGGCATCGGGAGAATATCGCGCGGCTGGCGAAGGGAACCGAGCCCAAGGTCGGTGCTTCCAAGGCCAGAGCATCCCAGGAATGAGCGAGCAGGACCGGTTCGATCGCCTCCGCCTGATTCGGTCGCCGCGTATCGGCCCGGTCACGTTCCGCCAGTTGTTGGCGCGGTTCGGCAATGCGGCGGAAGCGTTGCGGGCCGTGCCCGAACTCGCCGCGCGCGGTGGAGGCAAGGGGAGCGTTGCCGATCCGGAGCTTGTCGAACAGGAAATCGCCCGCAGCCGCGCGCTGGGCGCCCGCTACCTGTTGATGGGGGATCGGGATTATCCATTCCTGCTCGACCAGATGGAAGGCTCCCCGCCGGCCCTGATCGTGCGGGGCGACGTGGCCCTGGCCGGCCGGGCGTGCATTGCGATGGTGGGCGCACGCAACGCCTCCGCCGCGGCATGCCGCTTCGCCCGGACGCTGGCGCAGGAACTGGGGCAGCAAGGCGCGGTGGTCGTGTCCGGCCTGGCGCGCGGCATCGATACCGCGGCGCATCAAGGCTCCATCGCCACGGGCACCATCGGCGTCATCGCCTGCGGCATCGACATCGTCTTTCCCCCGGAAAACGCCGCCTTGCAGGAAGATCTGGCGAACCGGGGATTGCTGGTCACCGAACATCCCCCCGGCACGCAGCCGCTCGCCCGGCACTTTCCCGCGCGCAACCGCATCATCGCGGGGCTGTCCGCCGGAACGGTGGTGGTGGAGGCGGCGCCGCGGTCCGGATCGCTGATCACCGCCCGATTGGCCGCCGAAGCGGGTCGGGAGGTCATGGCCGTTCCCGGTTCGCCGGTCGACCCGCGCGCGCAGGGCTGCAATCAACTGATCCGCGAAGGCGCGACGCTGGTGCAGAACGGCGCTGACGTGATCGAGGCGATCGGTGGCCTGGACGGCCGCATGGTTCGGCAAGGGAGGCTGGACTTTACGGGCTCGCCCGTTTCGTCCGACCTGGCCGAGCGGGACAGGATGGTGGTTGCCGACTTGCTCGGTCCGGCGCCCGTGCCCATCGACGAGATTATTCGCTTGTCAGGACTGGCTCCGGCCATTGTCCAGACGGCGCTGCTGGAGCTTGAGCTGGCCGGCCGGTTGGAACGGCATGCGGGCGGACGGGTGAGCCTGTCGTGACGGCCCTTGACGCGGGCCTCCACCGCCTTCCAGACTCGCGCGTGTACGTGAGAGCTTTTTTAAATCGGGGCATGAATGCAGCTTGTCATCGTTGAATCGCCGGCCAAGGCGAAGACCATCGAGAAATATCTGGGCGGCGATTTCCATGTGCTGGCCAGCTATGGGCATATCCGCGACCTGCCGCCAAAGGACGGATCGGTAGACCCGGACAATGGCTTTGCCATGAGCTGGGAAAATTATGGCGACAAGGGCAAGCAGCTCAAGGCCATCACCGACGAAGCCAAGAAGGCGACGCGCCTGATCCTGGCGACTGACCCTGATCGCGAGGGGGAGGCGATCAGCTGGCATGTGCAGGAAGTGCTGCGCGCCAAGAAGGCGCTGCCGCAGACGGTGGATCGCGTGACGTTCAATGCGATCACCAAGGCGGCGGTGCTGGAGGCCATGGCCAAGCCGCGCGCGCTGGACGAGGATCTGATCGACGCCTACCGGGCTCGGCGGGCGCTCGACTATCTGGTGGGCTTCACCCTGTCGCCGGTGCTGTGGCGCAAGCTGCCGGGCGCCAAGTCGGCTGGGCGCGTCCAGTCCGTGGCGCTGCGCCTGGTGGTCGAGCGCGAGCGCGAGATCGAGAGCTTCGTCGCCCAGGAATATTGGTCGGTCGCGGCCGAGATGGAGCAGGGCGGGCAAGGCTTCACCGCGCGCCTCGTCCGTTGGAAGGGCGAGAAGATCGACCGCCTGACCATCGGCAAGGAAGGCGACGCCATGACCGCGAAGGCGGATGTGGAGGCGGGACGCTTCACCGTCGAGAAGGTCGAGACCAAGCCGGTTTCGCGCAACCCTCCACCGCCGTTCACGACGTCGACGCTGCAACAGGAAGCCGCGCGCAAGCTGGGCTTTTCGGCCAGCCACACGATGCGGATCGCGCAGCAGCTCTATGAGGATGGCGCGATCACCTACATGCGTACCGACGGTGTGCAGATGGACGGCAGCGCCATCTCCGCCGCGCGCAAGGCGATCGCGGAACGCTATGACGGGGGCTACCTGCCCGAAAAGCCGCGCCAATATCAGACCAAGGCCAAGAATGCGCAGGAAGCGCATGAGGCCATCCGTCCGACCGAATTTTACCGGGACAAGGTGGGGTCGGGCGATCACGCCCGGCTCTATGACCTGATCTTCAAGCGCGCGCTGGCGAGCCAGATGGCCTCGGCGCGGCTGGAGCGGACGACCATCGATATGGTCGACGGCACCCGGCAGCATGGGCTGCGCGCTACCGGGCAGGTGGTGATCTTTCCGGGCTTCCTGGCGCTTTATGAAGAGGGC
>DATEDR010000244.1:0-5345 GCA_035281605.1 Sphingobium sp.
TGGCATAGACGCGGGCGACATAACCATTGCGAAAGCCGCGCCGCCGATCGCCGGTATTGTAGAGCGAAAGCGCTGTTGCGATCGCATGGTCAGGGCTCGGGGCGAAGCGCGCAACCGCCTGGTAGTTGGTCGCAAGAACCCGGGCGGCGGCGGCGAGGTTGCGGCACGGCTCGAAGGCATCCTCAACCGACAGACCCAGCCATCCGAGGTTGGCGCTGTTGATCTGCCCAAGCCCGAGGTCGATATTGTAACCTTGGCGGATGAGGCTGCGCGCCGCGGCAATCGCCTGTGCTCTCGTCGCCGGCGCCGGCTTGCGCACACCCGGACTGTTAACCCCGATCGCCAGCGTGTTGAACCGGCTTTCCGTGTGAACGATCGAGATCAGCGTCTCAGGCGCCACGCTCGGTGCGCATGAGCCTGCAAGGGCGAGAAGACTGGCGACGTCGAGGATCATCGAGCGCCGTCCTGCAGCCGCTCGATATTGGCCAGCGAGTAGGTTTCGCGGCGCCCATCGCTGAAGGTCATGACAACCCGGCGCCGCGTTGCGGAATCGCGATCGTAGACCTTGGTACGAGCAACACCGCCGCCGCTACAGCCGGGAAAGGAGCCGCCGGTGGCCAAGCGCTGCCACAACTTGGCCATGGGCGCGACGCACTGGGCATACTGGGTCGCGCCACCGGGGTTGGAAAGGCACAGGAGAACCTGGCAGCCCAGGTCATTCGCTCGCGCGGGAGTCGGTTGAAGGGCGGTGCCCATGGCGAGCACCGCCAGGCCGAGAGTCGCACGTTGCATCGGGTCATTCCTCCGCGAGAGACACCTCCCGCGTTGGGAATTGGCGTCAGCTATCCGTTGGATTTCACCTCTCTTTTGTTCCGCCCGGCCCCGATTTCGGCAATCCCCCCAGCCGGGGGGAGTTGGCCTGTGCGTTGCTGGTCCAGGAATTCGGCCAAGGCACCCTCCTGATCGGGTCGCAGGGCATCGGTGGCAGCCAGATATTCCGGCGGTTCGCCCCGAAGCAGGATGGACGGGCATTGCCCGTCATAATTGCCGAGATTGGGGCGGTGCTGCTGATAGCCGACAAGCGCGGCAAGCTCTGGATCGAACGCACTGGCCACATCGGGTGGGTAGGTCAGCCATTGATTTTCGTAGGGCTTCAGCCAACCCAGGCAATAGCTGATGATGATACCGCGCCGCACGGCGCTTGTATGGTTTGAGCCCGCCCCATGGAGCGTCGACCCCAGGAAAAGGACCGCCGAACCGGGATCCGCCTCGAGAGCGATCGGGTTCCCATCATCACCCGCCGTGCCGAGATTGTGGCTCCCCGGCCAGATCAATGTCGCGCCGTTTTCAGCCTTGAACGGAGAAATCGGCCACATCACGTTGACGAGATATTCGAGCTCGCCGGCCGGGCCGCGCCACATATCCTGGTCCCGGTGGGGGAACTGCGCTGGCGCGCCCGGATGCAGTTCGAGCGCCTGCGTGAGGTTGAGCTGGATGGTATCACACCAAGGGTCGAGGACCGAGCGCACCAGCCGCATGACAGCAGCATTTCGAACAAGGTTTTCGACAGCGGGCACGCGCTTCAGGAGCCCGCCGAAGCGCTTGGTGCGTGGACCATAGAAGCCGCCCTGACAAAAGGGTGTGCTGGCAAAGCGCGAATCGAGGGCGCGATCGATCTCGGCAATTCGGGCTTGGGGCTCAATGTCCTGTAGCACACAGAAGCCGTGCCGCCGCAGGTCTTCGCGGGCCGTGGTTGCTCCGGAGATGTGGCAGGGTGCGATGCTCGCCATGACGCCGACCTCACGCCGCGCTCGCCAGGTCGGCAAGGCCGGCCGGGCGAAAAACGCCGCTTGCGCGCAGCTGTTCGCGCGTGGAGCCGTCGATGTCGATCTGCAAGGCAACGAGGCGGCGCCCCTGGTCCGTCGCGGGAAGGCCAAGGGGAAGGCAATGCCAGCCGAAGCTCAGGATTTGCTGGAACCAGGGCCACTCCGCGACGCCGGTGTAACTGCGGATATGATTGCCGAGCGCATATTCGACGAGTGCGGACACCAGCTGGTTGCGGACCTCCAGGCGCTCTCGGGCACGTAGCCTTCGCGCTAGGCAGAAGCGGGTGATTTCAAGGATGTCGGGGCCGCGCGGGGGTGTGTCCTCGCACAGCTCCGGGAAGATGGTGCCGAGAATATGGTCATGAGCGGTTGGGAGGAGCCGCGCGGAGGCACGATGCTCGCCGTCGCTCCCGGCAATTACGATGTAAACCGCCCGATCATTGTCAAATTGATCGATTTCATAGCGGCCAGCAAGGACCGGCACCTCCCAGCGCAGAAGATCGACGAATACCCGTTTGCGTTCCTCGAACATCGAACGGAACAGGCGGTTTTCCATGGCGCGGGCAACGCCGGTTTCGATATGCATGACAGCCTCCTTTGGTGAGGCGGTCAGTCGATCAGGCTCGCGCCCTTTCGGTTATCCCCAGTCCTGGGGAGATCATCGGCCGAAAACATCTGCGAAGCTGATCTGTCCATCGAACAAGGCACGGATAGCCAGCAGCGTGCGCTTCGTCACGCCGTAGCGGTCGCGCGCATCCTTTACATGCTGGATCACGGTTTCCTGCCCGATGCCAAGGATTTGGCTGATCTCCCAGTCGGTCTTCCCGCGCGCGACGAGCGCGACGCATTCGGCCTGCCGCTCAGTCAGGCTCGGGTTCTCGCATGGATGCTGGCCGGCTCGCGAAAGCTTGCGCGCGGCTTCGAACGCAAAACTGCCAATCAACTGGACGAGTGGGAGTTGGTCCAGGTCGAGCGCTTCGCCGGGTCCCATCGCGAACGAACAGGAGGCATTGATCTCGCCAGGAATATGGGCCGGAACGGTGAAACCATCGCCTAGCCCCGCTTCGCGGGCTTCTGCCAGGATCGACCGGTCGGCCGCGGTGAGAGGGATGATCGATTGAACCGCCGACCAGGCGAAGCCAACATGGGTGCGGTGGCTGGCGCGGTGGATCGGGTCGCTCGCATAGAGGCGCCGCGCCTGGAAGCGTTCCACCCAGTCCGGCGGATAGTCGACGATGTGGACCGAGCCGGCTGCGGATTTCAGGTCGACATGATGAACCAATGCGAAATGCCGAAAGCCCATCGCGCGCGTGATCTCGGCCATCAGGCCGGCTAGCGCTTGGCTGTCCTTGATTGTCGCGGCGACCGCGCAGAAGTCCTGGACGTCCCTGAGCCCGATCATCACGGCCCAAACGAGATCAGAGAAGCGCGTCCATGTTGAGATGGCCGTCGCGAACCGCGCGCAGCACCAGCTGCGTTCGGCGCCGCACGCCGTAGCGCCGGCGCGCGGATTCAACATATTCGTGCACGGTGTCGCGACTAAGCCCAAGGATCTGGGCAATCTCCCAATCGCTCTTACCCTGGGCCACGAGCGCGATGCACTCGACCTGGCGCGGACTGAGGGGAACGAAAACCATTGCCCTTATTTCTTCGCCGAGCAGTTCGCGCGCCCGGTCATAGGCGACCGAACCCAGCAACCGGGCAGTGAGAATTTCCGCCGCATCCAGCGGTTCATCGCGTGATCGGGCAACAGTGAAAATCGCCTCAGGCTCGCCCGGCGTCCTGATCGGCAAGCTATAGCCCGCTGCAAGGTCATGATCCCTGGCGCGTTTCAGGATGCTCCGCTGGCGCGAAGAAAGTTCAAGCACGTCGCCCACCCGGTCCCAGGCGAGCCCCGATGGGGTGCGGGCGCAAGCCGCGTGGATGGGGTCCTCGACATAGTGGCGCTCCTCGAGCACCTCTTCGAGCCAAGCCGACGGATAGGTGGTGAGGAACAAGTTCTGCCCGCCTCCGCGCCGCAGATCGACATTGTGGAGCAGCGTGAACCAGCGGAAGCCGAGTTCGCGCACGGCCGCATTAATGGTGCCTTGCAGATCGCCGAGGTTTTCAGCACGCGCACATTCCTCTGCGAAACGTGTAAGGTCAGCCAGGCGGCCGCAGTCTCTTATCCTGTTCGCCATAGACGGTCGAAGCTCGTCGCCAGGACGCCTCCCCGTCCAGCGCTAAGCGGCCAGCGCGGCGATTATCAAGGCGAGTTGAGAACGATTCGCAACAGGCTTCGAGGAATGAATCATCTATGACACTTTGCCCGCCGGTAAAGTGTCATAGATGACAAAGGACATGTCGCGGTGCGGATTTCGGATTCACATTGATCCTTGTCTGTGCTTGATTCAGTCGCGTTATGTTTCATCCTGGCGATCCTCTCCAATGTTCCAGCAGCTGTGATATCGCAGCCATGCTCGAGAGATTGGCGCAGGCCTCAAGCCGCCCCCGCTACGCCTTCATGCTGCTCAACCTGATTGCGCAGGTTGCTGGTCCCGACGGAAGCGCCGGTCCTTGGATCAAACGGGACGATGGCCTCGTTTCGTTGCGCGATTGGCTATGCGACGCATTGACGCCCATGGCCCAGCGCGGTCCGCGAAGCGTCGCACTGGCCGAGCGTGTGCAGAGCGACCTGGCTAGAAACGGACTGCTTCCCAGCGATCCGGAGAAAAGGCGCGGCGTAATCGCGGAGGAAATGCGCGCGCGCATTCGAACTGCCGGCAAAAGCAATCTCAGCCGCGCCGTTTCCGAACTTGTGAACGCCGGTCTGCTGCGCCGCCATTACCAGGGCTACCGCGTCGACCATCGGAACCGCGGCGGGCAGCGCCACGCCGTCTATACCTTGATCGGTAATGCTCGGCGTCTCGTCCCGGCCGCCAGTACCACGAGAAACCCGATACAAGGAGAACTCGCCTTCGCTGGATAAGCCGGCTGAAATATTGCCATCTGCCCGCGGCTCGCGCGGTGGTAGAGGGCCTTGCCCAACGCCATTGTCCGGCTGACAGGGCGCTCTGATTCTTGAATTTTCGTGCTATTTAGCGCTCGAATAGCGCTTCAGGCGCAGTTCGACCTCACGACGGGGAAGCCGGCAGCGGGGATGTGCCGCCGTCTTTGACAAACAGCCGTGTAGCGTCGTCGCATCACACAGGCCCGCGGTCTCGATACGGTCGATTATCCAGAGCACGCCATGTACGGCAACACCTTCCGCCTGGGCGACCGCGCGCAAAACGCCATCGCCCGTCAGAAGCGTCCACTGCCGCCCATGTGCCAAGGCGAAGGCGAAGGTGTCAGCGACCGAAAGCCGCCGTTCGGCCCGGCCCAGCTGGGTCGCGCGGCGGACCTCGCTGCCATCCAGAGATTCGATGACGATGCCGAGCGCGCGCAGTCGTTCACCGAACTCAGCGTCAAGCTCGCGCTCAAATAAAAGGTCGGGGACCACCAGGCTGTCATCGAGCTTGAACGCCGCGTCGAGGAGAT
>DATEDR010000245.1:0-2214 GCA_035281605.1 Sphingobium sp.
CTGATATGGTTGATTGACGATCAGCCAATGCGCCGCTGAATGAGCCCTTGGCCGTGCAACAAAGGGATGGACCTAACCCGTCTTATTCACCATGAGACTGCGATCGGGTTGGCGGACGTAGAGTAAGTTACTGATCTGGAATAGAGAACGGGTGCTTACGCCATCCCACTACACCGGACAGAAAGTGCCACGCCCGCCATGGCAGATGATAGCGCGCCACGTTTTTCATTCCCAGCGATTTGCCGCAAGAAAGTGACCGCCGCCTTCGATGGCGGGAGGCTGACATCTGATGGTGGCGTGCTGCTGCTGGCGCAGGCGGAGCGACAACTCGGCCTCGCGGATCGCCTTGCCGCCTGCATTGCCGACCCTCGCGACCAAAGTCGTGTCGTCCACGACCTGGGCGACATCCTGCGCGCTCGCATGCTGGCGATTGCCTGCGGCTATGAAGACGCCGATGATCTCGACACCTTGCGTCACGATCCCGGGTTCAAGCTGGCGCTCGGAAAACTGCCCGGCGGTGTGGTCGGCCTGGCGAGCCAGCCGACGATGAGTCGCTGGGAGAATGCGCCGACAACGCGTGAACTGGTGCGGCTGACCGGGGCGCTCGTCGATCTTTACTGCGCGAGCTATTCCGCACCGCCGGTCGCGGTGACGCTCGACATCGACGAGACGGTCGATGTCGTCCACGGCGGCCAGCAACTCTCCTTCTGGAACGGCCATTATGGCGAGCGCTGCTTCCTGCCGATCCATGTTTATGACACCGCCACCGGACGTCCGGTGGCGATGCTGCTGCGTACCGGCAAGTCGCCTTCGGGCGCCGAGACGGCAGGTCATATCCGGCGGCTGATCCGTCGCATCCGTCGCCGCTGGCCCGATACCCGCATCACGCTGCGCGGCGATGGCCATTACGGACGCCCCGAGATCATGGCATGGTGCGAGGCGAACGACATCGATTATGTGTTCGGCCTGCCCGGCAACAAGACGCTTCATGGCGATCCGGTCATCGTCAGCAGCAGTGATGCCTGTGCCACCGACCGGGCGATGCGCGAGTTGGGCGTGCTACGCCGCTATGCCGAGACCCGCTACGCCGCCAAGTCCTGGGGACCGCACCAGCGCCGGGTCGCCGCCCGGATAGAAGCCAGCGGCCTCGGCCTCGATATCCGCTTTGTCGTCACCTCGATCGAGGACGGCAGCGCCGAGCACATCTACGACACGCTCTATTGCGCACGCGGCCAGGCCGAAAACCTCATCAAGCTCCATAAGGCACAGTTGAAAAGCGACCGTACTTCCTGCCGGTCGGCCAACGCCAACCAGATGCGCCTCATCCTCCATACCGCCGCATACTGGCTGATGTGGAAGCTGCGGCAGGCCATCCCGGCCGCCGCCGCGCTGAAAAACGCCGAGTTCATCACCATCCGCCTCAGGCTCATCAAGGTCGCCGCCCGCGTCGTCGAGACCGCCAGCCGTATCCGCATCGCCTTCGCCAGCGCTTGCCCGAACGCCGTGCTCTACCGCGACCTCGCTGTCGCACTCCGCACCGCCAGCCCCTGAACGGCGCGGCTGTGCCCGCCATCAAGCCCCGCAACCCTCAACCCCAAGCCTTGGAAAGCCGCGATGAAACAGGCGCCAGAATCCCGCACGTCTGTCTCAACCCGCTTGCCCACAATCCTACACCCGCAACGTCGTCCCACGATGCCTCATGAATAAGAACGGCTAAGCCGGGCACCCATGGGAACGCGCCAGCGCCGCTGTCGGTGACAGCCCGCTCAGTGCGTTTCCGCCCGCAGCCGCTCTGCCAGTTGCGCGATCTCGAACGGCTCCAGCAGCCAGGTGCGGGTCTTGCGCCCCACCCGATGGATCGGCTGGGTCAGCAGCACGCGCGCCTGTTCCCGCGCATGGGGTTTGAAGATGGCGAAATGCTGGGCACAATCGCGAACGGTGCCGATGATCGGCGCCCGCCCCTCCAGGTCGATCAGAGTGGCGGGCTGGTCCCAGGGGATCGCGGAAGTGGGATGATCGGTCATGACATAGCGCCTATCGACTCTGGAGCGAATGGGAAGAGGAAAAGCGGCCCCTGCTGCCCAGAATCGGTCGGACAGGGCCGCGTCTCCCGACCACGCCAACGCGAGCCGCCAAAGAAGAGGTTCGTGACACGGCAAATCAATGTTTGAAAAGGACAAAAGTCCCGCCACCTAAATCTGCCCGCGAAATCGC
>DATEDR010000246.1:0-9858 GCA_035281605.1 Sphingobium sp.
GGCTGGCACGACCTCGCCGCCAGATGCGGCGATCATTTCGACGACATCGCGCCGGGGCTGGGCCAGAGGGTCGCGGACGAACTCGCCTTTCTCGACGCGCACTGGCCGTCTCGCCTGCCCCGCGCGGTCATCCATGCCGACCTGTTCCCCGACAATGTCCTTATGCTGGGCGACCAGGTGACCGGCCTCATCGACTTTTATTTCAGCTGCACCGACGTCCGCGCCTATGATCTGGCGGTCACCCACAGCGCCTGGTGCTTCAGCAATGACGGCACGCAGTTCTTCGCCGACCGCTCTTCGGCGCTGCTGCGGGGCTATGAGCAATCCCACGGACTGTCGGATGCCGAGCGCGCGGCGTTCCTGACCCTGTGTCGAGGCGCGGCGCTGCGCTTCCTGCTGACGCGCGCCTATGACTGGATCAATACCCCCGCCGACGCGCTGGTGACGCGCAAGGATCCGCTCGCCTATCTGCGGCGGCTGGATTTCTACGCTGCCGCCGCGCCGCAGGACCTGCTGGAGGCATGACCGATCTTCCTGCGGTCGAAATCTTCACCGACGGCGCGTGCAAGGGCAATCCCGGCCCGGGCGGCTGGGGCGCCGTGCTGCGCTTTGGCGGCACCGAGAAGGACATGTCCGGCGGCGAACAGCTGACCACCAACAACCGCATGGAGATGATGGCGGCGGTCGAGGCGCTCAACGCGCTCACGCGACCCTGCCGCGTAACGCTGTACACCGACAGCAAATATGTGATGGACGGCATCACCAAATGGGTCTTCGGCTGGCAGAAGAATGGCTGGAAGACCGCCGACAGGAAGCCGGTCAAGAACGGCGAATTATGGCAGGCTCTGCTCGCCGCCACCGCCCGCCATCAGGTCACGTGGCAATGGGTAAAGGGCCATGCGGGGCATCCGGAAAATGAGCGCGCCGACCAGCTGGCCTGCGCGGCGGCAGAGAGTTTCCGCCGGTAAAGGATAGATCAGCGCTTTTTCCATCGTCCCGGCCCTGAACCGGATCCTGCTTTCTTGCGTTGACGCAGCTCAGCGGGATGGAGCAAGTCCGGGACGAAGATCGGCGAAGCGCCACGTCTGGCTGACCGTTACGGATACCGCTTTGACCAATCCTCGGGATAGGGTGCTTGCCAGCGCGAACTGGCGACCCAGCCGGTGCCGCGCGGCGCGAAGCCTTCCTCGATCGTGCCGACGCGGCCCATGGCATCCTTCAGGGCGCTGTCGCGGCAGGAGGGCGCCACCGGATTGGATCCGTCGGACTCGCCCAGCCGCTCGCACAAATAGCGTGCCGTCAGCGCCACGCGATGGCGAAGCTCATCCTTGCCGGCCTTGGTAGTCAAATCGAGATCCGCATAACTTACCGGCTGCGACAGGCTCTTGACGCTGTCAGGCACGCGTCCATAGCGGCCGGTGATGATGATTTCTTCCTGAGTTTGAGCAAAGACCGGCGCCGTTGGTGACAAGAAAAGACCGGCGACGAGCAGGCCCGCTCCTGAGATGATCGACTTTCTCATGAGACATCCTCCTATTCATGGGATGGCCGCATCTTTTATTGGTCCGCAACTCCGTGCGCGCGGCCATCATCTGAACGTGACGTGCCGCCCTTTCGTTCCGTTCGTCAGCGGAGCCGGTCCGGCAGATAGGCGTCGGGGTCAATCCCGGCGATCGCGGCCGGCAGGGCGTCGCCCGTCAGCAGGCTCGCGCCCAGCAACGCGGCGGCAGGCGCAGTCTGGATGCCGAACCCGCCTTGCCCGGCGAACCAGAAGAAGGGCGGCGCCTCCGGATCGAAGCCATAGACCGGCGCGCGGTCAGGGGCGAAGCTGCGCAGCCCCGCCCAGCGGCGCTCGACCGCCGCGATGGGCCAGTCGACGACCGTCTGGAAACGCGCGATGGCCTGCGCCACCGCCAGTTCTTCAGGGGCGGCGTCGCACGGGACGGACGGCTCCTCGTCATGCGGGGTCAGCCAGATGCGCCCTTCCCCCTCCGGCTTGAAATAGAATTGGGAACCCAGGTCCATGACCAGCGGCAGGTCGGCTGAAGGCATGGCGGGCACGCGCAGTTGCACCACGGTCCGCCGGAGCGGCGCGATGCCGATGGGCTGCACGCCGCAGCGCAGGGCGACGTCATCGGCCCAGGCCCCGGCCGCGTTGACCAGGATGCGGCAATCGACCGCACCCTCGCGCATGTTCACGCGCCAGCCCTGCGGGCCGCCGGTTGCTGCTTCCAGCCAGGTCGAGACCTTCAGCTTCCCGCCCCGACGGCGAAACTGGCGAAGATAGGCCTGGTGGAGCGCCGCAACGTCAATGTCGCTGACGGCGGGCTCCAACACGCCCAGCGTCCATTCCGGCCGCAGCCCGGGCAGCAGCGCGGCCGGGTCGACCGGACGGAGTTCGACGCGGTCGGCACACTCCGCCAGCAACCGGTCCCGGGCCTCCGCGTCGGTGCTTCGCCCGACATGCAGGGTGCGCCGGGGCGACAGGAAGGACCGATCATGAAAGTCCCGATCGGGCGCGCGCAACAACGGCCCCGATGCGGTGGTCAGCGGCTGGACCGCGCGCCCGCCATAGCTTTCCTCCCAGAAGGCCACCGACCGCCCGGTGGCATGATAGCCCGGCGCATCCTCCCGCTCCAGGATGAGGACGGAGGCGCTCCGCGCCAGTTCCGCGCCCAGGCTGGCCCCGGCGATGCCGCCGCCGACGATGACTATGTCGAATCCCGTCATGCCGGCGCTGTTTCATCCAGGAACGCGTCGATGCGGCGCAACGCATCCAGCCGCACCGGGTCGAGTTCGCGCAATATTTCATGCGCCGCTTCCGGGCCATAGACATGCAGGCGCGCGCCCGGGATGCGCGCGGCGATGCGCCGGATTGCGGGGGTGGACACAAGCCTGTCCTCCTGCGCCGCGAGGATCAGCAGCGGGACAGCGATCCGTTCCAGCCGTGCGCGCCGCTCGAGAGCGCGCGTCGACTGCAGCGCCTGCGCGACCCATCGCCAGCTTGGGCTGCCCAGCGCGACATCGCTGCTGTGGTCGCGCCACCATAGTTCGTCGGCATAGCGTTCGGGATCGTGGGTCAGGCGCTTCTGGCGCATGGCCCGCTGATGCACGGACCCTTCCTTCTGCGTCCACGCCTGCCGCGATGAAAATCCCAGGGCACACATGGCTCCCGCGATGGCGCTTGCCAACCAGAGCGGCAATGGCGCGCTGTGGACGCCCATCATCGGCGCTACCGTCACGGCCGCGTTGGGCGGCGCCATCCCCTCGGCCAGAGCGCGCAGGAGCAGGTGCCCGCCCATGCTGTGCGCGACGATGGCGGCGGGCCCGCTGCCCTCGGCACGCCAGTCGGCAACGAAGGCTTCAAGGTCGGCGATCCACTGGCCGAAATCGTCAATATGGCCGCACATCGGGTCGGGGGTCAGCCGCCCCGATCCCCCCTGCCCGCGCCAGTCGAAGCTGGTGACGGCCCAGCCGCGCTGCGCCCAATGATGGATGACCTCCAGATATTTCTCGATCATGTCGCCGCGCCCGCCCAGCACCAGCATCCGGCCGCGCGTGCCATCGCCCAGCCGATACCGGCGCAGCGGCCCGCCGTCCGCCGTCCGCCAGTCATCCAGCCGGCCGTTCATCGGCCAGGCGCGACGATCGAAGATGGGGGGAACGGTCAGCGGCGAATCCATGGGCGCATGGTTACGGTTTGGTAAGCCATGGGGTCTAGTGTGTAGAGTCATGTCGGGGGAATATTTCAAGTTGGCGCTGCTGTGCGCCTTGGGCATCCTGCTGGTCGCGGCCTGCGTCACGGACCTGCGCGCGCGGATAATCTCCAATCGGCTGAACCTGGGGGTCGCCGCGATGGCGCCACTCTGGTGGCTCGCCAATGGCCTGCCGCTGTGGCCGGGCATGGCGATCCAGCTAGGGCTCGCGCTCCTTGTCTTCGCTCTGTTCGCGACGCTGTTCGCGCTTGGCTGCATGGGCGGGGGTGACGTCAAGCTGCTCGGCGCGCTGGCGCTATGGTTCCCATGGCAGGCGGTGCTCTCGATGCTGATGGTCATGGCGCTGCTGGGCGGCGTGGTGACGATCGTCACCGTGGTCCATCACCGGACGACGCGCAGGCTGGGGCAGCCGCAAATTCCTTACGGTATCGCAATATCCGTCGCGGCGCTGTGGCTGATTGGCGAACGATATCTTAACCAATTTGCGTAATCATGGGGGCTCAGGCGCTTGCTCGTCTGAATGAGGGAGACGAATTTCATCATGGACGCCAAGAAAATCGTTCTGCTGATGGGAGCGCTGATCATAGCGGTCACGACAGCTCTTCTCGCGCGCAACATGCTGAGTTCGTCGGGCGCGCCTCAGGCCAGTGCTTCGGCGATGCCCGTGGAAGCGGACCAGCCGCATGTTCTGGTCGCGACCAAGGCGCTTCCCGTGGGCACCATCCTGGACGCGGAAAGTTTCCGCTTTCAGCCCTGGCCCAAGGATCTGGTCGAGCAGGCCTATTATCTTCAGGGGCAATCCGACCCCGCCAAGCTAGCGGGCAGCGTCGTCCGTACCGCCATCTCCGCCGGTCAGCCGATGACGGTAGGCTCGGTGATCAAGCCGGGTGAGCGGGGCTTCCTCGCCGCGGCGCTTGGTCCGGGCATGCGCGCGGTCACGGTGCCGGTGTCGGCGCAAAATTCGGTCGCGGGCTTCGTCTTCCCGGGCGACCGCGTCGACCTGATGCTGACGCAGAGCGTGTCTGGCGGCGGCGACGGCGACCCCCTCAAAGTGTCCGAAACCATTCTGCGCAACCTGCGCGTGCTTGCCACCGACCAGCGCATGGACGCGCTGGGCGCGGACGGCAAGCCGGTCGTCCAGACCTATTCCAACGTCACCATAGAAGTGACGCCCAAGATCGCCGAGAAGATCGCGGTGGCGCAGACCATCGGCTCGCTCTCTCTGACGCTGCGCTCGATCGCCGACAACGCATCCGACCTTGATGCCGCCATTGCCGGCGCCGACGTCGACCTGCCCGACGGCGCCAATCCGAACGCGGAAAAGAAGATCATCGCCAAGCTCGCCGCTCGCCCGGTCGACAAAGGCACCACCTATTCAACCGGCGCCGACGTCTCTCGCTATCAACGCAGCAGCGTCCCCGCCAAGCCGCTGCAGACCGCTGCCGCAGGCGTTGCGCCCGTGGGGGGCGCTCCGGCCGGTGCCGGTGGCGTCAGCGGCCCAGTGATCCGCGTCGCCCGCGGCACCAATGTGACCGTCGTTCCGGTCGGGGGGAAGTAAGATGAAGCGTCTCAACCTGCACGCGGGAAAGACGGCGGTGAAACCGCTCGTTGCTCCCGCGATCGCGCTGGGCCTGGCGATCGCCATGGCTGCCGCGCCGACCACCGCGCTCAACGCCGCGCCCGCTTCGATGCAGGACAATGCGATCCTGATGTCGGTCGGCGGCACCAAGGTGGTCAATCTCTCGGCCAAGATGTCCGACGTCGTGATCGGCGACCCCAATGTGGTCGACGTCCATGTCCGTGCCCAGAACCAGCTCTACCTGATCGCGAAAGCGGCCGGCGAAACCACCGTGTTCGTCACCGCGACCAACGGCAAGGTGCTGTTTTCCGGCACCGTACGGGTCGGCAACAACCTCACCAGCATCGATGACATGCTGAAGCTGGCGATGCCGAACGCCGACATCGCGGTCAACAAGATGAACGGCATGGTCCTCTTGACCGGCACGATCGCCGCGCCCGAGGATGCGGCCGAGGCCGAGCGCCTCACGCAGGCCTTCGTCGGCAAGGAAGTGACCGTGGTCAGCCGCCTGCGCACCGCAACGCCGCTGCAGGTCAACCTGCAGGTCAAGATCGCCGAAGTCAGCCGTGACGTCGGGCACCAGATCGGCGTGAACATTTCGGCACTTGGCGGAGGCACAGGATCGTTCACGGGAGCCATCAGCCGGTCCACCCGCAACTTCATCACTCGGAGTGTCACCAAGGAGACGGTTGTCCCCGGTGTGCTCAACCCCGATGGCTCGTTCACGCCGCCTTATGTCTCGATCCCGCGATCGACGGAATACACGTTTAACAATCCAACCGATGGTGGCACATCCTTGGGCTTTATTGCAAAGCTCCTCGGCATGGACGTCGCCGGCGCGCTGGATCTCGCCGAATCGAGCGGCCTCGCCACCGCGCTCGCCCAGCCCAACCTGACCGCCCTGTCGGGCGAAACGGCCAGCTTCCTGGCGGGCGGCGAATATCCCTACACCGTCAGCAACGGCACGCAGGGCAACAGCATCGAGTTCAAGCAATATGGCGTGCAGCTGGCCTTCACGCCGACCGTGCTCGCCGACGGCCGCATCTCGCTGCGCGTGCGCCCGACCGTGTCGAGCCTCGACTTCTCGGTCAACACCACCGTCCCCGCGCTCAAGAGCCGGACGGCGGAAACCACCGTGGAACTGGGTTCGGGCCAGGCCTTCATGATCGCCGGCCTGCTCAACAACGACACCGCCAATTCGATCAGCAAGACGCCGGGCCTGGGAGAGATCCCGATCCTGGGCAGCCTGTTCAAGTCGCGTCGCTTCCAGCGCAACGAGACCGAACTGGTGATCCTCGTCACCCCCTATCTGGTGAAGCCGATCAACGCGTCCGAAGCGCATCTGCCGACCGACGGGTTCCGCAACGCCAATATCGGCCAGGGCCTGTTCCTTCAGCAGGGCCAGGACGGGATAAGCGGCGGCCGCCGGCCCATGCCGCGCCGCGAGCCCGGAACGCCCGCGCCGGCCCCCGGCCCGCAGGCTTCGGCCCCTCTGCCTCCCGTCGCCGCCCGTGACGAAGGCAAGCGTTCCGCCAAATCCGCCGCGCCCGGCTTCAGCTTCTGACCGCAAGGACGACAGACATGATCATGATGTCCAGGAAGACCCTCGTCCGCCTCGGCGCTCTCGCCGTGCTGGCGCTGCCCATTACCGCTGAGGCCAAGCCCAATCGGACCGTCGAATCGGTGCATCAGCCGGTGGTCAGCCATACCGCCTTCACCTATGACGTGCAGGCAGGACCCGATGGCGGCCTCACCGCTTCGGAAGCACGGCGGCTCGACGACTGGTTCGTGTCGATTGACCTGGGCTATGGCGATCAGGTCGCGATCGTGACCGACGCCTATGACAGCCCTGCCCTGCGCGAAGGCGTCGCCGACGTCGTTGCCCGCCACGGCATGCTCGTGGGCGAGGACAGCTCCGCCGTCGCTGGCAGCGCGCCTGCCGGCAGCATGCGGCTCGTCGTCCGCCGCGCCACCGCCTACGTCCCAGGATGTCCGGATTGGTCGGGGAAGAGCGAAACGGAAAACCAGCTTGGCTCCTCGTCCAACTTCGGTTGCGGCATCAACGGCAATCTCGCCGCCATGGTCGCCAATCCGGACGATCTGGTCCGCGGCCAGAGCAGCGACAGCGACCTGCGCACCGCCACTTCGAACCGGGCCATCTCGACCTATCGCGACAAGACGCCGACCGGCTCGGGCGACCTCAAGAACCTAGGACGCTGACACATGAACGCACCCTGGAAAGCTCCCATGGCCGGACAACGCGACCCCTTCCACGCCTTCGTCTGCGACGACCACAGCCACGACCTGCTCAGCATGGTCGCGGCGGAAATGGGCTGGGCTCCCGAAAAGGTGAACAAGGGCGGCATGCGCAATGCGGTGCAGAGCCTGTCGGTCTCCGCCTCGCCCCAGATCCTGTTCGTCGACATGTCCGAAAGCGGCGACCCGCTCAACGACATCAACAGCCTTGCTGAAGTGTGCGAGCCCGGCACGGTGGTGATCGCCGCGGGCCAGGTCAATGACGTGCGCCTCTACCGCGACCTGATCGCCAGCGGCATCCAGGATTATCTCCTGAAGCCCTTCGGCGCCGACCAGCTGCGCGACGCGCTGGCGCAGGCGCAGGCGGTCTTCTTCGCCCCTCGGGACGCCGCGCCCGAACGCCCGCACATGACCGCGGCGGTGATCGGCACGCGCGGCGGCGTGGGCGCGTCCAGCATCGCGACCTCGCTCGGCTGGCTGCTCAGCGACAAGCAGAAGCGGCCGACCGCGCTCCTCGACCTCGACGTTCATTTCGGCACCAATGCGCTCGCGATGGACCTGGAACCCGGTCGCGGGCTGACCGACGCGATCGAGAATCCGAGCCGCATCGACGGCCTCTTCATCGAACGGGCCATGGTCCGCGCGAGCGATACGCTGGCGATCCTGTCGGCCGAAGCGCCGATCAGCCAGCCGATGATGAACGACGGCGGCGCCTTCTATCAGTTGCTGGAGGAATTTCGCGCGGCGTTCGAATGCAGCGTCGTCGACCTGCCGCGCCACATGCTGATCCAGCATCCGCACCTGATGAGCGACGTCAATGTCGCGGTGGTCGTCACTGAACTGACGCTGGCGGCGGCGCGCGATTCGATCCGCATCCTGTCCTGGCTCAAGACCAACGCGCCCCAATCGCGCGTGCTGGTGGTCGCCAACCGGGTCCACGCCGGCATCCAGGAAATCAGCCGCAAGGATTTCGAGACGTCGATCGAACGCAAGGTCGACATCCTTATCCCCTTCGACCTGCGGGTCGCGGCGCAGTCGGCCAAGCTTGGCAAGACGCTCGCCGAAACCGCCAAGGGCAGCAAGCTCGGCGCAGCCTGCGCCAGCCTGCTCGACGCCGTCATGGGCGCGGCGGATGATGCCGACGCGGCCACGGACGACAAGGGCGCCAAGAAGAAGGGCGACTCCCTGCTCGGCAAGATCGGCGATCTCAAAAGCCTGATCCCCGCCCGCAAGGAAAAGGCCGCGGCAAAGAATTGAGCATTTCGCGCTGTCCCATAGGGGGCGGCGCGATCCTCCCTACGGAACGGGCGATCACATGGGCAACATCATCCTGCTGACGATATTGCTGGCGAGCCTCCTCGGGCTCGTCATGATGGCCTTTGCCGGTCCGTCGGCCGAAAAAGCGAGCAAGCGCCGCGTCGCCCTGATCCGCGAGCGGCACAGCGGCTCGACCGATGCGATGATGGAAGCGCGCATGCGCCGCGTCATCTCCAACCGGCAACCCGGCACCGAAATGAAGATGCTCGTGTCGCTGGTGCCCAATCCGGAAAATCTGGCCAAGCGCATCCGCATGACCGGCAAGAAATGGACGGTCAGCCAATATATGACCGCCTGCGCCGTGATCTTCCTGCTTTTGTGCGCGACGATGTTCCTGCGCGGCTTCCCGCCGCTGCTGGCGGTCATGGTCAGCCTCGCCGCCGGCCTTGCCCTGCCGCATATGTGGGTGGGCCGCCTCATCGCCAAGCGGGTGCAGAAGTTCACCACCAAATTTCCCGATGCGCTCGAGTTGCTGACCCGCGGCCTGCGCTCGGGCCTGCCGATCACCGAGACGCTGGGCGTCGTTGCCAATGAAGTGCCGGGGCCGGTTGGCGAGGAGTTCAAGCTCATCACCGAACGGATCAAGATCGGTAAGTCGATGGACCAGGCGCTGCAGGAAACGGCCGATCGCCTGGGGACGCCGGAATTCCAGTTCTTCGTCATCAGCCTGGCAATCCAGCGCGAGACAGGCGGCAACCTGGCCGAAACCCTGTCGAACCTCGCCACCGTGCTGCGCCAGCGCGCGCAGATGAAGCTCAAGATCCGCGCGATGTCGTCGGAATCCAAGGCGTCGGCCTATATCATCGGCGCCCTGCCTTTCCTCGTCTTCGGCATGATCTGCTACATCAACTTCCAATATATGTCGCCCTTCTTCACGCCCGATCCGGTCGGCCTGTTCGGCCTGTCGACGATGCAGGTCATCGGCCTGGGCGGCATGTGCTGGATGGGCATCGGCGTCTTCATCATGGCGCAGATGATCAACTTCGAGAT
>DATEDR010000247.1:0-19030 GCA_035281605.1 Sphingobium sp.
TCCGGCTCGGCGTGGGGGCATCCGAAGCTTGCGGAAGCAGCCGGACGAGGATCGTGCCCCGCTCGTCGGGCGATCCGAATCGGCGTTGCGCCGCGATCGTCAGCAGCATGAGCGCCACCAGCGCGTTGATGACGAGCGCGAGCAGGATCGATGCGGCGCGGCGGCGGAACGACGTGCGATCCTCGCAATAGGAAATCTGATGCGACGCCGAACGCATGGGCGAGCGGCCTACAGAAGCGGCTGACGGGCCGCAATCGGAGCGGCATTGGGGAGACCTCGCCTTGCGCCCCGATCGGCCGCTCGCCATATGCTGCGGCATGTCCACGGCCTCCCCATCCAGGAAGCGCGGGGCCTGTCCGGTCTGCGGCAAGCCCGGCATTGCCGCGTACACGCCCTTTTGCAGCCGGGGGTGCAAGGATCGCGACCTTTTGAACTGGCTCGGCGATGCCTATCGCGTGCCCGGCCCTCCTGTGGAGGAAGCCGGCGATCGGATTGCGGCCTCTTCCGAAGAATAGGCGGCGCCGGCGCGCGAGGCAGGACTGGACAGCCGAGCGCGAGCGCCCTTATAGCCGCCACTTCCGCTTGCCGCGGATGCGCCCAGGTAGCTCAGTTGGTAGAGCACGTGACTGAAAATCACGGTGTCGGTGGTTCGATTCCGCCCCTGGGCACCACTCCCTCATCCCGCCGCAGCGGGCGTCCGAAATTTCCCAGAAATCCGGGATTTGAACCGCGGAGTCGGGGATGCGGCGGGGCTGGATGCCTTGGGAGCCGCGAACGTTGTCAGGCTTGCCATTGGCGGTTAATCAGCATGCAATGGCAGAAAATAACATGTCGATTGAAAAATCGGACCGCCGCGCGTCCAAGCGCATCAAATCCGTGGAAATCGGATATCGTGTTTTGCTGGCGGTCCAGCGCGGCCCTGGAGCGGTAAAGCTTGCTGAAATAGCCAAGCGCTGTGGCCTCTCCAGCGGCGCGGCCCACAATTATCTAACAAGCCTGGTGAATACGGGCTTGGTCGAACAGGAGGATCGCGGGCGCTACCAGCTGGGCCCGAGCGCCTTCGCGTTGAGCCTGGCCTCGTTCCGGCAGCTGAACGGTTATGACGTCATGCGTGATGCGGCCCAGTCGCTGCATCGCCAAACCGGCCAGAGCACCGCGGTGGCGGTATGGAGCCAAGGCGGGCCGGTGTCGGTGTATATCCAGCGTTCGGAAAGCACGGGTGCCTTCGAGTTCCGATCGGGCCATCTTCCAATGCTGGCCTCGGGCGCGGGATTGCTCTTCATGGCCTATCTGCCCGAAGACCAGACGAAGGAATTGATCAAGGGTGAGCTGCCCGAATCCAAGAACAGCGACGATGCAGTCCGTAAGCTGATAGCCGCCGCACGTGAGGCGGTGCTGCCAAAAGGATTTGCTACTTATTATTATGGCGACGGGCCGAACCACATTGCGCTTTCGGCGCCTGTCTGGACTGAAGATGGCCGCATTCCCTTCGTCCTGTCGATCGTCATTCATCATGCGGTGGACGACGCCACGCGAGACGCTTGGTCGCAGCAGCTGCAGGAAAGCGCCTACCAGAATTCTCTGCTGCTCAATCGTATCGGCGCGGACGGACCGAAAGCCGAACAGCAACTGCCTTCACCGGACGCGGGCGCTTGAGGCAGCGCGCACGTTCGTTATAGGCCGCTTCCGGCATCGGTCTGATGGGAATTCAGCGCCGCACGAACATCGGCCGGCGTCGCGAGGCGGTGCGCCATCCGTGCCGCCGCCTTCTCGACCAAAGTCAAATTGCCAGTCTGGCTGGCAAGCGGCGCGTCTTCCAACCCGACGCGCCAATGCATGCCTGCGTCGAGGACGTCATCCATTAGCGGGGATAGGTCGACGTCGAGGCCGGCAACCATTGTTGGCGCGTCCGGCGCTTCAGTCGCGAGAAGCTGCCGATAGGCGGTCAGCGCATAGCGGTCGGGGGGAAATCCGAATGCCAGGCCATCGGAGAACATCAGGCGATAGACCGGCTGGGGTATGTTCGGAACGACACGATGGAGCGCCGCGCCCAAACGGATGAAACCCGGTTCGTAGCAGGCGAACGACGGGTGGAAGCCATAATCGGCAGCCAGGCGAAGCCCGCGCCGCATTCCCCTCTCGTCATTGCTGTAGATGGTACCCGTTTTTCCTGCGCCGATATCGACGAAACGACTGAGATTGACCGATCCGGTATCGAGCGCGGCCCATTCGAGCAGGCGCCTGCGCGCAAGAATTTCCACAAACGCATGTCGATCCTCGCCCTCGAACGCTATGGTGGGATAGACGATCGCGTCGACCTGCTCGCGAATCCCCTCGATCACCGCCGCGTAAAGCTCCGCATCGTCGCTGGGGCGGCCGCTTGCTTCGTCGTAAGCGTGAAAATGCACGATCGACGCGCCGGCGCGCACGCACGCAATTCCTTCTTCGACGATTTCGCGCACGCTGACCGGGATAAGGGGCTGAAGCTTACGGCCCCAACCCCCGTTCAACGCAACTTCCAGCCACAGCTTTCGGTTGTCGATGTCCATTACGCCTCCCGGCCGCGCCCTGTCAGGCGCTGTGCAGCCGGATGGGCAGGTTGTCGAAGCCGTAAAGGCCCCTGTTGGTGCCGATCACGGGCGTGCCCACTTCTATGCGCGCGACCCGTTCGATCATCGCTTCGAGAAGCACCTCCATCTCGAGCTTCGCCAGGTGCATGCCTCCGCACATATGCGGCCCGGTACCCCAGCCAAGCTGATCCGTGGGATTGCGCGTGACGTCGAACCGATCCGGATCGGGATAATGACGTTCGTCCCGATTGGCGGCGCCATACAGCACCATGACCCGGCCCCCTTCGGGAATGACCATATTGCCGATCGGATAATCCTGAGCCGCGACGCGGGCGAACCACCGGACCGTCGCGCTGTAGCGCACGCCTTCAAGCACCGCGCTCGATACGAGATCGGGATTGCTGCGGAGCAACGCCCACTGATCCGGGTTGCACCCCAGATTGTAGAGAAGATTCCCCTTCGCGTAGATCGTCGTGTCCAGGCTTGGCAGCACCAGCGCGCTCATCGCCGCGCGCGCCTCCTCCTGATTGAGCGCGCCGGCCTCGGCCGCCTTGAACAGCATCTGCGCCCAGGATCCGGGACGCAGGTGCGCAGGATTGACCTCCAAAAGATAGGCTTGGACTTCCCGCAACGATTCGAAATCCTCGACGAGCTGGGCGTCCATCGTCCCGTCCCGATCGAGCGGACCGGCGCTGTTGAAGCTCGCGGACGCCCAACGAAGCATGTTCGCGCGGCCGTTGTCCGGCAAGCCGACAAGATAGGAGATGGCCTCGAGCGGCAGATGACGGGCAATGGTCGCCGTCGCATCGATCTCTCCCTGGTCGACGATCGTGTCGAGGCGGCTGCTGATGAGCGCCTTGAGCATCTCCCTCCGTTCCTTGAGGGCAGCGGGCATGAGCGGCTTCATGATCACTCGTCGCAGTTTCCTGTGGCGCTCGCCGTCGGACCGAATCACCGGGGGTTGCTCCATCGGAGCGTTGACGATGTCGTTGAAGCCGATGCCGCGCGTCGAAACGAGGATATCAGGCGATCGGAGCGCTTGCTGAACGTCGGTGAAACGCCCGATCGCATAGACATCAGGGTGCTCCAGACGCACCACGGGCCCCAGATCCCTGATCTTTTGATAATGGGGGAAGGGGTTGCGAAGAGCATCCGGCGAAACGAGGTCGCCGTCGTAAACCGGGATCGCTTGAAACGTCTCGTGCTTCATTACCGTTGACATCACTGCGCCTTGGTCTCTGGCAATTGGAAAACTGCCCATCCAGCACCGGATCGAAAACTGGCCGCTGAAGGCCGCGCGCGCGGCGCTCTCGTGCCTCTCTCCGGTTCGATTGATTAACGCGAGTTGCTTGACATTGTCAAGCTGCGCGCGGATGCCTGCTCGCCTTCGATCAGAGCCGAGCTTTGTAGGCACGACTCAAAAGACCAATAAGCTGCTGATATTCTTCGTCGGAAAGGCTGTCGGCATATTCGCGGCTGATGGCGGCTGCTTGGACGGCCTTGGCGAGGACGGTTGCCCCATCCTCCGTTATCCACAATCCGCTTCGCTTTCCGCCACCTTTTTGGCGTTGGACGAGCCCCTTGCCGACCAGCTCTCGGACCAGGATCGCCATGTTGGACTCGTGGATCAGCAGGAGCCGGGCGGCATGCACTTGGCGGATGCCCGGATTCGCGCGCACGAGCGCCAGCATGGAATGCGTCGGCGGACTGACCGAGAGGGCATCACGTTCTCGAATGAGCTCGCCGATCTGCAGATAGGCTGCGCGGCTTAGAAAGCCCAGGGAGCCGGTCAGATCCTCGAGTAGAAATTCACCGTCGCCGAAGGGTTGGGACTGTCGAGCAGACATGAGTCGTCGAAATAACCTCCCGCAGTCGCGACCTTGGGCCGATGCGCTCGCGCTTGGCATTTGTCTCTCGCGCCGTAGCGGGGTCAAGCGCGTCCTTGCTTGTACGGCAATTCACTCATCCGCCCCGACCACCGCCGCGATTGGGTTTGGATCCTAGTAATAGTCATCGCCGGACTTGCCCGGCTCCACCAAGCGACGAGCCTGTCCGGATACGAATTCGTCCAGCCTTCGCGAGGATTCGGGACTCGCGACCACGTGATGGAACAGACCCTCCACGAACAGGCCGTCATCATAGGAATAGTCCTGAATGCGGGGCAGGCCGTGCACGATCGCCCAATTGGTGAGCGTGGCATTTTCCGCGATCCGGTTGGCGAGCGACATGGCCCGCGCGACATGCTCGCCTCGAGGCATGAGATACTGGATGACGTTGAACCGCTCGGCTTCTTCGGACGACAGCACACGCCCGGTCAGCATCAGGTCGCTCATGCGGGCGACGCCGAGCAGCCGGGCGATCCGGACCGACCCGCCGCCACCGATATAGATGCCGCGCTGTCCCTCGGGCAAAGCGAAGAAGGCCGTCGCATCGGCGACCCTGATGTGACAGGACGAGGCCAGCTCGAAGCCGCCGCCGATGCACGCCCCTCCGATCGCGGCGACGAAGGGGATGCGGCCGCGGGCGATCGTGTCGAAGGGGCGGGCGGCTTGCGCCGAACCGATCCGCAGCTCCAGATGACGATCGTGGTCGTTCATCCACTGCATCGCTTCGGCCAGATCCAGACCGGCGCAAAAATGCTCGCCATGGCTGAAGATCATTCCGACGCGCGCCTCGTCCTGAGCGCGGGCGACAGCCTCGTTCAGCTGATTCGCCAGTTCCGCGCTCAGCGCGTTGCGCTTCGCGGGCCTGTTGAGACCGATCTTCGCGACCTTGCCTTCAAGCTCATAAGTGATGACGGATTCAGACATGGGCATTCCTTCGTTTTACGGGTTTTGGCGATGGTTCGGCGCCTGGATCAGATGAATCACGCGGCAGCTTGAGCCCCCGCAGAGCGATCGTGTTCCGCTGCTCGCCGGTCCCGCCGCCCGCCACGCCGATCGGCGAATGGCGCAGGATCTGCTCGGCGTCAGGGATTGGTGCCGAAGGGGCTTCCTCCGAGAGAGGACCGGCCCAGCCTAATATGTCCATGGCGGCCTCACCAAGGCGTTCCTGCAATTTCCCGACGAACATTCTCGGGATGTTTTCATCCCGCTAGGCCGGGTCCTGGCGCATTGTCAACGATCATATATTTTATAAGTTCAGCTTTGTCTTCCACCTCGGCGACATTGCCGGAATGCGAGGACGGCGCCGCTCTAGAAGGAGTCCATGACGTTTGCCCATCGCTCCATCATCTCGTTCTCGTGACCGGGAACGACATGGAATTGCAGCTGACTGTAGCCCAGCTCCTTGAACCCCCGCAGGCGTTCGACCAGCTCCGCCTTGGTGCCGGTCAAGGTGAGCGCCTTGATGATGTCGCCGGTGAGGTGCGTCTCGTCCGGTCTTACGAACATCAGATGTCCGCGATGGTTGGTGAGGTAGCGGGCATCTGCGGGTTCGTAGCGGTCATATATTCTTCGATAGGCCTCAAGCGCCTCGGGAAACGGAAATTCGCTTCCCATGATTGAACCGAACTCCCTCTCCTCGATGAAATTGTGAAAGACGATCGCCGCAGGAGGGCCGGCCTGCTCTCTGGTCTTCACGCTGTCGGGCGATTCGCCCTCGTCCAGCACGCGGCCCCCGATGGTCGCTATGGAATAGAATTCCGCCGGATCATGGCCGGCCTGCGACCAGAGAGAACGCATCTCGTCGAGTTGTGCTTTCTCGCGCTCGGGATAGGTCGCCACATTGATCCATTGCGCGCGCTTCTCCACGGTCAGCGCGCGCGCTTTCGGTCCGAGCGCCGAGATGGCGAGAGGAATGGGATCCTCGATGTTGATGAGGCCGCCCCATTCCGGGTTGAGGAACCGGATCTTGTGCGTCCCGCCTTCCACCTCGAGCTCCGTCATCTCGCCCGCAAGGAGCGCTTGGACCGTGTCGATATATTCGGTCATGCGGGCAAGCGTGACGGGCTTCATTCCCATCGCCCGCCGCCCGGTGAAGCCGGTCGAAACGCCGAAAACGATCCGGCCCGGCGCGAGCGCGTTCAGGGTCGCAAGCCCGCTTGCAGCCACCGGCGCGAGCCGATTGAACGGGATCATCACGCCGCTGCAAAGCTTGATCTTGGAAGTCTTCATCGCTGCCGCCCCCATGGCAGCGAATAGCTCCGCGTTTAGAAGCGGCGTGTCGTAGAACCAGACATGCGAAAAGCCGAGCTGTTCGGCACGAACCGCGACTTCCCAAGAATTGGCCTTGGTCGGAATCTGTATTGCGATATCCATTTTCAAATCCTCTCGAGGCCCCATTTCTTGGTCGCCTGGCCCGTGGAGCCCTCTGCCTATAGGCTGGAAGAATCGATGGCTCCCGCCGATCGCAATTTCTCGATCTCGTCGCTGCCGTAGCCCGCGTCGCGAAGCACCGCTTCGGTATGCTCGCCCAGCAATGCGGGCAGCGCCTGCCGGGGTCCTCGCGAACGATCGACGCGAGCCGGGCGACGCATCATCGTGACGGTCCCGGCCTGCGGATGCTCTAGCCGCTCGAAGATGCCGCTATGCTGGACCTCGGGGTCTTCATGAACTTCCGGGATAGACAGAACGGCCGCGTAGGGAATCCCCTCGGCGCCGAGCTTATCCTCCCAATAGCCGCGCGGATGCCGGACGAAGATAGGCCGCATGATCTCCAGCAGCTCGGACCAGTTCTGGACGCGCGTCAGCCGTTCGGCAAAACGAGGATCCTCGGCGAGGTCGGGAAGGCCGACCGCACGGCACAATCCGACCCAAGCCTGCGTGAGGCCGGCGAGCTGGAACGCGATCATGCCGTCGGCACATCGCATGATGAAGGCCTGCGACATGGACGCGCGAAAGTCCGGCTCCATCGCGACGCCGGCGTCGGTGTAGAATGAATGGAAGTCAGGAACGAAACCGATTGACGCATCGACCATGGAAACATCGATACGCGCGCCGGTGCCGCTCACCTTTCTTCCATATAGCGTCGCCATGATGGCGATCGCGGCCTGCAGAGCTGTCGCCTGATCGGCGAGCGTCGGTCCGCGGAGCCTTGGCTGGTCGGGGTCTACAAAGGTGTGGAGGATGCCTGACAGCGCCTGGCCGACCGTATCGAACGCGGGCCGATCACGGTAGGGGCCGTCATCGCTGAACCCAGCGACGGAACAATAGATGAGGCCAGGGTTCAGCTCCCGGAGCGCCTCATAGCCGATTCCCAGCCTGTCCATCACGCCCGGCCGGAAGTTTTCAAGCACCACATCGGCGTCTGCCGCCAGGCGCAAAAATATATCCCGCCCCTCGGGTTTCTGCAGATCGAGCGCAACGCTCTTCTTGTTCTTGTTATAGGAGCGATAGTGAATGCCATAGTCCTGGATGTCCCTGCCGCCCACATAGTTTCTGAAGGGATCGCCGCCGCCCAGCCGCTCGATCTTGATCACTTCCGCCCCATAGTCGGCGAGCTGCTGTCCGGCGAACGGGCCGGCGATATATTGCGTCAATTCGACCACCTTGATGCCCCGAAGAGGTTGGTCAGAACGATATTCAGAGGATTGGTCGGTAGGCATCTATGTCTCCGGTCAGCTATCTCGGCTTGGTACGAATGACTGAGGCGTCAGGTACTCGCCTTCACGCCGTGGATGCCAGGTTTACCGGGCTGGTTCTCCCATCGGCCCATGAGAACCGGCATCCTCTCTCTCAGCGCCGACACCATCGGCGCAGGCGCGATTGACTAATGGCAGTATCTTGACATTGTCAAGCTCACGGCTAGCATATGCCGGTCGAGAGCGATGCGATGATCGATTGGACATCGGACGACACGCTAAGCGGCGCTTCACGATTGAATAGGAGAGTCTTCGATGATGACGCGGGAAGACAATGATTTCCTCTGCCGTGTCGAGCCTGGCACGCCCATGAATGCGGCGTTCAAGCGCTACTGGCTCGTTGCCGGCCTGTCGCGCGATTTCCCCGCCCAGGGCAGCGATCCGAAACGCTCGACCATGCTCGCGGAGGATTATGTCCTGTTCCGTGACAGCAAGGGCAGGATCGGCTGCCTGCGTGAATTGTGCTGCCATCGCGGCGCCTCGCTGTGCCTTGGCCGGATCGAGGAAGGCGGGCTGCGCTGCATCTTTCACGGGTGGAAGTTCGACGTCGACGGGACGATCATCGACATGCCGAACGCAGCCGACGACCGCTTCATGAAGCGCTATCGCCAGCCGGCCTTTCCGGTCGTCGAGAAAGGCGGTCTCATTTTCGTTTATCTGGGACCGCCCGAGGAGCAGCCGTCGTTTCCGGACTGGCGATGGCTCGATTTCGCACCGGAGCAGCGTTTCGTGGCGCCCGTCATCTACAATGCGAACTTCATCCAGGCGATCGACGGAGGCGCCGATTCCTCGCACCTGACGACGCTGCATCAAGATGCGTTGACGCGGCAGCATCCCGTTACCGACAACAGCGTCTTCCAGCGCATCATGGCGGACGCGGCGCCGCGCTTCGACACCTATCCCACCGAATTCGGCCAGTTTTCCGCTGCGTTTCGGACGGTGACCAGGCCTGACGGCACCATCTACGAGACGTGCAAGACTTCGGTCTTCGCCGCCCCCTCGACGGTCATCACGAACGGGGCGTATCCCGATCAGGGAACGTTCGCGTTTTTCACGCCGATCGATTCTCACAGGACCATCGGCTATCTTGGGAACTACGACAGCGCCTGGACAACGCCGCAACAGCCGCTGGAAGCCCAGCGGTTCATGAGCCTCGATCCCGAAACGCTGGATCGCCTCGGTTTTTCGCCGGAGACATGTGAAAGCGAGCAAAGGGCCGGCCGCGAGAACAATTGGTATCAGGATCGCGAGGCCATGCGGAACGGACGGTTCACGGGCATGGCACCCTTCATCCCGGAAGACGTCATCGTCGCCGAGTCGATGGGATCAATCTACGATCGCTCTCAGGAAAACCTCATCCCGGCGGATCAGGTGGTCGTCCGAATCCGTCGTATTCTCATGGACATGGCGCGAGACGTCCAGGAGCGCCGCAAGCCGATCGGGCTGCGCACGCCGGTGGATTATTCGAAGATCTATGTCGGCGAAAATGCGGTGGAGACCGGCCAGAGCTGGGCGGAAATCACCTTGCCGCCGGAATTTGTCCAGCGCGAGCGAGTCGAGGCGTAGACTTTCGAACGGGCCACGGGACTGCCTGTGGCCTGCCGGTTGCTCGCGCGAGCCTTGTGCTCGAGCATCCGCACGCAACATTTGAGGATCTGCGCGGAGACGGTTCGATGAGGAATTTCGAGAATAAGGTGGCCCTTGTCACCGGCTCCGCCTCGGGCATCGGCCTGGGCATTGCCCGATCGCTGGCCCAACGCGGGGTTTCGGTGGTGCTGGTCGACGTCGAGCAGGGCGCGCTCGACTCCGCGGTCGCCCAATTGTCTTTCACCGGCGCGCGCTTCCTGCCCATGGTCGTCGACGTCGCCAATCGTGAGGCGATGTACGCTGCCGCCCGAACCGTGCGGGAAACCTTCGGCCGCCTCGACATCCTCATCAACAACGCCGGGGTCGCCTATAATATAAAGCCCCTCCACGAGACGCCGGACGAAGCGATCGACTGGAGCATCGATGTAAACCTCTTCGGCGTGCTCAACGGCATCAAGGCGTTCGTGCCGCTCATCATCGCGGGCGGTGAAGGCGGCCACGTCGTGAACACGAGTTCAATTGGCGGTTTTCAGGTGCGCAAGAACCCCCATTGGCACCAAGGGCTCTATGCCGCGACCAAATATGCGGTGACGGCTCTTTCCGAGGGGCTGCGGCTTGATCTCGAGGATGAGAATATCGGCGTCTCCGTGCTTGCTCCGGCGGCCGTGGTGACGAACATCATGACATCGGACCGCAACCGGCATGGCCGCTTCGGAGGGCCGACGACCGGCAGCCAGTCGGAGCGCTTCAACGACATGTTCAGACAGACCGGCATCACGCCTGAAGCGGTGGGGGAGCGGGTGATTCAGGCCATCCTCGACAACGAACTCTACATTTTCACCCACCTCGACACGCAGGCCTGGCTGGAGGAGCGCCACCGCCGGATCGAGGCCGCGTTCGACGCCACACGCAAATATCTGGCTTCGCATTGAGCCGGGGCAGATCCAGGCCGCTTCCGCGCTCGCGATATCAGCCCGGGACTATATTTCGGCGTGCCGAACGCTTGACAATGTCAAGCTTCTTTGTATGGTCACACGCAGCATAGTTCAGCTGCGGTGCCATCCCTGAGAATGAACAGGAGAATCCTCGTGCAATTCGGTATTTTCGATCATTGCGAGCGCTCTGGGCGCGCCCCGGCGACCACCTACCGGGAGCGCTTCGCGCTTGCACAGCGGGCGGAGGAGGCCGGCTTCTACGCTTACCACCTTGCCGAACATCACGGCACGCCTCTCTCGCTGGTGCCCTCGCCCAATCTTTTTCTCGCCGCGCTTGCCCAGCACACCAAGACCATCCGTCTTGGCGCCCTCGTCTATCTGTTGCCGCTCTACGATCCTTATCGCCTGGCACAGGAAGTGTGCATGCTTGACCATCTGTCGGATGGCCGGGTGGAACTCGGGATCGGCCGAGGCGCCAATCCTATCGAACTCGGCTTTTTCGGTCTCGATCCGGCGACTGCCAAGCAGCGTTTCGACGATCTCTATCCCTTGTTGATGCAGGGCCTGGTGGATGGCCGGATGACACGCGAGGGTCCGAAGGGCACGATCGAGGCACCGCTCGACAGTCGGCCGCTTCAACGGCCCTATCCTCCTATCTGGTATCCCAGCGCCGGCGGCGGCGCGCAGCTAATCTGGGCCGCGCAACAGGGTTTTCACACGATCCTCAACGGTCCGCTCTCGAGCTGCGTCGAGGCATCCAAGATATTCAGGGACAATTTCCGGCCCGGCGCTCACGGAGCAAACCCCAGGATCGGTCTGACCCGTTATGTCTATGTGGCGGACACCGACGAAGAAGCGCTCCGGACCGGAGAAGCCGCTCTTCGCTATCACCGCGCCAATATCCTCAAGCTTTCCAACGATGCGGGCTTCACCCTTACGTCGCCGATCGTTCCGCCCGACAATATTGCGCAGGCCGTGCGCGAGGGTTGGGCCGCGGCCGGTAGCCCGGCAACGGTGCGTGAGCAAATCGCCGAAATGGCTCACCGCGTCGACATCAATTATTTTGTCTTTGCGCCGTTGATGGCCGACCTTCCGCTAAAATGGGGGCTGCGGACGATGGACATTTTCCGCGACGAGATCATCCCGGCTTTCTCCGAAGCGGAAGCCGTGAAGGTGCCGGCGTGATCGCCCCGAGAGAATAAGATGTTCAGACGGCGGCAACGCGGGCGGGCTACATTCGCTCGGCAATTCAGTCTGGCCCCTGGCGGTCCTTCCGCGTCAGCCCTCAAACGGAGAGGGCTTCATTCACCCCGGTCGGGCTCGAACATCAACTGGTGCCTGCCGTCGGTCAATGGCGCCCAATAGGGCTTCACTCGCATTCCGATCGCCAGATCGTCGATCTCGCAATTGACGATATTGCCGATGATGTTCACCCCCTCGTCGATCGTAACGGTCGCGAAGACATAGGGCTCACGTCCCTGGAACTGTCCGAAGCCGCGCCAGCCGATCGCGAATGTGAAGATTTCCCCTTTTCCGGAGACCTCACGCCATTCGAGATCGCGGCGGCCCGTGAACAGGCTGGTCGGCCTGGGATAGAATTGCGGCTTCCCGGTCTTGCGGCAATATTGGATGACGAGCTTCTTCTCGCGCGTCGCCTCCCAGAAAGGTGCGGAAAAGTCGTAGAAGCCGGGCGCCGGGCGCTCGATCTCGAGAATGCTGTTGATGTCCATCGTCATGCTCCCGGCGCCAGGATGAGGGCGAGGCTGCTGCCCCAGTTGCGACCGTAAGGTATGTGGCCGATGCCCGTGACGAGGGCGTTGCGCGTGTCCTTCACCTGGCGTTCGCCGGCTTCGCCGAAGAGCTGCCGGACGGCTTCGACGAGGACCGTTCCGCCACCCGCCAAACCGGCCTGGCCCGCCGAGATCTGCCCGCCGCTCGTGTTCAGCGGCAGGTCGCCGGTGTGGCTCAGATCGGTATCCAGCACAAAGGACGAAAACTGCCCGTAGTCGCAGAAACCGAGGGCTTCCATCTGCAGGCCGATCGCGATCAGGAAATCGTCATAGGGGTGGAACGAGGCGATATCCTTGGCCGAAAGGCCGGCCATCGCGAAGGCGCGCTCTCCCGCCACCGCGTGACCGCTCTTGGTGATGTCGACGATGTTTTCAGTGCCGCGATAATTCGACCGTTCGCCATAGCCCAGCGGCACCACGAACTTGTCCAGCTTCCTGCGTTTGGCTTCGCTGCGGCTCGTCATCAGAAGGCCGTTCGCCCCATCGCACGGCATTACGCAGTCGAGCAGACGGATCGGATCGGAGATCATGCGCGAGTTCAGATAATCGTCTTCGGTGATCGGCTTCTGAAGCTTGTCGCAGCCGAGCGGATTGAGCAATGCGTGCTGCCGCTGGGTGACCGCGAGCTTGGCCAGCGCACGGTCGTCCAGGCCGTATTGATGGCGGTAGCGATTGGTAAGCAGGGCGAATTCGGCGGGCGGACCGAATATCCCCACCGGAAAGACCCACTCGTTGTGGAAGGACCGGAACTTGAGATTGCTCTCCCTCTGCGCCGTATCCATGTTGAGCAAAAGGATCGTCTTGCACGCGCCTCCCTCGATGGCCAACGCGGCCCGGGCGACGGCACTGGCGGACGAGCAGCCGCCAAGTTCGGAGCCCTGGCAGAAATCGAGCTCGAGGCCGAGATAGTCGGCGGTGGTTTGCGGCCAGAAGCCGCTGGCGCAACCGGTGCCCGAGCTGCCGAGCACCATCCCATCGATCTCGTCTTTTTCGATGCCGGTCTTTTCGAGCAGCGCCTCGAGGATCTCGGCGCCCAGTTCCCAGATGTCCCGATCGCTTCGCAGGACGATCTTCGTCTCCGCATATCCGACAATCGCCGTATTTGAAAATGTCATTCATCGCCTCTCATGGAACGCTCGCCTCAGGCCGGGCTGAACAGGGACTTGGTCTCGAGATATCCGCCGAGACCTTCGGGGCCACCTTCGCTTCCCACGCCTGATTTCTTGTAGCCGCCGAAAGGTCCGGCGATATCGACGAAAAAGCCGTTGGTGCTGACATGTCCGGTCCGCAGACGCCGCGCAATTCGCTCGGCGCGCTCCTGGTCGCCGGAAAAGACCGAACCGCTCAGCCCATAGTCGCTGTCGTTCGCGATCGCGATCGCCTCCTCGTCGCTGTCATAGCTGAGCACGGACGCCACCGGTCCGAAAATCTCCTCACGCGCGATCCGCATGTCGTTCGTGACATTGTCGAAGATGGTCGGGGCGATGAAATAGCCGCGCGAGAAGCCCGGCATCTTTCCGCCGCCGGTTACGACCTTCGCACCCTCTTGTCGTCCGGCCTCGATATAATCGAGCACGCGATCGCGCTGGCGCGCCATCGAAACCGGCCCCATTTCGGTCTCGGGATCCGAAGGATCGCCCACCTTGATGCTCTCGACCCTCGCGACATAGGCGTCGATGAATTCGTTGTGGCGCCGTCGCGGCACGATGACCCGCGTCTGGGAAAAGCAGATCTGGCCGCTGAAAGGCATCACGAAGGGGGACAGGGTCTTCATCCACAAATCGAAGTCCGCATCGTCGCAGACGATCGATGCCGATTTGCCGCCCAACTCGAGATTGAATCGGCCGATCCGATCGGCACATATCGCGCCGATGTGCCGGCCGGCGGCGACCGAGCCGGTAAAGGCGACCTTGTCCACGCGCGGATCGCTGATCAGCGTGTTGCTTGCCTCCCGATCGGCCGGAACGACATTGTACACCCCCGCCGGCACACCGGCAGCCTCGATGCATTCGGCAAGGATCAGCGCATCCAAGGGCGTTTCGGGGCTGGGCTTGGCGATCGCCGTGCATCCCGACAGCAGCGCGGGCGCCACTTTCTGGATGAGGAGGCCCAGCGGCGTATTCCACGGCACGATCAATGCCGCGACGCCGATTGGCTCACGCACTATCTTCAGCTTCCCGTGCTTGACCGGTCTCTCCTCCTCGAAGGGATAGGTCTCGGCCAGATCGGCATAATAATCGAACATGTCTGCCACGATGGGCAGGATGGCGTTCACGAACCAGCGGGGGGCGCCGACCTGCGCGGTCCAGACACGTTCGAAAAGCTCCAGCCGCTTGTTCACTTCCTTGCCGATCTTGCGCAGATAGTTCGCGCGCTCGGACACGGGCAGGCGGGGCCATTCGGTTTCATCGAAGGCGCGGCGTGCGGCGGTCACCGCTGCATCCATATCCGCGCCGGAACCGGCCGGAACACTGAGCGTCAGTTCCTCGGTTACGGGGGAAATCAGGTTGAGGCGGTCGGTGCCGCGGGGAGCCTGCCACTTTCCGTCGATGTAAAAGCGGGTCCTGACATTCTCCGAAAGCTCGGTCGCCGGGTCAAACGGGCGGACCTTCGCTGGGGCTTCCATGGTTTCGGCTTCCATCGTCTCTTCTCCTTAGATCAAGGACATCATGCCGTGCGTGACATCGATCGTCTGCATCGGACGGTCCGATGCTGGCCGCGTTGGGCCGCTACCCTCCCGCCAGAGGCCGGTCTTTCCCGATCCCGCGGCGCATTCGCCCAACGCATATCCTGTTCATCTGGGGCGCACCGGCTGCTTGGAATCTCCCTGCCACCATGTCCGGACGGCGCCCTGCGATCAAGGGTGTTATTGAGTGGAGGCGACAATATCCGGGCGCGGCCACGTCTTCGGTCGCCTGGCGGGATGGTTGATCGTTCGCCCGACCGCAAATTGTTCGCCCGCCAGTCGGCGATCGCACCCCTGCCGGAGACCTTGACCGTGCTTGCATAAACTGATTGAGGGGCGGGAAAGTGGTCCTATCGCCTGAAAGACGCCGTTTTTGAGGAGAAATGCTGTGGCCGGGGCGGTCGGTGCAAGGCGCCGTGCCGAGTCGGTGCTTTCGGCGGTCGCGCCATTCCGGCACTCCTCCATCGGATGTCTGATCGAGAACATCCGTGAATGGATGCGCAGAAGTATATCCCGGCCGATTGCGCCAACGGAAATTGGTATTTGTTAGTTTTATAGAGGATGGCAAGCGATGAAATCTCTGCAAGACCTGGTCGATTCCAAGCCGGACTTGGTGGACTATCTGTATAATGATACGATTTCGCAATTTCACAGGTCCCGCACCGACCTCTTTTCGTCAAAAAATTTGATCGCCAAGGAATATACGTCGTGGCGGGATGAGCACGATGCCTTCCACGAAACCTGTGTGCTGACAAATCAGTCGCATCACATGCCCGTGCTCTATGTCAAAGGGCCTGACGCATACAAGATGCTTCAGCATCTTACCCCGCTCAGCTTCGCCAATCTGTCGACCTCGGGCGCGAAGCAGTATTTCGCAGTCGCGCCCAAGACCGGCAAGCACATCGGCGACTGCGTGATGTATTATTATGGCGAGGAAGGCGGTTTCGAGCTCATCAGCGGCATGCCGCTCCTCAACTGGGTGCGATTTCACGGTGAAAGCGGCGAGTGGGATGTCGAGATGACTTTCGACCCGACGACCCCGTTCAATCCCACCGGCGGGCGCACGAAATGCCGTTTCCAGCTCGAGGGTCCGGCGACAGACGCGGTCATGAAGGACGTCACCAACGGAGAGTGGCAAGGGCTGAAATTCTTCCGCACGACGATGGTCACCATCGGCGGACGGCCGGTTCAGGTTCTTGGGCACGGCATGGGCGCCACCGGCGGCGTCGAGCTTTCCGGCGCCTATGAGGATCTCGACGTCATCCGCGACGCGCTGATGAAGGCCGGCGAGAAATATGGCATCAGGCTTGGCGGCACGGCCACCTATTTCAGCGCCGGAGCGATCGGCGGCTGGGTGCCCTATCCGCTGCCGGCAATCTACACCGGCGAGGAACTGCGCGCCTATCGCGAGTGGCTTCCGCACGACGGCTGGGAAGGCAATATGCAGCTTGCCGGCAGCTTCTACTCGAACGACATCGAGGATTATTACTGGACGGCATCGGCATTGGGGTATGACCGGTTCGTGAAGTTCGACCATGATTTCATCGGCCGCGACGCGCTCGAGGCCGCGCAGTCCGGACCGCGCCGCGTGCGGCGGGTGCTGCGCTGGAACCGCGACGATATCGTGAAAATCTTCGCGTCTCAGTTCGACGACGGGCCGCTTTACAAGGCGATTGAAATGCCGTCGCCGCTCTACGGATGGCCGCAGGCGGACGAAGTGCGTTCGGGCGGCGGCGAGCTGATCGGCATGTCCCAGTTCTGCGCCTACAATCGCGGCCAGCGCGACCTGATCTCGGTCTGCGGCATCGACGAAGCGCAGGCGGAGATCGGAAACGAGGTGGTCATCACCTGGGGCGAAAAGGACGGCGGTTCGCGCAAGCCGCATGTCGAGCGTCACGAACAGACCACCATAAGGGCGACCGTTCATGCCGCGCCTTACCGGCGGGTGCAGCCGAATCCGCGGGCCGCGGCCTAAGCGATTGCCGGTCGGATTGTTCCTGGACTAGAGCATCGCGCGAAAAAGTGGGCACCGGTTTTTCGCAACAAGCGATGCGGCAACAAAGAGATATAGAGCGGCGAGTGATTCATACTAATCGCCCGTCGCTCTAGGCGCATTGGATGCGCGCGGGAGAGACGTATGACAATTCGTTTTGACGGACAGGTCGCGCTCGTCACAGGCGGCGGGCGCGGCATGGGGCGTGAACATTGCCTTCTTCTGGCCCGCCGCGGGGCGAAAATTGTCGTCAACGATCTTGGCGTGACGATGGACGGGGCCGCCGGTTCGGAAAATCCCGCCCAACAGGTCGTGGACGAGATTCGCGCCGAAGGGGGCGAGGCTGTTCCCAATTGCGATGATGTGGGAGCCGTCGACGGGCCCGCTGCCATGGTCCGGACGGCGATCGAGCAATATGGCCGAATTGACATTGTCGTGCACAACGCCGCGATCGTGACCTTCGCGCCCTTCGGCGAACTGACCTATGAGCAATATCGGGCGCTTTTGAGCGTGCACCTCGACGGCGGCTTTCTTCTCGCCAAGGAGGCCTGGCCGCATATGGTGCGCCAGAACCATGGGCGCTTCGTGTTCATCACCTCCCAGGTGGCGATGTCCGGCCTTCCGAATCTCGCGCATTATGTCGTGGCGAAGACCGGAATTACCGGTCTGGCCCGCGCGCTTGCGATGGAAGGCGAAGCGGTCGGAATTCGCGCGAATGCGCTCGGCGTGACCGCGCTCACGCGCATGATGACGGGATTCTTCGAGAAGGATTCGGCAGATGGACGGCCGGCGCCGAGCCATATGGCCTCGTCGAACGAGGATTGGTTCAGGCGGCACATGCGCCCCGAACTGACATCGCCCGTGGTCGCTTGGCTCGCCAGCCGCGAGTGCGACGCGAACGGCGCCATCCTCGATACCGCGGCCGGCTACACCGTCCACCAGCACCTGGCGACGACCAGGGGATTTTACGATCCCGACCTGACCCCGGAATCGGTGCACGAGCACAGGGCCGAGATTTTTGACCGGGAAGGCGCCAACTTCTTCAATGGCTCCGCCGCGATGGGCGATTGGCGCAAGCAGCAGATCGAGGCGCAAACGGCGTAAAGCATTTTCAAGTCAGCTGGCGACAGCTGACGACTTGGAAAATGCGGCAAACAAAGGAAATTCTTAGCGTGATCTGATTCGATCAAAGCTGATCACGCTATAGGCCCCAGAGTCAGACTTGCGCCGCTCCGCCGTCCGCGAACAGTTCGGCGCCCGCCACAAAGGCGGAGTCGTCCGACGCGAGGAACAAGGCCATCGCCGCGACCTCCTCGACACTGGCCGCCCGGCCCAGCGGGACGGTGGCGACGACGCGTTCCGCCACCCCCGGGGCGGCGGCGATGCGGGGCGTAAGGACCGGGCCGAGGCTGAGCACGTTCGTCCGGATCCGCCGATCCTTCAGCTCGGCGGTCCATGTGCGCGCAAAGGACCGCAGCGCGGCCTTCGTCGAGGCGTAGACCGTCATTCCCGGCAATCCCATCGCGCTGACCATGGATCCGATAAGGATGATGGAAGCGCCCTCGTTGAGGATCGGCAGGGCCTTCTGGACCGTGAAAAGCGCGCCGCGGACGTTCAGCGCATAGACATTGTCGAATTGCTCGGGCGTGACCTGGTCAAGCAGCGCAAAGCCAGGCTTTCCCGCATTGACCACCAGGATGTCGAGATGCCCCTTTGCCGACTTTACGGTCTCGAAAAGGCGTTCAAGGTCCTCCAGGTCGGCCGCGTCGCTCTGGATCGCCGTTCCGCGCTCGCCGATCTCGTCCGCCAGTCTGTCGAGCATTTCCTTGCGGCGGCCGGTGGCGAAGACGTACGCGCCCTCTTGGACGAACCGGCGGACGATCCCCAG
>DATEDR010000248.1:0-2839 GCA_035281605.1 Sphingobium sp.
GACCAATAGAGGCTGCCGCACGGCGGAATGATTGGAAAAGGGCGGCTTAGGGCCGCCCTTTTTTGATGCTGTAAACGGCTCTTTTACCTGGGTTCTCTATGGTCGCGCAAACGGCCGAAAGGCGCCAGGGGTTGATGATGAACGAAGCAGCACTACGCCTTCCGATGGGCGACATTTCTCAGGTTCTGGAGGCGCTGGTTGCGGCTGACGGAACGGAAAGTCATGTCCACGCCGGCAGTGCGCGCGCGGGCATCGGTCGCGATGCCGTGCTGACGCTCGCCGATCTGGCGGACGCGGCCCAGTATCTCTGTCTGCTGCATGGTCGCCATCCTGGTGTCATCGACCATGCCGCCACCCGGTCGGCGGACAATGCCGCCCGCCGCTGGCTTGTTCAGGCCGCCAACGCCTTTGCCCGGGAACGAGCCTATCTCACCCAGGTGACGGTCGCGGTCGGCCCTGCCCCCAGCACCGCCGGGCAAAGCGATTGCGAAGCGGTCGTCAGCCAGCAGCGTCATGCGCTTGACATGCTCGCGCAGTCCGACCGGCGCGGCTGCGCGATGGGCGCGGCGATCGCGCTCGTGCTCGACTGGCGCGCGGTGCGCCATGGGCTCGACATGGCGGCGATCCGGGCGGGGCTGGAGCCCTCGCCCTGCGACCTGCCGGACCGTGCGGCGACCCTGGCTGTAGCGAGCGGGATCGGCGGCGATGACGCGACCGATCGGGCTATGCAGTTCGGCGCGCGGCAGCTGTTGCGTCAGCATCGCGGCTTGTGGGACCTGCTGCAGGCTCGCGCGGAGATTCGCCGCAATCGGCGCTAGGCCATTGCGGCCCGGGTCTGCTTTCCCTAACTCCGGTCGGGACAGAGGAAAGCGGACGAAGCAATGCGATTTGAAGGCACGGAAGAATATGTCGCCACCGACGACCTGAAGGTCGCGGTCAACGCAGCGGTGCTGCTGCGCCGTCCCCTGCTGGTCAAGGGGGAACCCGGGACGGGCAAGACGGTGCTGGCGCAGGAAATCGCCAAGGCGTTGAACGCACCCTTGATCGAATGGAACGTCAAGTCGACGACGAAGGCGCATCAGGGCCTTTATGAATATGACGCCGTCGCTCGGCTGCGCGACGGGCAGTTGGGCGATCCGCGGGTCCACGACATCGGCAACTACATCCGCAAGGGCAAGCTGTGGGAAGCCTTCACCTCCCCCACCCTCCCCGTGCTGCTGATCGACGAGATCGACAAGGCCGACATCGAGTTTCCCAACGACCTGTTGCAGGAACTCGATCGCATGGCCTTCCATGTCTATGAAACGGGCGAGACCGTCGCGGCGCAGGAGCGGCCGGTGGTGGTCATCACCTCCAACAATGAAAAGGAACTGCCCGACGCCTTCCTGCGCCGCTGCTTCTTCCATTATATCAAATTCCCCGACCGCGACACGATGCAGGCGATCATCGACGTCCATTTCCCCGGCATCCAGAAGATCCTCGTCGCCCGGGCGCTCGAGATATTCTACGAAATTCGCGAAGTGCCGGGGCTGAAGAAGAAGCCGTCGACCAGCGAACTGCTCGACTGGCTGATGCTGATCCTGAATGAGGACATGCCGCTTGATGTCCTGCAGGATCGCGACCCCTCCAAAGCGATCCCGCCGCTGCACGGCGCGCTGCTGAAGAATGAACAGGACGTCATGATGTTCGAGCGGCTCGCCTTCATGGCACGGCGCGAGGGACACTCGCGATCCTGACGCCTTTTTCATTACGGTAGGGAAACGACATTCAGGTCGTCGCATATCGCTGCGGAACCATCCCACCTCCTGCTTAATCCCTTCTCGACCTGAAAAGGACGCTTGCGCTCTCCCCGCATTTCCGCTCCACTTCACTCTCCAATATTCAGAACCGCGAAAAGACGGTGTGAAATCGGGAGAGGATGCCAATGCCCAAGCATGCGTTGTCCCTGTTATCCGCGGTACTGGCCTCGACGATGCCGGTCGCGGTGCAGGCCGCCGCCGAGAGGGAGGCCTGGACGCCCACCGAGACCGCGCTGCGCGCCGACGCCGCGGGGATCAGCCTGCCGCAGACGGTCGCCGGACTGTCGCTCTCGAAAAGCGGCGAGGTCAGCAACGGCGGCAAGGGGATCGACAATTACGCCCAATATCTTTCCGCGGACGGCGCAGTGCAGGCGACGCTCTATGTCTATCTGCCCAGCTATGCCGATGCATCCTTAGCGGCGCATATGACCGACCGCGCCATCATGGCGCGGTTCGGTTCGAAGACGCGCCGCACCGCCTATGCATCCGTGTCAGTGGCTGGCTCAGCCAATGGCGCCATCCGGGCCGTCTATGACGATGCAGCCGATGGCGCGCTGACCACCGCCGCCGCCTTCGTTCATGCCGGCCGATGGATCGTGAAGCTTCGCGCGACTGGTCCCGCCGAGCGGCGGGCGGAGGTGCTCGCCGGACTGGACGCCATGGTGAGCGGCTTGCGATTCGATCATCCGGCCGCCATCCATCGTACCGCGCCAGCCAATATCGCGGCCTGCCCCACCCAGGATGGCCCCGCCCGCCTGACAGAGGCGAACGGCGCCGTATCCACCGCCCTTCCCCTGCTTCCCGAAGGCAGTGGCAAACTATGCGTTCGCGGGAGCGTGCAGACCGCTGACGGCAGCTATGATATGCTCCAGCAGTCGGGAGTGCCGAATGGCGCGGTGATCGTGCCAGTGGACGACGCGGGTACGGTGCTGGCTTTCGACCCTATGCCGAAGGGGCAGGGATATCAGCTCTCCATCCATTCGGTGGGACAGACCGATCTTTACGGCGTCTATGACAAGGTGCCCGATGCAGGGCAGATC
>DATEDR010000249.1:0-3437 GCA_035281605.1 Sphingobium sp.
GACCCCGACAGCGTCCCGGCGGGCAAATATGGCAAGTCGGCCCTCACCGCGCTCGGCGTGTGGGCGTCCGTGGCGAACCATATCGCGATCGGCGAGAACGTGCGCGCGGCGCTCGCCATGGTAGAGCGGCGGCAGACGCCCTACGGCATAGTCTATGAAACCGACGCGCGCGCCGCGAAGGGCATCCGGATCGTCGGGGTCTTCCCGGCCGCGAGCCATCCCCCGGTCACTTATCCCGTAGCGCTACTCAGCCGGTCACGTCATCCGGAGGCCGAAGGCTTCCGCCGCTTCCTGCTCTCGCCGCGGGGCAAGGCAATCTTCCGCCGCCACGGCTTCGGAACCAGGTGACGGACGGAATGCTGCTGAGCGCTGCCGACTGGGACATCGTGGGCCTGTCGCTGAAGGTCAGCGTCGCAGCAGTTGTCGTGACATTGCCCTTTGCCTTCGCGATCGCCTGGATGCTGGCGCGGGGCCGCTTTCGGGGGAAGCTGCTGCTGGACGCCGCGGTCCATCTGCCCCTCGTCCTGCCGCCGGTGGTGATCGGCTGGATGCTGTTGCTGGCCTTCGGCCCGGCGGGTCCAATAGGCGGGCTGCTTGAGCGCTGGTTCGGCATCAGCGTCATGTTCCGCTGGACCGGCGCTGCGATCGCAGCCGGCATCATGGCGCTGCCGTTGATGGTCCGCGCAATTCGGCTGTCGATCGAAGCGGTCGACCCCCGGATCGAGGATGCGGCGCGCACTCTGGGCGCCGGCCCCGCCTGGTGCTTCCTCACCGTGCTGCTGCCGCTATCGCTGCCAGGGATCGCAACCGCCTTCATCCTGGGCTTCGCGCGGTCGATCGGGGAGTTCGGCGCGACCATCACCTTCGTGTCGAACATTCCCGGCGAAACACGGACCTTGTCGATCGCGATCTACAGCGCCCTCCAGGTCCCCGGAGCTGACGCCGCGGTATGGCGGCTGGCGATCATTTCCATCGCGCTGTCACTGGGCGCGCTCATCCTATCGGAGACGCTGAGTCAAAGGATGCGCGCGGGTAGGAGCGGCCATGTGCTTTGACGTGGACGTAGGAAGGAGGGTCGGCGACAGCCTGATCGAGGCGCGTTTCGACGTCCCTGATGGCCTCACCGTTCTGTGGGGGCCCTCCGGCGCAGGCAAGACGTCGGTGCTGAACATGGTCGCGGGCCTGCTACGGCCGGACCGGGGGCATGTCCGGGTCAATGACGAAACGCTGTTCGATGCTCGAGAGGGCATTGATCGCCCCGTGCATGACCGGCGGCTGGGCTATGTATTCCAGGACGGGCGGCTGTTCCCGCATCTGCGGGTGCGGGCCAATCTGCTGTACGGCTATAAGCTGGTTCCGGAGGACGAGCGATGGATGGCGCTGGACGAGGTGGCCGACTTCCTTGGCATCGGGGCGCTGCTCGACCGTTGGCCGCGATCGCTTTCGGGCGGAGAGGCTCAGCGCGTGGCGATCGGCCGCGCGCTTCTGTCGGGCGCGCGGGCGCTGCTGCTGGACGAACCCCTGGCCTCGATCGACCTGGCGCGGCGGCAGGGCATCATCGACGTCATCTTGCGCATCCGCGATGAGCTCAAGCTGCCGATGCTCTACGTGACCCACGACCCTGTCGAGGCCGAACGGCTCGCGACCCGCACGGTGGAGATCATGCCTTCATCGCTATGATCGCGACCAGGCCGCCGTCGCGAGGCCTAGCCGGCGCACAAGGCCGCCACGGCGTCGATGAGATATGGGGTCGAGAAGGGCTTGGCGAGCCGGGGCGACTCCTTATAGGCGGCAGGAAGCGACCAGTCGTCATAGCCGGTCAGGAACATATAGGGGACACTTTCCTCCGCTAGCCGCTCGGCTATGGGATAAGACATTGTCCCTTCCAGATTGACGTCCAATATCGCCGCATCCAGCGAATTCTCGGCCAGGCGCAGGCCGCGCGCCACATCGCCAACCGGGCCGACGACGATCGCGCCTTCCGTCGCCAGCGCGCGCGTCAGGTCCGATGCGATGAAATATTCGTCCTCGACGACCAGGATCCGTTTGCCGGCAAGCTTCTGTTCCATCGGCCTGCATCCTCTTCGCCCCGGTGGCGCGGATCTCCGCCTTGCTTGCCAGCCGTCCGCGGGGCGATCGCAGATGGCTCCCTCCTCCATCGATAGTAGATCGCGACACCAGTTTCTGCGCTGATCTGGATCAATATTCGGCTGAAATCTCCCCTATATATTCCCACCCTTGAGCTGCAGTGGCAAGCCCGCCGCGACCAGCGTCACGCTATCGCAGATCGCAGCGACCCGCTGGTTCAACCAACCTGCTTCATCCCTGAACCGGCGGGCGAGCGCATTGTCCGGCACGATCGACAGTCCCACCTCATTGGCGACAAGCACGACCGGCACCTTGCTCGCTTCCACCGCGTTGATCAGCGCACCCCTGCGCTCGGATATGTCTTCATCCGCCAGCAGCAGGTTTGAAAGCCACAAAGTCAGGCAGTCGACCAGGATCGCGCCACCCTTCTCCTCCACCCTGCCGATTGCCTCTGGCAGGTCCAGCGGCGCTTCCATCGTGCGCCAGCGTGCATCGCGATCGGCCTGGTGGAGGGCGATGCGATCGGCCATCTCGGCGTCGAAAGCCTGTGCCGTCGCAATATAGGTCAGCGGACCCGGCACCGTTTCGCATCGGCCTTGCGCGTAGCGGCTCTTGCCGGACCGTGCGCCGCCCAGCACCAGCAGCTTGGCTAAATCGCTCATTGCGTCCACTCCCACGCGGCCGTCGCGTGCCACAGCAGGGCACAGGCGCGCAGGTAGAGGCCCAGCGCCCTGCGGACATCGCGGGCGCCGGGGTCGCGCCCTTCGCCTCCGATCCATGGCTTGTCGCTCCGAACGCCGTCATACCATATCGGCCCCGCCACCCGGACCCGCAACGCCCCCGCCATCGCCGCTTCCGGCCAACCTGCATTGGGCGAGGCGTGATTGCCATGATCGCGCCAAAGCACCCGCCACCCTCGCCCGCCGGCCATGCATAGCAACAGCCCCGACAGGCGCGCAGGCACCCAGTTCAGCAGGTCGTCGCATCGCGCCGCCGCCCAGCCGAAGGGGCCGAACGGTTCTTCCCGATGGCCGATCAGGCTGTCGGCCGTGTTGATCGCCTTATAGGCCCAAATTCCCCCCAGGCCACCGATCAGCAACCAGAAGAGTGGCGCAACGACGCCGTCGCAGAAGCTTTCTGCCAGGCTTTCTATCCCGGCCCGGGCCACGCCCGCTCCGTCGAGCGCGTCGGTGTCGCGTCCCACGATCCGCGCGACCGCGTCGCGCGCGGCTGTCAGATCGCCGGTCGACAGCGCCCGGGCCACGGGCATCACATGATCGAAGAGGCTGCGCTGCGCCAGCGCGGGCCAGGCCATGATCGCCAGCGGGGCCCAACTCCCCTGCCCACAA
>DATEDR010000250.1:0-2071 GCA_035281605.1 Sphingobium sp.
GAGATCCGCAAGCGCAAATGTCTCGACGGGCGGATGCAGAACCTTGTCGACCAGCGCACGAAGGTCGCTGTCCGAACCACGCCAATCCATGACGTCACCCTTGGCAGGAAGCCCCGGCAGATCGATGACATGCACCATGGCACCAGCCGCCTCCATGTCGGGCTTCGCCTTCTCCGCGAACTCACAGCCCGGCTGGTCATTATCGGGCAGGAAGATGACGACGCGCCCCGCCAGTGCATCGGCATAGGACTTGCGCCATCCCTTGGCACCGAACGCGATCGAGGTGGCGATTAGCCCCCACGACGCCAGCTTGTCGGCCTTGCGCTCGCCTTCCACGAAATAGACGGGGTCGGCCGGATCAGCCGCTAGCAGTTCGGGAAGACGATACAGGACGCGCGGGCAGTCGCCCAACTTGTCTATCCACCCGCCCCTCCCGTCAGGCCGCTGCGCCTCGAACCGCTTGGGCTTGGAGGAATGCTCCATGCGCCGCGTGCGATACAAAACCGATCCGTCCGCATCGGTGAATTCATAGGTGCCGGCAACGCGCCACTGTTCCGGCTGACGATGGCGATCAGGCAAAAACCCCTTGGCGCGGCACTCGTCCTTGATCGCCTTCCAGTCGCCTCCGTTGAAGCTGTGAAAAGCCACATCCCCGTCGCCCGTATCGCGCACGGTGGTCCCGCGATCCCGAGCACTATGCCCAGGCGTCGGGATGAAACCCTGATTGCCGCGCCAGTCGCCGTTGAAATGCTGCGTGATGTCCTGAGCGAGGGTCATTTGTCCCCCTGCACATTATCAATGATCGGCCAATCGTGGGCGGCATGGCGGGCATCGGCGCAAGCCTTCGCATCGCCATAAGTGCGAAATTCGAGGCTGGGCCATGCGATGGAACGCGGTCTAAACGAGACCACATAACGCCCGCCGAACACACATTCATCGATGACGATAGTCCGATCCGTCATGCTTCACCTCGCCCGGCAAGAGGGGGCAGGCCGTGGCGTTCCAACAGGATACGAAGCCATTCATCCTGCTTTTCGGTCAAGGGGTTCAGGTCGAAGGCAATCCCGCCTAGAAACTGCCCCTCCTTCGGGCGAAGGGCCGCACCGCAGGTGATCACCGCCATGGCGGCTTCGCGATGGTTAGGAAACATCAGCGCCCCTCCCCCATCGCAACCCAGACGATTGCCTTCTTGCCATTGGCATTGAACCGGCGCTGACCGGAATCGCGGATCTTCTTTTGCGCCTTGAGTTCCGACGTCCGGGGCTGAACAGAGCCACGATCAATGCGCAACCGCTGGGCGAGTTCGTTGGTGGTCAGCCCTCGAGACCCTGCTTCAGCTATCGCGCGGAATACCTTCGCCTGAAGGTAACCGAGACCATGGGCAATGGACGCGGCAGCGGCGACGCTGGTGTCGACGCCCCTATGTCCGGGCTGACCGGGATACTCAGGATGATGGGTCATGCTGGCTCTCCCCAGATCATGGTCGCGAGCAGGTCGGCGCGGATGCCGCCTATCCCGTGGGGCATCAGTCGTTGAAGACGGAGAGCGGCAATGCTATCGTCCGCGACGTTGCTGATGAACAAATTCGTGAAGGGTCGGACCGCCACAGTCCGGCCCTTTCGCGTCTTAGCGGTGACGCCTGCCCGTGCTGCTGTGAACATAACGGATCACGCATTCACCAGCGCGCGGATGCTGTCGGTCTTGATCAGCGTCCTGCGACCGACCTTCACTGTCTGCAATTTGCCGGTGCGGACCAGTTGATAGATTTTCGTGGTTCCTAGGCCGGTAGCCTTCCGCGTTCCTTCGATCGTCACGGTGATAGGTTCCATGCTGCCTTCTCCTGAATGGCCAGCGAAAGCTGGCGGGCAACAGGGAATTAATACGGCAAATTAGCGGCTAACCACCTACCGCAGTCGAGTGCGGTATCTGGAGTTCCTCCACGAGGCCGGGATTCAGGTTTGCGAAGGGCGTATTATTCGGCTCGGCATGATCTTGATGGTAAATGCTCTCGAGCATTATTTCCCCGAACAGAGCGCCCGCCTCCGTCAATAGCGCATTGCGGATCCACAGG
>DATEDR010000251.1:0-7380 GCA_035281605.1 Sphingobium sp.
ATATCAAGGTCATTCCGGGCTACACCGACCTGCGCTACGGATCGGGCATCGTTGCCGGCGACGAGATCGAGACCAAGCTGCGCACGCACAGCCTGCTGCTCGGCCTGACCTACAACTTCGGCGAGCCGGCTGCTCCCCCGCCGCCGCCTCCGCCTCCGCCGCCGCCGCCCCCGCCGCCTCCGCCGCCGCCTCCGCCGGTCGCCGAGTGCAGCCCTGGGCCGTACATCGTGTTCTTCGAATGGGACAAGTCGGACATCACGCCTGACGCTGCCACCATTCTGGACAACGCGGTTTCGGCCTACAGCAACTGCGGCAGCGCCCAGGTCATGCTGGCGGGTTATGCGGACCGTTCGGGTTCGGCCTCGTACAACGTCGGCCTGTCGCAGCGTCGTGCTGACGCGGTCAAGGGCTACATCGCTTCGAAGGGCATCCCCGACGGCGTGATCACGACCCAGGCGTTCGGTGAATCGAACCCCCGTGTCGAAACCGCCGACGGCGTCCGCGAACTGCAGAACCGTCGCGTGGAAATCACCTACGGTCCGGGGTCGGGTCAGTAAGCGATAGTCCATCCCTTACGGGTGGAAGAAATTGGGGGCCGGTCGCATGACCGGCCCCTTTTTCGTGTCCTCTCCACCGAGATCGCGGTCGCACCCGCTCGGCATGGAGAGCGAGCGGCTTGCCGGCTGGCACGAGTTTCAGGCGGGCAGCTTTTAGAAAAGGGATGACAATGTGGATTGGGCGCGCAACAATTTGCGTCTTGCTACGTTCGCCAGCCATGTTTTGACCGGAGTGAAAATCATCATGAAAAATTGCGCCCTTGCTTTCGCTCTGCCCATGGCAGCGTTGCTGGCCGGCTGCGCGGCTCAGGATGGCGGGTCAGGCATCACGGGCGCGCCGGTGCCCGTCGCCGCGGCGACCGCGAGCGCCACCCTGGCGGCGGGCGACGGATCCGCGCGGGGCGAGGCGCGGGTGACGGAAGCCGCCGACGGATTGCATGTCGTGGTGAAGGCGCAGGGGCTGACGCCCGGACTGCATGCGGTTCATGTGCACATGACGGGCAGCTGCACGGCGCCCGACTTCACCAGCGCTGGCGGCCATTGGAATCCGACCGGCCACAAACATGGGAAGGATAATCCGCAGGGCATGCATATGGGCGATATGCCCAACATGCTGGTCGGATCCGACGGCGCGGGAGAGATGGAATATGTCATACCCGGCGGAACGCTGAGGACCGGCACGACGGCCGTCCTGGACAGCGACGGCGCCGCCGTGGTGATCCACGCGCAGGCCGATGACAACCGGACCGATCCGGCAGGGAACGCCGGAGGGCGGGTCGCTTGCGGGGTTCTTTCCGCCGGGTGAGCCGGTCGACTGGCGGGGCATGAGGTCCGCCCTGCCTGGCGTTTTGCGAGCTTGGGAGCATCGTGCCCAAAAGTGGGAACCGGCTTTGCGCAAAAACGATGCGGCGACAAAAACTTAGAGCGCGCGACCCGCATCCGATTTAACGCAGCGCGCTCTAGGGTTGATGCCCGCTGGCGGGATAAAGCGCCGCCACATGGTAGAGCGCGCCCGATTGGCTGAGATGGCTTTCGTACAGGGCAAATCGGTCGATGGTGAAGGGCGGGCTCGACAAGCCTGCATGCGTCGCCAGGAACGCGTCCGGCAGACTGGCGCTGCGGTTCAGGCGGGCAAGGGTGATGTGCGGAAGATAGGCGCGGTCGTCGGGAGGGAGGCCGACGCTTACGCAGGCGCGATCAATCTTGCGATGCAAACCGGCCAGGGCGTCGCGCGGCTGAACGCCGGCCCAGATCGTATCGACATGGCCCTTGCGTTCGAACTTGCCGAGTCCGGCGAGCGCGATCGGGAAGGGCGCGAAGCGGATGGTGCTGAGCGCGGCTGCGAGATCGTCGGCGCGCCGCGCATCGACTTCGCCGATGAAGCGCAGGGTCAGGTGCAACTGGTCATCGTCCTGCCAGCGGGCGCCGGCAATGCCGCCCATCAGCGATAGCAGCATGGCCCGGACATCGGCAGGGGGACGAATGGCGACGAAGAGGCGGTGCATGCGCCCCATATAGGGGGCGCAAGGTCCGGGACCAGAGTGCGCTCTGGGCTTGAATTGCGCGGCATATGGGCCGATAATGCGCTCACCGGCGGAGGTGCGCCGGCGAAGGAGACTATCTCATGGCCAATTGGTCTGATCCCCGCTCCGGCATTGCGGGCTTTGGCGGTACGACCGTAGCACGCGGAGAGGCGTTCGACGCGGGCCTGCGCAGCTACATGCTGTCGGTTTACAATTATATGGCGAGCGCCGTCCTGCTGACAGGCGTCGTGGCGATGCTGTTTTCCTGGGGCGGCATGTCGTCGCCGGCTGCCCAGATCCTGTTGCAGCCGGGCATCCTGAAATATGTCATCATGTTCGCGCCGCTGGCGTTCGTGATGGTGCTGAGCTTTGGTTTGGCACGGCTGTCGACTGTCGCCACCCAGGCCATCTACTGGGCCTATGCAGCGGCGATGGGGCTTTCGCTCTCGTCCATTTTCCTGATGTACACGCAGACGTCCATCGCGCAGACATTCTTCGCGACCGCCGCGGCCTTTGCGGGGCTCAGCCTCTGGGGCTATACGACGAAGCGCGATCTGTCGGGCTTTGGCACATTCCTCATCATGGGCGTCGTCGGCCTGCTGGTCGCCTCCCTGATCAACCTTTTCCTTCGCTCGAGCGCGATGGACATGGTGATCAGCTTCATCGGCGTCCTGCTGTTCGCGGGCTTGACGGCCTACGACACGCAGAAGATCAAGAGCATCTACGTGCATGTCGCGGGCACGGAAATGGTCGGCAAGTCGGTGGTGATGGGGGCGTTGAACCTCTATCTCGACTTCATCAACATGTTCCTGTTCCTGCTGCGCTTCATGGGCAACCGCGAATAAGCGCGACAGCGAGGCAAGAGGAAGGAGCCCGGCAGATTTATTGCCGGGCTTTTTTCATGACTTTTGCATCTGCGCGATGAGGGCGCCGTCCAGATCCTTCTGCCGCCTATAGGCTGGGCGTTCGCGCAGGCGCGCTGCATAGGCTTCGAAAACGGGGCGGGACGGGATCGTGCCGAAGCTGAGGCCCCAGTCGATCTGCGCGCCGACATAGACATCGGCGGCGGTGAACCGGTCGCCGCAGATCCATGAGGTTGCCGAGACGGCCTGTTCCAGCGTGTCGATGGCGTGGTCGAACGTGCCATAGCCAATGGTGCGCTCTCGCTCTTTGGGCACGGTGAAGCCGAGCGCCTTGTTGGTCACCGCTGCCTCGACAGGCCCGGCTGCGAAAAAGAGCCAGCGGTAATAATCGGCGCGCTGGTCGGTCGGCGGCGCGAGGCCGGCAGCGGGAAAGGCGTCGGCCAGATACGCGCAGATCGCGGCAGCCTCCGTCACCGTCTTGCCCGCATGAACGATCGCCGGAACCTTTCCCATCGGATTGACGGCGAGATAGTCGGCCGACTTCATGCCGGTGTCATAGTCGAGGACGACGATCTCATAAGGCGCGCCCGTTTCTTCCAGCATCCAGCGAGCGATCTGCCCACGTGACATGGGATTGGTGTAGAAGATGATGTCTTCAGTCATGGCGATCCTCCTGCCTGCCTGTTCTCGCGACGGAATGATAACGCTGCGGGACGATAATGGGAGGCAGGGAATGCTGCCAAATGGAAAGGGCGACCCGATCGGGCCGCCCTTCCTTGATGCTCATCGAGACGGGCGAATTATTTGGCCTGTTCCGCCGGCTTCGCCTTGCCGCCCCTCTTGCCCTTCTTGGGAGCCGCCGGGGTGATCTCGAACGCCAGAGCGTCGTCCTTCAGCCGCACATGGACCTCACCGCCATGGACGAGCTTGCCGAACAGCAACTCCTCGGCCAGCGGCTGCTTGATTTTCTCCTGCATCAGGCGGCCCATCGGGCGGGCGCCATAGAGCTTGTCATAGCCCTTCTTGGTGAGCCATGCCTTGGCGTCGTCGTCCAGCGTGATGTGGACATCGCGGTCGGCCAGCTGGAGTTCGAGTTGCAGCACGAACTTGTCGATGACCCGCGCCACGATTTCGGGCGGCAGATAGTTGAACGGCACGATCGCATCGAGACGGTTGCGGAATTCGGGGGTGAAGAGCTTCTTCACCGCGTCTTCCTGCACATCGTCGCGGGTAAGCTCGCCAAAGCCGATGCTTTCCTTCGCCATGTCCGACGCACCGGCATTGGTGGTCATGATGAGGATGGTGTTGCGGAAATCGACCGTCTTGCCGTGGTGATCGGTCAGGCGGCCATTGTCCATGACCTGCAACAGGATGTTGAACAGGTCCGGATGCGCCTTCTCGATCTCGTCGAGCAGCAGGACGCTATGCGGCTGCTGGTCGACCGCGTCGGTCAGCAGGCCGCCCTGGTCATAGCCGACATAGCCCGGAGGCGCGCCGATCAGGCGGCTGACCGAGTGCCGTTCCATATATTCCGACATGTCGAAACGCTGGAGCGGGATGCCGAGCAGATTGGCGAGCTGACGCGCGACTTCCGTCTTGCCGACGCCAGTGGGGCCGGAGAAGAGATAGTTGCCGATCGGCTTGTCGGGATCGCGCAGCCCCGCCCGCGACAGCTTGATCGCGGAGGACAGCACTTCGATCGCCCGGTTCTGGCCGAACACGACGCGCTTCAGATCGGTGTCGAGCGTTTCCAGCACCGACTTGTCGTCTGCCGAGACGGTCTTTGGAGGGATGCGGGCCATGGTGGCGATGACCTGCTCGATCTCCTTGGGCGTAATCGTCTTCTTGCGCTTGCTGGGAACGACCAGCATCTGCATCGCGCCGACCTCGTCGATCACGTCGATCGCCTTGTCCGGCAGCTTGCGATCATTGATGTAGCGCGCCGACAGCTCCACCGCGGCCTTGATGGCGTCGGGTGTGTATTTGACGCTGTGATGCTCTTCGAAGGCGCTCCGCAGCCCGGCGAGGATCTTGATCGTGTCCTCGATGGTCGGTTCGTTGACGTCGATCTTCTGGAACCGGCGCAACAACGCGCGGTCCTTTTCGAAATGATTGCGGAACTCCTTGTAGGTGGTCGAGCCGATGCACCGGATCGTGCCGCCTGAAAGAGCGGGTTTCAGCAGGTTTGACGCATCCATCGCGCCACCGCTGGTCGCGCCAGCGCCGATGACGGTGTGGATCTCGTCGATGAAGAGCACCGCATGCGGCATCTTTTCCAGCTCGGTGACGACCGCCTTCAGCCGCTCCTCGAAATCGCCGCGATAGCGGGTGCCGGCGAGCAGCGCGCCCATGTCGAGCGAGTAGATCACCGCTTCCTTCAGGACATCGGGAACCTCGCCCTCCACGATCTTGCGCGCGAGGCCCTCCGCGATCGCGGTCTTGCCCACGCCCGGATCGCCCACATAGAGCGGGTTGTTCTTCGAGCGCCGGCACAGGATCTGGATGGTCCGGTCGACTTCGGCCGCGCGGCCGATCAGCGGGTCAACCTTGCCCCGCATCGCCTTCTCATTGAGGTTGACCGTGAACTGCTCCAAGGCACTATCCTTCTTGCCCTTGCTGTCCTGCGCCTTCTTTTCCTCTTCCTGGGCGCCTTTCGTCTCGCGCGGCTCGGGCGTGGCAGTGCCCTTGCCGACGCCATGGCTGATATAGCTCACCGCATCGAGGCGGCTCATATCCTGCTGCTGGAGGAAATAGACGGCGTAGCTTTCCCGTTCGGAGAAAAGCGCGACGAGCACATTGGCTCCCGTGACTTCATCCTTGCCCGAGGATTGGACATGCAGGATGGCGCGCTGAACCACGCGCTGAAAGCCGCTGGTCGGCGAAGGGTCGCTCGACCCCTCTACCTTGAGGCTGTCGAGTTCGCTGTCGAGATATTGGGTGACGGCATCGCCCAGCTCACCCAGTTCCACGCCGCACGCCTGCATGACCTTCGACGCATGCTCGTCGTCGATGAGCGCGAGCAGCAGATGCTCCAGCGTCGCATATTCGTGACGCCGCTCCGACGCGTGGGTCAGCGCGTTGTGCAGGGTGGTCTCAAGCGCGGGTGCGAAAGATGGCATTTTCGTTCTACTCCTGAACCCCGGGCGGGGTTGTCTTGAACCTTATGTCGGCATTGCTCGACAGCGGATCAAGGCGCGCGCCTTGATCGCCCGAATTGCCAGACTGACCCGACCCGGTGAAGCCCTTGAGCGGGCCGCAGGGGACGGGGCGCGGGTTCATCGCCTGAATAACGCCTCAGCACTTGCTTTGTGGTTAACGGCGTCTTCAATCTTTGATCGTGTTCGGGCTATTTCGCCCTCCAGCGCCTGAATGCGCCGTTCGAGTTCGGCAACGGACATCGGGCCCAGATCCTGTCGGAGCAGTTGGGCCAGGGGATCGTCGGCCTTGCGGGGCAGATCATTGTCCAAGTCCATGAGCCGCAATGTTGACCCTGCGAGCCAGTCTGTCAATAAGGCTCTCGGTCGCCCGAGTATTGCGGGCGGCGCAGCATCTTTTGTCGGGGGTCCAGTCATCATGGCGGTTGAGGGCAAGCTGCCGCAGGACATGATTGCGATCGGCATCCCCGTTCCCGGCGGTCCCGAAGCTCTGGTGCCGGAACGCCGGCCGCTCCCCGTCCCCGCTGCGGACGAAGTGCTGATCCGGGTCGCCGCCGCCGGGGTCAATCGTCCCGATGTGATGCAGCGGCAGGGCAAATATTCTCCACCACCCGGTGCGTCCGATATTCCGGGGCTGGAAGTGGCCGGGACGATCGTCGCCGCGGGGGGAAGCTCCGATCTTCTGGTCGGCCAGAATGTGTGCGCCCTGCTGTCGGGCGGCGGTTATGCCGAATATGCGGTCGCGCCTGCGGGCCAGTGCCTGCCGGTTCCCGATGGCTATGACATTGTCGAGGCCGCGGCGCTGCCCGAAACGCTGTTCACGGTATGGACGAACCTGTTCGAGCGGGCGTTCGTCGTGGGGGGCGATACCGTGCTGGTGCATGGGGGGACCAGCGGCATCGGCACCATGGCCATTTCGCTCTGCCGCCTATTCGACATCACCATCATCGTGACCTGTGGCAGCGACGAGAAATGCGCGACCGCGCGCGATTGGGGCGCACACTACGCGATCAATTATCGTACGCAGGATTTCGTCGCCGAAGTGGACCGCATCACTGGCGGGCAGGGCGTGCAGGCGGTGCTCGACATGGTGGGAGGCGACTATGTCCCCCGCAATCTCCAATGCCTTGCCGAAGACGGGCGCCATGTTTCGATCGCGGTCCAGTCGGGGCCCAAGGCGACCATCTTCCTGCCCATGGTGATGACCAAGCGGCTGACGCTGACCGGATCGACGCTGCGGCCGCGCTCGGTCGGGTTCAAGAGCCTGGTGGCGGACGAGTTG
>DATEDR010000252.1:0-4030 GCA_035281605.1 Sphingobium sp.
AGTTGATGGGGGTCGACTGTCTTATGAAGAGTATTGCGGCAGTGGTAGGAAGTACGGTGGTTCAGGACCCGCGGGATCATGCTCGCCTGGAATCCGGCTGGGCCGCCATCCGCGCGGGCCTTCGCCACGACATCGGCGCGCGCATGTTCGATCAGTGGCTGAAGGCGGCGCAGCTGGGCGACTATTGCGCCGAGTCGCAGACGCTCGACCTGCTCTTCGCGTCGGACTTCACGGCGAATTTCGTCTCGGGCCAGTTTGGCGACCGCCTGCGCATGGCGTGGCGCGCGGCGGGCGTGGGCGTGCGTGAAGTGCGGCTGCGACGGGCTCCCAATACTATCGGGCCTCGGCTGCTGGAGGTCCCGGCGGCGGAGGAGCAGGACGCTCTGCCCGTGGCGTCGGCGGATGGCGCGGCCGTTTGCAATTTTCAGCCGCGCCACGGCTTTGAGGATTTCATCACGGGCGAGACCAATCATCTCGCCTTCTCCGCGGCGCAGGCCATGGCCGGCGAGGCGCAGCCCCGCTTCAGCCCGCTCTTCATCCATGGCGGCACCGGGCAGGGCAAGACCCATCTGCTGCACGCCATCGCGCAGGTTTTTTCCCGTCATTCGCCGGCTGCTCCCGTCCTCTACATGTCCGCCGAGCGGTTCATGATGGAATTCGTGAACGCCATGCGCGCCAACGAAACCATGTTGTTCAAGGCTCGGTTGCGCGCCGCCCGGCTGCTCCTGATCGACGACATTCAGTTCATCGCGGGCAAGGGCTCCACGCAGGAAGAATTCCTCCACACGATCAATGACCTCATCGATTCGGGCGCGCGCATCGTCGTCACCGCCGACCGTGCGCCGCAGCAACTGGATTCGATCGATCCCCGCATTCTGTCGCGGCTTGCGGGGGGGCTGGTGGCCGACATCCGTCCCGCGGGGCTCGACCTGCGTCTCGCGATCCTGGAGGCGAAGCGCGCCACCGCTGGCGATCCGCCGGTGCCCGATGCGGTCGTGGATTTCCTCGCCCGTTCGATTCGGTCGAACGTGCGGGAACTGGAAGGCGCCTTCAACAAGCTCATCGCCTATGGCCAGCTCACAGGCCGTTCGATCGACCTGGAATTCGCGCAGACCATGCTGACCGACGCGGTGCGCGCCAACGCCCGCCGCATCACAGTGGATGAAATCCAGAAGATCTGCGCTGCGCATTACAAGATCGACGCGGCCGAGATGCGGTCCAAGCGCCGGGCCCGCGCCGTCGCTCGGCCGCGTCAGGTCGCCATGTATCTGGCGAAGAAGATGACGCCGCGCTCTCTTCCGGAAATCGGCCGCATCTTCGGCGGGCGGGATCATAGTACCGTGATCCATGCGGTCCGCACCATCGAGGAACTTCGGCAGACCAATGCCGACATCGACGCGGACATCCGTACGCTGCTGCGCCAACTGGAAAATTGACAGGCTGACAGCAACGGCGAAAGCGGATTAGGGTAGCAGCCATGATCCGCCAGCTCGCTCTCCTGCTCGCCGCCTTCCTCTCGCTCTCGCCCGCGTTGGCGCAGGAGCCCGGGCCTTCCGCCTCATCAGACGTGCGGGTGGCGCTGGACACGGGGGCGGGGCGCATCGTCGTGGCTGTGCATGTCGACAAGGCGCCCATCACCGCCGCGAATTTCCTCCGCTATGTCGATCAGAAGCGCTTTGACGGCACGGCCTTCTATCGTGGCGTGGGCTCAGCGGACTATGGCTTCGTGCAGGGCGGCGCCCAGAATGATCCCAAGCGAATAGTCGCGCCGATCGCGCATGAACCGACCAGCAAGACGGGCCTCACCCACGATCACGGCGCGCTGTCGATGGCCCGCTACGCGCCCGGCAGCGCGACGGGCGACTTCTTCATCGTGCTTGGCAAGATGCCGGCGATGGACGCTCATCCCGAAGCTGCGGGCGACAATCAGGGCTTTGCCGTGTTCGCCCATGTGGTGGAGGGGATGGACGTGGTGCAGACCATCCTTGCGGCGCCCAAGTCCCCCACGGCAGGCGAAGGCGTGATGAAGGGGCAGATGCTGGAACAGCCGGTGAAGATCGTGACCGCCCGACGCATCCCTTGATAACTGCATTCGGAGTGAGGGGTCATGAAGAGTCGCGTCGCCCCAAACTGATCCAGGGTCGGCTTCTTCGACCTGGCAATAACGCCTTGCGCCTTTAAGAAAGCAGCGAGCGCCCGGCAATCATCGACCGCCGGGCTGGACCCGCCCCTTGCCTACCGCTCAGCCGCGCTTTTCGGGAGGCAGGGTGATCTTCACATCTTCGCCATTCTGGCCGGGGAAGCCGGTGAACATCGCGTCGATGAGGTTGGGCACCAGATAGGTCAGCTTGTTCGACAGCGACTGAGCCGTCGCCTTACCCTCGAATAGGCGGCGGTTGTCCGCCGCGCGGTCGATCTTCATGCTGAGGTCGCTGGTGTAGACGGTGTAGCTGCTGATGTCGTTATAGCCGCCCGGTCCGAACAGCCACGGATCGTAGAAGCCGTAGCCCCAGGGCCTGCCCCAGCGGCCGCGCCAGCCCCAGCCGCCGTAGAAGAAAGGATCTGGCGACGCGAAGCCGGTCGAGCGGATCTTTTCGCGGCCATTGTCGACACGATAGGCGACGCGAACGATCAGGTCTGCGCGCGCCGGATCACCGGCCGGAACATAACCGGTTTGCGACAGGCGTTGGCCGACCAGGCCGGCATATTGGGAAAATTCCAGGCCTCCGGCTAGGCGCGGATCGTCGGCGACGATGGTGAAGCTCTGCCCGGCGGGCGCGGGCAGCTGCTGGAAGCGGGCGACGTCCGCCTTGAAGGACGAAGCGCACCCGGACAGGGCCAGGAGCGCCAAAGCGGGCGCCGCGACCAGGCCGATCTTGTTGAAGCGGATCATTTTTCTGCGTCCTGTATCAGGCGAAACGCCTGTCAAACAACCTGCGCTCTGCGATAGCAAAACGCAACTGAACATCATTTGAACGCTCGAATTGGTCAAACGGGCGCAAACCATGTCCTGCCATCCCGAAGGACGGCACGGACAAGCTGTTCCCGTCAGTCCTCCCGGCAGGCGTCAGCGCATCAGGCCCATGGCCTCATAGGCCGCGCTCAGGGTAGGCGCGGCGGCTGCCGATGCCCGAGCCGCGCCCTTCTCCAGGATCGCGTCGAGCGCGGCGTCGTCGGTACGCAGTTCCAGGAAGCGCGAGCGGATGGGGCGCAACGTCTCGACCAGAAGCTCGCCCAGCGCCGGCTTGAACGCGCCGAAGCCCTTGCCGGAAAATTCGGCGCAGACAGCGTCCGTGGTGGTGCCTGCCAACGTAGCGTAAATCCCGACGAGATTGTTCGCCTCAGGCCGGCCCGCCAATCCTTCGGCACTGTCGGGTAGCGGTTCGGGATCAGTCTTGGCCTTCTTCACCTTCTGCATGATCGCGTCATCCTCGTCGGTCAGGTTGATGCGGCTCATGTCGGACGGGTCGGACTTGGACATTTTCGCAGTGCCGTCACGTAACGACATGATCCGCGCCGACTCCTTCGGGATGATCGGGTCGGGGAGGGTGAAGAGCTCGACGCCGAAATCGGTGTTGAACTTCGTCGCGATGTCGCGCGCCAGTTCCAGATGCTGCTTCTGATCCTCGCCCACCGGCACATGGGTCGCGTTGTAGACGAGGATGTCTGCCGCCTGCAGCACCGGATAGACGAACAGCCCGATCGAGGCGCCTTCGCGATCCTTGCCGACCTTGTCCTTGAATTGGGTCATGCGGTTCAGCCAACCGATCCGGGCGGTCCCGTTGAGCAACCAGCAGAGCTCGGCATGGGCCGGCACCCGCGCCTGGTTGAAGAGAATGGAGCGGTCGGGATCGATCCCGGCGGCGACCAGCGCGGCCGCCATGTCGCGAACGTTGCGGATGCGCTGTTCGCGCCCCTCATGCACGGTGATCGAATGCATGTCGGCAAGGAAGAAGAAGCACTGGCTCTCGCTGTCCATCTCATCCTGCATCCGCACCCAGTTGCGGATCGCGCCCAGATAATTGCCCAG
>DATEDR010000253.1:0-15624 GCA_035281605.1 Sphingobium sp.
TGTTGCAAACTTAGTGCCAGACGGGTGGAAATGGACAGCGAAAAATCGACAATCCGTCAGATTGGTTGATCCCAGAGCTTACCGTGACGGCTTCGATGGGGCGGCCCCAATCAATCCCGCCGTTCTTCAGCCTGATAGTGCCGGCCTGATCCCAAGGCGGTTCCGAGAACGGCTTCCCGAGCGGCGACGATGAACTTCGGTCGGCGTCGGACGCCTATCGTCGCGGTATCCTAGCGCTTTCCGGGAATGATCGCGCGGCTGCCTGAATTTGCCGCGCTCAGATCAACGCCACCGCCAGACGGGAAGCCGTTGCGCTGAAGCACCACGGCGACGACATCCGCATATTCCTGACGCGAAAGATTGCCCGTCTGCCCCGGTGGCATCGTGGTTTGCACATAGCGGATAAGCTCATCGACCGACTTGCCCTGCCACTGGCCGAGGAAGGTGGGGCCAATCAGCGGCGGCGCCATCGAGCCGCCGCGCAGGCTAGCGCCGTGACATTGCGCGCAATTTTCGGCGATGAGCGGTTGCCCCCGCTGTGCCTGAGCGGCGGTATAGACGCCCTTCATGATCGACGGCACGGGGCCGGCCCCGGCCGCGGTGGCGAACAGGACCGCAGATGCGGCGAGGGCGAAGATCCCGATTTTCACTTGCCGGCCTCCCGTTCAGGGAGAACGAAGACGAACAGGTTGTTCGCCGCCCCCATGCGCAACTCAGGCGTCATCAGGCCCATGCCGCCCAGCAGCGGGCTCATGCCCGTGGACACCGCGACGAATTGCCTGCCCTCGACCGCATAGGTCACCGGGTAGCCGGTAACCGCGGATCCCAGGTTGACTTCCCACAAGATCTTGCCGTCGCTCTGATCATAGGCCCGGAAGCGCCCGTTGGCATCGCCACCGAACAACAGGCCTCCGCCCGTCGCCACCAGCGACAGCGTGCTGGCACGCTGCTCGTGCTTCCATGCCGTCGCGCCGGTTCGCGTCGAGATCGCCTGGATCGTGCCAAGGTTCGACGTGCCCGGCGCCTGGCCGATCTTGATGCGGAAGGAATAGAGGTTCTCCCCTTCGGTGCCACGGGGCGCCCAGGCAACCGACGTCATCTGCGCGCAGGTATTCTGCAGCGGCTGATACATGGTTTCGGTCAGCGGGCTGTAGGCGCCAGCCGGCCAGTTCTTGCCGCCGCTTGCGGCCGGGCAGACGGTGCGCTCCTGGTCGGGGGCGGTGAACACCTGATCGGGGTCGATCGTGACCTTGCCCGTCGTCCCATCAATGCTGCGCACGACGTTCTGCTTCACGGTCGGCCGGGCCCACAGGAACTCGCCCGTCTGGCGGTCCAGCGTGAAGACGATGCCGTTCTTGCCAGGGATGCCGGTTACCACCTTGCGCCGCTCGCCCGGCTTGATCCTCGGGTTGATCCAGCTGACCTCCCTGGCATCCGGTGCGACCTGGGTGTCCAACAGGATGCGTTCGAACACGTGGTCGATGTCCCAATTATCGATCAGATGCTGATAATACCACTTGATCTTGCCGGTCGCCGGATCGAGCGCCAGGGTCGAAGCCTGGTACAGATATTCATGATCGGCCCCGGCGAGCATGAACTTGGGCGCGGGCGCCGTGACCGAGGTGCCGAGGTAGATGAGCTTGAGATCGGGGTCATAGCTCGCGGGCATCCAGCTGCCGATATGCCAGCGTTTGTCATAGGGGATGTTGCCCCAGCTCTCGTCACCCGCCTCGCCCGGCTTGGGGATCGTGCGCGTGCGCCAAAGCTCGCGTCCCGTCGCGGGGTCGTGCGCAGCGATGAAGCAGGTGCCCGGCCCGCCGGCCGGCAGGCATGAGCGACCGGAAATGATCTTGCCGTCCGCGATGATCGGCCCGGAGGTCTGGAAGGTGCCGGTCGTGTAGTCCAGGATCTTGCTTTCCCAGACCTGCTCGCCGGTCTTGACGTCGAGCGCGTAGATGAAGCCGTCGCTGCCGAGGCTGATGATGCGATCACCGTAGATCGCGACATTGCGACGCACGCCGCCGCCCGACGAATAGGATGCAAGATCCTTGGGCAGCCGCCGTTTATGCTGCCACAACAGGTCACCCGTGACGGCATCGAAGGCCTGCGTCACGTCGTTCGGGCTGGGGAAGAACAACACCCCGTCGTGGACCAGCGGCGTGCCTTCCTGCGTGCCCGGCTCCAGGCCGCGGCTCCACGCGAGGCGAAGGCTTTTGACGTTGCCCCGGCCGATCTGGTCAAGCGGGCTGTATCCCCACGAATCCAGCGTGCGGCGCCACGTCAGCCAGTCGGCCGGATCGGGCTTCTGCAGCATCGCGTCCGTCACGGGGCGCAGCGTCCGCTCTGCCGAAACGGCCGGTATCGCCGCCGGTCCGGCCAAGGGTCCTGCTGCAGGAGCATCCGGTTCTGCCAGCGCCACCAGCGGCGACAGCAACGCCGCACCGGACAGGAGCACGAAGACGCGCCGGGCCGCTCGACGCCGGGCACGACTTTGGATCCCAGGAATGTGCATGGTGATCTTTATCCTTTTAATTCGGCTGGGTTCGTGGCGATGACGCTCAGTCCGCGAAGGTCGCTACGCGCTCGGAGCTTGCCTCTGCCGCAATCATCGACTGCAGCTGGCGACGAACCTTCACTGCGGGGACGTCGGGCGGCAGCAGCGTGGGCCCCATTTCCCAGAAGTCCCGTCCCTTCATCTGGCCCTGCTGCAGTTCCAGCATCATCTTGTCTTCTGCGACAAAGGCCTGGACCGCTGCATCGACGAGGCTCTCGGTCATCGCCAGATTGTCGACATCATAGTTGCGGACCAGTCGGACATCATAGTGTGTCGTCTGCTCAGTGGACGGCATGCAGAAGTGATAGGAGACGGACCAGCGTCCGTCCTGGCGGGCCATGCCCGAAGGTTTGATACCCGCTTCGAAGCGGATGATGCCGGGCGCGAACCAGCGGACGTCCATCCACGTGTCATAAACACCCGGTTCCGAGTAGACGGTTTCCAGGAACGGCATCGGGTTGACGCCGTCGAACGACCAGTCTGCCTTCATCCAGTTGTCGCCCATCGTCAGCGCGGGGGATCGCGAGCTCAGGCGGCCATCGCCTATCGAACCATAGTGCAGGAAATCTCCATGCGAGGGATCCAGCAGATTGTCGACCAGCAACTGATAATTGGCATTTACCGGGATAAGCGGAACGCGAACCACGACGCTCTCGGGCATTGCAGCATAGTCGGAAAGATCGGGGATCAGGTCCGGCTGGGGCTCGGCGTCCTGCGCCAGCCAGAGCCAAACGATCCCGTGCCGCTCCACAGCAGTGTACGAGGGCACACGGATCGCGCCCGGGACCGCTCCATTATGATGCGGGCTCAGTACGCAACGGCCGCTGGGGCCGAACCGCAGCCCGTGGTAGAGGCACTCCAGCGCTTCACCCTTCACCTTGCCGATGTGCAGCGGGGCGAAGCGATGCGGGCACTGGTTGCCGATCGCCGCCAGTTCGCCAGTCTCGGTACGGTACAGCGCAATGTCTCGGTCCGCCAGGATGACGTTCTTGACTCCGCCCGGCGACAGCTCGTCCGCCCACGCGCCAAAGTACCAGACTTGTTCGAGAAATTTGGCAACCATGACCGCTATCTCCGGACTTTTCTGTAATCGAAAATTCGTGGGGAGGCAGGCTTGTGCCCTGCCTCCCCGCAATGTTGTCAGTAGTTCACGGCGAAGGTCACGCCATAGCTCGCGGGAGTACCCATGTAGCGCTCCAGCGTATCAAGGGCGCGGAAGGTCCCTGTCCAATAGGTTTCGTTGAAGATGTTGCGGCCCCAGACGAAGGCCTTCCACTTCTTGTCTGCGCTTTCCACGCCCAGCGTCGCGTCGACCAGCGTGTACGGCTTGATCGTGAAGGGCGCCAGTTCCCCCAGGCCGGCGTTCGCGCGGCTGTTGTAGAGCGCGTTCGCAGTAACGAACGGGATCAGGTTTCCGCCGGTGTTGAACTCGTACCGGAAGCCGCCGTTGAGCTGCCAGCGCGGGACGAATGGCAGATCGGCGCCACGGAAATCCTGCACCGCGCCAAGATTGTTCGTGCCGACATACTCCTTCACTTCCGAACGGATATGGCTGCCGTTGAAGTTCAGCGAGAGACCTTCGACCGGCCTCACGCTGAGTTCGATTTCCCCACCGTAGACACGCGACTTCGGCACGTTGACGAGCTTGTTGACCGTGCCTGTTCCGGTGCCTTCATCGATGGCGCCGACGACCTGCTTGTCCTTGTAATTCATGTAGAAGGCGGCTGCGTTGAACTGCACCGCGCCGTCCAGCAAGCCGGCCTTGAAGCCCGCTTCGTAGGCCAGCACCGATTCTTGCGAGGCAGGATCCTGACCCGTGTCGAACGTCGAGGAGTTGAACGGGAAGACGCCGCCCTTGTACCCCTTGGAAACGTTGGCATAGAGCAACAGGTCTCTCGACGCCTTGTACTGGACGCCGCCCCGCCACGAAATATTGTTCTGATCGAATTCCGTCTCGACATTCTCCGGCGTCCGCGTCGTCGTGTTCAGCGTGAAACACTCGCCCGGCTGGATCGACACCGGACCGGAAGGCCGCGGGAACAGCGCGTTGAAGAAGTTGTTCCACACGCCTGCCGCAAACCCATCGCCGGTGTCGCGGCTGCAGCCGCTGAAATCAATATTGGCCTGGGTATAGCGGATGCCGCCCTGCAGGGTCAGCTGATCCGAGACCTCGAACTCTGCATTGGCGAACGCCGCATAATTTTCGAAAATCTGCCGCTGCCGAATGCCCGTAGTGTTGTAAGGCACGCCGACCAGATCCGCGAACAGAAGAGCGATCGACGAGTCGGAGATGTACAGCGGCGCGTCTTCGAACGTGTTGTCGCGCTGATAATTGGCACCGACGATCAGGTTGAGCCGATCAAGATTTGCCGCGACACGCAATTCTTGGGCGAACGTCTTGGAATTGCCCTTCAGGGTCTGATCGATGCTGGGACCGGGAAGGCCGTCGGCTTCCGCGGGAATGAACTGCTTGTAGCGGACATAGGTCGTCAGCGAGGTCAGGGTAAGCTGATCGCTCAGGTCATAATCCAGGCGCGCCGTCAGGTTGGTGTAATTGTTGTTGCGGCGACGGGGCGCATCGACATTCCAGTCGGCATCGCGATTTCCGCGCGGTCGCGCCGGATAGTTCGCGAAGGGCGTCTGGAGGAAGTAGGGGTTAGTCGGGTCGAGTATCTGCACCGCTTGCGGGAAGATATAATCGGACTGATCCACCCAATGGCTTAGCGTCACGAGTGCGCGAAAGCGATCGCTGGGCTCCCAAAGTACGCTCAGGCGGCTATTGATGAACTTCGTGATGCCGTTCTCGGCGTCCCGGGTGATGCTGCGCTGCCATTCACCGCCGCTCTGGTGCTCCACCGCCGCACGCACCATCAGCGTGTCGCTCACCGGGCCGCTGACATAGCCCATGAGATCCAGCTGGCCGAACCGGCCATAGGTCACGACCGCGCCCGCCTTCATCTCGCGAGTGGGCCTGTTGGCGATGAAGTTGATCGCGCCGCCGGTCGAGTTGTTGCCGAACAGCGTGCCCTGCGGACCTTTCAGCACTTCGACACGCTCGAGATCAAGCTGCGCGCCGCGGGATTCCACGCCGAACGGGATCGTCGCTTCGTCCATGTACAGGGTCACTGCCTGGCGTGAGGCGATCGACGAGCTTTCGAAACCGATGCCGCGCAGCGTATAGAGCGGCGTACCGACCTGCGACTTGGCGAAGCTGAGGCCGGCGGCGATCTTCACCAGGTCGCCCGTGTCCTTGATACCAAGATCCTGCAGGCGTTCACCGGTCGCCGCAGTGATGGACATGGGAACGTCGTTGATGCTCTGCTCGCGCTTTTGCGCCGTCACGACGATATCCTGGTTACCCGACGGTCCTTCCGTGGCCGCGGCGCCGGCCTGAGCCAGCGCGGCCCCGGAACCCACCGCCCAGATGGTAAGCAGAGCAGCACCGGCCTTAAGCGCGAGACAACGCCGCCCACGAAAAGAAACGCCCCTTGGATCTGTGATTTCATTAGCCATAATACACCCCTCTTCTTGACCAGTTCGAGACTTCAAACCTCGAATATTTTTATTTTGGTAGATACGCTTCAATCCTGCCTGCGAAAAAGACCTTTCTTCAGACCGCTCACGCCCGTCGGCCTGTTGACCGTTGGGGGCGAAAGACTTCCCAAGCTCAGGCCACGCCCGACGCCAGCTGGGGCTCACGCTCCATCAGCGGCACGACATCATCGACGAAGCGACGCAACCAGCCGCGGCGCAATTCGCGCGAAGCGTTGGGGACGCTGACATTGACCAGAAGATGGTCGAAGCCGATATCGAGCAGCGCCTGCCACTGCTCGGCAACACTGGCCGCCGTGCCGACCAGACAGCCCCGCATAAAGCCGCGGACGGTGGCCTCGTCCGGCTTGAACACGCTCTGGTACCGGTCTTCGGACATATATTCGAAGCCGCGGATCTTCTTCTTCACATCCATCTCGTAGTGGAACTTGGCCGCCTTCATCTGCTCGCCGATGAAGCGCATGGCCAGCTCTTCCGCTTCCTCGTCGGTGTCCGCGATGACCGTCCAGGGCGCGATGACCCGCGGCGTTCTGGTGTCGATCTTGCCCTCCGCCGCAGCGGTCCAGTTCTGCACGATTTCGCGGAGAGTCTCGGGCTGCATCGGATTGGTCATCAGCGCCAATCCCTGCTCGCCGATCAGCGAAGCCGACGATGGCTGCCCGACGGCGCCATAGAAGATCACATTGTCCATGCGCGGCTTGGGATGGATCGCGACTTCTCGGGCAACGCTATGCTGTTCACCCTCAAAAGTGAACGGCTCGCCAGTCATCGCGAGCTGCAGGATCTTCCAGATCTCGCCGAACTGCTCACGCGCATAGTTCTGGTCGACCCCGAAAGCTTCGTACTCCTTCACCGCGTTGCCACGGCCCATGCCGATATAAATGGGTGCGTCGGTAATGTTGCTCAGCGCGGCGATCTGTCCAGCGAGACGGAGAGGATGATGCCAGGGGGTGACGAGCACGCCGGTGCCCAGACCGATGCCGGGGCACCGGGCTGCCAGATGGCTCAGCATGGCGAATGGATCGGGAACCGGATGATAGCTCGTGAAATGATGCTCGGTCATCCAGATGGAGTCGTAGCCTTTCTCATAGGCCACATCGCAATCTTTGAAGAACCCTTGAACCGCGTCGTGCTCACTCTCGCCTTCGGCGGCGATGGGAGTGATGAACGCGCCATACTTATACCGAGACATGGATTATCCTCAACTCAAGAGAAGCGATTGCCTTCCCTATTCCGACAGATCTTCGTAACGGCAGGAAGAGAGGAGCGGTGCGATCCGCAGGGCAACTGCGCCGACCCAAGGACCATCCGATTTCCGTCTCGACCTGCTTTTGCCAATTCTGTAATGAGCTTGAGGCGGCGTCTCGACGAGATCAATCTTTGTCCGCGGCCTGTACGCAAGCAACGGCCGCCTTCTGATAAAGATGGCGCAAATTTGCTATACGCCGCCATGGAATGCCCGACGACCGGCAACGATCCGACATCGATGAGCCTGACGATCGGCAAGGCCTCTACCGCTTGTCGATGACGGTCGTACAGTCTGTTGGCATAGGTCAATTCAGCACGCAAAGAGCAAATTGCCCACATTCCATGGGAAAAGGGATCGAGGTCAGCGGCCACGCGTTGCATGTATGCAGCAATCTGCGCTTGCTCGACATGGGTATTGTCCCACTCGGCATGCAGCGCGAAATCGAATTGATACCCCAGGATCATGTCATCGAGAGCGCAACCCGGGTGACGGTTCTGATACCAGACCCCCCGAAATCTTTATGCTTCGTTATGAACACAAAGTCGTCAATCCCACGATTGAGGAGTGTCCGCGCCGCCAAAATGGCGTTTCCGCCCGATCCGACAATCATGAATTTTGTCTTCTTTAGCGATCTCCATGCTGAACCCCAGTTACTATCAGATAGATGCCGATTTTGTTGCCACCTCAGGCGACCTGCTCAACCTTCAACCCGAAATGCCACCCGACCGAGATTCTGGATCTCGGTCCGTACATGCATAGCCGCCGACAGGTTCGGGGCAGCCGTGATTCCGCCCGCCATCACGATATCGCCTGGATTCAAGGCTTCGCCAGCCTCTTCCACCATCCGCGCGGCAGCGGCAGCGGCGGGCGAACGAGTTGGATGACCAAGAATGGAGGCCGTCGATCCTATCTCAATCTCTATTGCCGTTGATCGAAAGAAGCACCCCCAGATTCGATAGATCCTGGCGTGGATCGCCCCAGCTTCCCACCACAAGTGCCGAAGAGGAACTGTTATCGGCGATCACGTCCGCAAGCGAGAACTTGAAATTCTCGTAACGGCTGTCGATGATCTCCATGGCTGGGGCAACGGCCTCGATGGCTGCGATCGCTTGAGCAGCCGTGACCCGTGCTCGCGCGCCATAGCTAGCCCCTCAGACGCAGCGTCAATGCCGACGACCGCCGTCAACTCCATGTTCCGTTGATATTTTGTAATCTTGATCATCAGGATGCCCTGACGTTGGCCGAAGGCACTGAAATCTGAACGATTGGTTCCTCATTCCCATGAGGAGCCGGAACGTCAGCGGTGCCACAGCCCTAAGGTGATGCGGTTTGGATGGACCTCAGTTCATCAAGGAACCCCTGTCCCGACTTTTTCGCGAAGCTATGCCAGTGGTAATCTTGCTCGATCCGTCTCTCGCCTTCGGCCGGTCGTCGCCCGCTTTCACATGGTCGACAGGAAGGAACAGGGCCTGCGCACTTGCGACCTCGTCGCGAATAAAGGAAATCACTGCCCGAACTCGTGCCACGTTTTTTAAGTCTTCATGGAGGATGAGCCAGAAAGAACGCGTCAGGCGAATCTCGTTCGGCAACACGGGGATCAGCGCCGGTTCGTGATGTACGATAAACGTAGGCAAGACACAGACGCCTCCGCCGCCCATGGTTGCGCGAAGCTGGGTGAAGACGCTCGTGCTTTCCAGCGAGGGCACCAGATTTTTTTCGATCTGGTCCCGATAGTTCAACTCCTCGAAGTTGAGCAAGTCGTCGACATAGCTGACAAAGCGATGCGACAGCAGATCGGACCGCGTCGTTATCGGCGAGCGTCCGTTGAGATAGGGCGCCGTCGCATAGAGCCCCAACATATAGTCGGTCAGCTTACACGTCACCAGCCGGCCCTCTGTCGGCGCGCGCACCGATATGACGATGTCAGCCTCCCGCTTGGAAAGACTGTAGGTCGCGGGGCCGGTGATCAGCTGAACGTTCAGGCCGGGGTTGGCGTCCGTCAGCTTATGCAGGCGATCGGCAAGAAAATAGCTGCCGAAGCCGTCCGGGCAGCCGATCCGGACCACGCCCTGGATCTTTCCGCTCGCGCCCCCGACTTGTTCGACGGCCGCATCGGTTAGCCGCTCCATGTCCTCCACTATTCTTTGGAGCTGGCGTCCCTGTTCCGTCAGGGCGTACCCTTCCGGACTGCGGTCGAAAAGACGCGTGCCAAGAAAATCCTCAAGCTTTGCAAGGCGTCGTGACAATGTCGTGTGATCGGAAGCTAGCCGTGCTGCGGCTGTTGTCAGCCGACCGCATCGAGCCACAGCGAGAAATGACTTCAGACAATTCCAGTCAAAATCTGCCATTTCAGGGATTTCCGCACTTTCGTTGTGAGATAATCACCATACACCCTCTGAAGGAAGTATGAGACAAATGGCGGTGGCTTTCAAGGAGACATCGCGTGACTGGTTCAATTGTCGAAGTGTCCAATAACCCGCAGCAGCTTCCGCAACGCAGTATCAGTAGCCGAGAGGATATAGTCGGTCAGATAAGGAGTTTTTCTCCCCCGGCCGGCTGGGCGCGGATGCACCCCGAACTTGCTCTGAAGATATTGTTCATCTGTCCGCAGGTCGCGCCTTGGGCCGACGAAATTCTCGATTAATCAACGGCCTGCTCTTTTCGGAGTATCGCATGACTGACGCAAAGACATCTCAGGACCTGCCCAACCGCGGGCCGACCCCGACAGAGTTGGCGGACGCCTGGACGAAGGTAATTGGCAGCGGCCTGGATTTTTTGTGCGCGTCAATGGGCCGCATGGGAACGGTGGGGGCGCCGCTGCCGTTCGATCCTACCGCACCTGCACGAGCCATGCTCAGCTTCTACCAGGAGGCATGGCGCAATCCCGCCCCGCTGATCCCGCTCCAGAAACAGGCGGCCGTGGATGCGGCACGGCTGGCGGTTGACTCGCTTCGCCGGTTGGCCGGCGAGCAAAATGTGGAGAGCATCATCGCCCCCGCGCGGGGCGACCGGCGTTTCAAGGCGCCCGAATGGACCGAACAGCCGGTCTTCGATTATGTGAAGCAGGCCTATCTGCTGACTGCCCAACACGCGATGGACATGGTGGCGGCCGCGGACGGGCTGCCGGTAGAGGAAAAAAGGCGGCTGGAATTTTACACCCGCCAATTTCTTGACGCTTTGTCCCCCGCCAACTTCGCCTTCACCAATCCGGAGGCCATCCGCAAGGCGATCGACACTGGTTCGATCAGCCTGCTGTCGGGGCTCGCGAACATGCTGGCCGATGCGGCCTCACCCGCTGGCATGGTGCGCCGGCGTGGGTCGGACGATTTCGAGCTCGGCGTCAACCTGGCCAGCACGCCAGGCAGCGTTGTTTTCGAAAACAAGCTGATGCAGCTGATCCAATATGCGCCGACGACCGAAACCGTTTATCGCCGCCCCCTGCTTTATGTGCCGCCGTTGGTGAATAAATATTATTTCCTGGACCTCACCCCGCAATCGAGCCTGATCCGCTGGCTCGTGGAACAAGGGCACACCGTCTTCACGATATCCTGGGTCAATCCAGGCGAAGAACTCGCCGAGATGGGCATTGACGATTATATCAACTACGGCCCGATCGCGGCGCTCGATGCGATCGAGGCTGCAACCGGGGAACGCGAGGTAGGCGCCTTTTCCTTTTGCATGGGCGGAACGCTGCTTGCCATGGCCCTGGCCTATCTCGCTGCGTCAGGCCAGGGTGACCGCGTCACTTCGGCAACGATGATCGGGACGCTCCTTGATTTCAGTGATATCGACCAGTGGGTGACGTTCACGGATCCCGCCCAGGTCAAGGCGTTTGACAAGCATGTCACCGCCAGGGGCGTGCTTTCCGCCCAAAGTCTTCAGGCGCTCTTTGCGCTGGTCCGGTCGAATGATCTGATCTGGCCCTCCGTCGTCAGTCATTATCTGCTCGATCAGGAGCTGCCGCCCTCGGACCTTCTCTTCTGGTTTGCCGACGGGGCACAGATACCCGGCGCCTACCTCAAAGCTTATGTGCGCGACCTGATGGTTGAAAATCGGTTGGTCGAGCCGCACGCCCTTAAGATCAACGGCATCCCCATCGATCTTGGCGACATCGAAGCGCCGCTATTTGCCATATCGCTGAAGGACGATCATGTGTCCGGCTGGACGGCGACCTATAATGGCGTGAAAAACTGGGGGGCAGATAAGACATTTCTCTTGGGCGGTTCAGGCCACAACGCAGGTGTGATCAACCCGCCCACGGTGAACAAGCATGGCCATTGGACCAGCGAAAGCTTCCCAGCGACCCCGGAGCAATGGCTTGAAGGTGCTGTAAAGCATGACGGATCCTGGTGGCCCAAATGGCAGCAATGGCTGACCGACGGCAGAGAGAATGACCGCGTTTCGCCACGAATTCCGGGCGATCGCAAGCTAAGGGCGCTTGAGAGTGCGCCCGGCAGCTTTGTCACGGTCCGATGGTGATGTGCGTGCGTGGCGGCGCCAGCCGGGACCGATAAGGTCGTTTCGTCTGTTTGGAGAGGTTGGTGTCTAAGTCAAGGTCATCCGGCTTGTTCCTACGCTGACATTTGGATGATCAAATCACGGGGCCGGGCGAAGACCAGCTTTGATGTGCAATCCACAGCGGCATAGAGGAAAGCTTGCCGCCTTCGTGGCGCAGGTACTGACTGTCGTTCACTCGGCCCAGATTAGAGGGATCAACAAGCAAACCGATCTTTCGGCGCATGCCGAACTCTGACAGGCTCGGCATGACGACCGCGGCTTGCGCAAAACAGCGGGGCATCACCGTCACTCCCAGTCCTGATCGGACATAAAAGACAGCTCGGTCATTGTTGGTCGTGCGCGCAGCGAAAAACGGCCTGATCCCGCGCTGAGTGAAAAATTGCCTTACACTGGGCAGGGCCTCGCAGTTCCTGCGAACCAACATATCAGCGTCGGCTATCTCATCCGGCTCCAAAGTGTGGCGGTGCGCCAAGGGATGCTTATCCCAAAGCGCCAGCGCATAACCTTCCTCGAACAGCGTCTCTCGGGCGCGCGAATCATTGCGCTGCACGCGTCGTTTCGTGCGGTGGGACAGGTCATGACCGACCAGAGCTTCCAGCCTCGCCATGCCAATGGACAAGGTAGGCTGCGACGCCCGGCAGCGCTGTGCAGCACGGGATTGCCCTCATCCATCACTGCAAGAAATAGTGGATCAGCTGCCATTCAATCATAGGTGGTATCTATAATATGCATATCGCAAGGCCAATTTTTAAAAAGCTCTCCCGGCTGATATGTTGAGGTGATTCAAAGACGCAAGGAGAGGCGAGTGACGCCCGATTTTGATTTCGCGCTAGGCGAGAATGCCGACATGATCCGTGAGACGACGGCGCGTTTCGCTGCGGACCGCATCGCGCCTATCGCGGCAAAGATCGATGCGGAAGACTGGTTTCCGCGGGACGAACTCTGGACTGCGATGGGCGATCTTGGCCTGCACGGCATCACCGTGGAGGAGGAATTGGGCGGCCTTGGCCTCGGCTATCTCGAGCATGTCATCGCCTGCGAGGAAGTCAGCCGCGCCTCCGCCTCGATCGGTCTCAGTTATGGCGCCCACTCCAACCTCTGCGTCAATCAGATCCGCCGCTGGGGCAATGAGGAGCAGAAGGCGAAATATCTGCCCAGGCTCATTTCCGGCGAGCATGTCGGCAGCCTCGCCATGTCGGAAGTCGGGGCCGGATCCGACGTCGTCTCGATGAAGCTGAAAGCGCGGGAGACGGACGCGGGCTATGTGCTGGACGGCACGAAATTCTGGATCACCAATGCCGCTTATGCCGACACGCTGGTCGTCTATGCCAAGACCGGCGAAGGCAGCAAGGGTATTACCGCCTTCCTGATCGAAAAGGATATGCCGGGCTTTTCCGTCGGCCAGAAGATCGACAAGGTCGGCATGCGTGGTTCGCCCACGGCCGAATTGGTGTTCGACGGCTGCGAAGTCCCGCGCGAGAATATCATGGGGCCGCTGAACGGCGGCGTGACGGTGTTGATGAGCGGCCTCGACTATGAGCGTGCAGTGTTGGCGGGCATTCAGCTTGGCATCATGCAGGCCTGCCTGGATACCGTCATTCCCTATGTCCGCGACCGCAAGCAGTTTGGTCAGCCCATCGGCTCCTTCCAACTGATGCAGGCCAAGGTTGCCGACATGTATGTCGCGCTCAATTCGGCGCGCGCTTATGTCTACGCGGTGGCGAAAAGCTGCGATGCAGGAAAGACCACGCGTTTCGATGCGGCCGGCGCGATCCTGCTGGCCAGCGAAAATGCGGTGCGGGTTGCGCTGGAGGCGGTGCAGGCGCTGGGCGGCGCGGGCTATACCAAGGATTGGCCGGTGGAGCGTTATATGCGCGACGCCAAGCTGCTGGATATCGGCGCGGGCACCAATGAAATCCGGCGCATGCTGATCGGGCGCGAACTGATCGGAGCGGCGCAATGAGCGGCCCGGTCATCGACACGGCCCTTTCGCCCGATAGCGAGGCGTTTCGCGCCAATGCTGCGCATAACCGTGCCCTTGCCGAGCAACTTCGCGCCGATGTCGCCGCAGCCGCGCTGGGCGGCGGCGAAGTGGCGCGCGAACGGCACGTCAGCCGTGGCAAGCTGCTCCCGCGCGACCGCGTCGAAAATCTGCTCGATGCCGGCAGCCCCTTTCTCGAAATCGGGCAGCTCGCCGCCGATGGCCTTTATGGCGGCCATGTCGCCGGCGCGGGGATCATCGCGGGCATCGGCCGGGTGGCCGGCCGCCAGGTGATGATCGCCGCAAATGATGCGACGGTAAAGGGCGGCACCTACTACCCGATGACGGTGAAGAAGCATCTGCGCGCGCAGGAAATAGCGCTCGAAAACAACCTGCCCTGCATTTATCTGGTCGACAGCGGCGGCGCCAACCTGCCCCACCAGGCAGAAGTCTTCCCCGATCGTGACCATTTCGGGCGCATCTTCTACAATCAGGCGCAGATGTCCTCGCGCGGCATCCCGCAGATCGCCTGCGTGATGGGTAGTTGCACGGCCGGCGGTGCCTATGTGCCCGCCATGTCGGACGAAACTGTCATCGTGCGCAATCAGGGCACGATCTTTCTTGCCGGCCCTCCGCTGGTCCAGGCCGCGACGGGAGAGGTGATCAGCGCCGAGGACCTTGGCGGGGGTGACCTCCATGGCCGCAGGTCAGGCGTCGTGGACCATGTCGCCGACAATGACGAGCATGCGCTCAGCATCGTGCGCGACATCGTCGCCACGCTCGCGCCGCAGGGCACGCCCCCGGTCAACCTGCAACAGCCGGTGGCGCCCAAATATGACCCGGCCGAACTTTATGGCATCATCCCCCAGGATGTCCGCGCGCCCTATGATGTGCGCGAGGTGATCGCCCGGATCGTCGACGGCAGCGAGTTTCACGAGTTTAAGGCGCTCTACGGCTCGACCCTTGTCTGTGGTTTTGCCCATATCTGGGGGATGCCCGTCGCGATCCTCGCGAATAACGGCGTCCTCTTCAGCGAAAGCGCGGTCAAGGGCGCGCATTTCATCGAGCTTGCCTGTCAGCGGCGCATTCCCCTGCTCTTCCTCCAGAACATCTCCGGCTTCATGGTTGGCGGCAAATATGAGGCGGAGGGCATCGCGAAGAATGGCGCCAAGCTGGTGACCGCCGTCGCCACCGCCAGCGTGCCGAAGGTCACCGTGCTGATCGGCGGCAGCTTCGGCGCCGGCAATTACGGGATGTGCGGCCGCGCCTATCAGCCGCGTTTCCTCTTCACCTGGCCCAACAGCCGCATTTCGGTGATGGGCGGGGAACAGGCCGCGTCAGTGCTGGCGACCGTCCATCGCGACGCCGCCAAGTGGACGCCTGAGCAGGCGGAAGCCTTCAAGAACCCGATACGGCAAAAATATGAGGAGGAGGGCAATCCCTGGCACGCCACGGCGCGACTATGGGACGACGGCATCATCGATCCGGCTCAAACCCGCGACGTATTGGGCCTTGCCTTTGCCGCCACCCTCAATGCTCCCATTCCCGAACGTCCGTCGTTCGGCGTGTTCCGGATGTAGTGCCCATGATCCAATCTCTTCTTATCGCCAATCGTGGCGAGATTGCCTGCCGCATCATCAGGACCGCGCGTCGGCTCGGCATCAGAACCGTTGCCGTTTACTCGGACGCGGATTCGCAGGCGCTGCACGTCAGCCTTGCTGATGAAGCGGTCCATATCGGCGCGGCCCCCGTGCGCGAAAGCTACCTGCT
>DATEDR010000254.1:0-8167 GCA_035281605.1 Sphingobium sp.
GAACTGGGCACCCGCAACATAAAGGTCGCGTTAAGGCGGCTGCGCCGGTTCGCGCGCGAAGGCGCTGCGGACGAACTGGATCTGGACGCGACGATCCGTGGCACGGCGCGGCAGGGATGGCTGGACATCCGCATGCGGCCGGAGCGGCACAATGCCGTGAAGCTGTTGCTGTTCCTTGACGTCGGCGGATCGATGGACCCGTTCATCAAACTGTGCGAGGAACTCTTCTCGGCAGCAACCAGCGAATTCAAAAATATGGAATTCTTCTACTTCCATAATTGCCTGTACGAAGGTGTGTGGAAGGACAATCGCCGCCGCTTTTCCGAACGGATCACCACCTGGGACATCCTGCACAAATATGGCCATGACTATAAGGTGATCCTGGTCGGGGATGCCGCTATGAGCCCCTATGAGATCAGCCATCCCGGCGGATCGGTGGAGCATATGAACCCGGAAACGGGCGCGGCGTGGATGCAGCGCCTGCTGCACACCTATCCCGCCGCGGTCTGGCTCAATCCGCTGCCGGTCAAGCATTGGCGCTATAACCAGTCGACCAGGATGCTCCGGGAGATCATGAGCGAGCGCATGTACCCGCTGACGATCGAGGGGATCGATGAGGCAATGCGGGAGCTGACGCGCAAGCGCTAAGGCGTTGCCGCGAACGGATGGGAGCGGAATGCGCCACGATAGAAGCGTGGAAGACTCTCGTTTTTTGTCGTTGTCCCTGGAGGCGAATTCGCCGTTCAAAATTCGCCGTTCAAAGAGCCACTGCCGTTATGGTCCGGCCGGACGGCAACGGAAAATATCTTGGCGGATCACCGCCATTTCACCCCGAAGTTCACACCGTATGCGTGCGCGTGCCTGCGCGCGCGTATGCGTATGGATGCGCGTTACCGGACGTTTCAAAGAGGAAGCGGGGATAGACCCGTCGGCGCGAAATAGGACAGAGCAAAATCGCGCCCAGTTGGAGAAATAGGATGCTTTATTTGGGATGCTGTAGCCATCAGGTCACGCATCGTCTTCAGTCATGCATTCGGGCTGAGGCGGTAGATGGATGAAAGGAAGGTCTGAAAACGACCATTTTTTGCCGTTCATGACGGCACCGTCATTTCTTGATTGCAGACACCTCCGAAGGCAGTAGGCTTCCAGTTCATGATCGATGTGGCCGGATACACCTTCCCAGATAATCGCGCGACGATCGTATGCACGCATGTGTGGGATGGGCGGCCTGTGCTTCTTTTTGTCCACGATAGCGATGGCGATATCCAGTTTTACTGCGGAGATCAAAGTCACTCGATGAGCGATGCCTTAGTCTTAGGCTTGGCGGAGATAAAAGATCGCCTGCTATCGATGGCCGATATTCCCACCGTCAGACCCGGATATTGCGCAGAACGCTCTGCAATCGGGGGCGGCTGGACAGTCCGAAAAATGGACGAATGACTGTCGGCTAATGCCTATCGCCCCCGAAAGCTGTCATTCCGCAATCCACCCTTTTCGTCATGCCAGCGACCCGAAGGGCGGCGGGGCCATTGCTAGTATTTAAGGATATGGAACGCTACTTGGCCTAAGACCCCAGCCTGCGCTGGGGTGACGTTCTTTGGGGCATCTATGTCATCTACGCAAATCGACCATCACGCCAACGGCTGATCAGCCCCCACCGGCTGAGAACAGGACGCCCCCCGTCATGGGGTGGGGAACGCCGGTCGTGCCGGGGAAGCTGATCGGCAGGCCCTTCAAATGGCGGACGGCCATGTAGGCGAAGCCCTGCGCCTCGAGAGCGTCGCCATCCCAACCCAGTTCATCCACCGGCCGAACGTCGATGCCGGTCCGGGAGGCGAGCATGCTCATCAGCGTCGCGTTATGCCGGCCTCCCCCCGCCACATAGATTTGTTGTGGGCGTTGGGCGAGATGGTCGATCCCGCGCGCGACCGCTGCGGCGGAGAAGGCAGTCAGCGTGGCGGCGCCGTCCTCCAGGCCAAGGCCGCGCAGGTTCTCGATCGAGAAAGCTTCGCGGTCGATGCTTTTGGGCGGCGGCAGGTCGAACCAGGGATCGGCCATCATGGCGGCCAGTTTCGCTTCATCCACGACACCGCGCGCCGCGCATGCACCTTCCGCGTCGAAGGCCGCGTCGCTGAGAGTCTGCATCCAATTGTCGATAAGGCCGCTGGCCATGCCGGTGTCGAAGGCGACGATCGTCCCATCAGTGCCGATCGCCGTGATATTTGCAACGCCTCCAAGGTTCAGGATGGCGAGCGGCTTGGGCAGATCCTGCGCCAGCGCGCGATGATAGACCGGCAGCAACGGGGCCCCCTGCCCACCCGCCGCCACGTCCGCGCTGCGCAGGTCGCCCACCACCGGGATGCCGAACGCCCCCGCCAGTGCGGCGCCGTCGCCGATTTGCCAGGTCCAACCCTTCTCAGGGCGATGCGCGACGGTATGGCCGTGGAACCCGATGACCGCGACGTCCTCCGCGATGTAGCCGCTGCGCCCGAGCAGGTCGGCTACGGCTTCGACATGAAACTGGGTCAGTTCTTCCTCAACCGCCTGGATAAGGGGCTCGAAGCCCGGTTTGTCCATGGCCATGGCCCGCTGGCAGGCTTCGGCGAGACGGAGGCGGAAGCCGTCTGTATAGTGCATTGCGTGGAAGGCGACGCCTTTGCCCGCCCCGTCCCCATCGGTTTCGATAAGCGCCGCGTCGATGCCGTCGCGCGACGTGCCCGACATCAGGCCGATGGCCAGCATAGATGAGGTTTGGGTCATGCCTAATCCTTCCGCTCCTCCCGTTCCGTGGGACGGAATGGATCCTGAAACAAGTTCGGGACGGCATGGAATCACGTTGGACGCGGACTTTCAAGATAATGTTGAGGATGCTAAGGGCGCCGACATTATGACCAGCTATCAGTCCGATCTGCTCCGCCTGCTCGAAACGCGCGGTTACATTCATCAACTGACCGATGCGGAAGGGCTGGACGCCCTTGCCGCCAAGCAGATCGTGCCGGGCTATATCGGCTTCGATCCCACCGCGCCGTCGCTGCATGTCGGGCATCTGGTGTCGATCATGATGCTGCGCCAATTGCAGAAGGCAGGGCACAAGCCGATCGTCCTGATGGGCGGCGGCACGGGCAAGATCGGCGATCCGAGCTTCAAGGACGAGGCGCGCAAGCTGCTGACCACCGACCTGATCGCGGAGAATGTCGCGAGCATCAAGCGAGTGTTCCAGCGGTTCCTGACCTTTGGCGACGGCCCGACCGACGCGATCATGCTCGACAATGCCGAGTGGCTCGACCGCCTCGAATATATCCCGTTCCTGCGGGACATCGGCCAGCATTTTTCGGTCAACCGCATGCTGAGCTTCGATTCGGTGAAGCTCCGGCTGGACCGCGAACAGTCGCTCAGCTTCCTGGAATTCAACTATATGATCCTCCAGGCCTATGACTTCCTGGAGCTGTCGCGGCGGTCGGCCTGCCGGCTGCAGATGGGCGGATCGGACCAGTGGGGCAATATCGTCAACGGCGTCGAACTGGCCCGGCGGGTTGACGGGACGCAGGTGTTCGGCCTCACCACGCCGCTGTTGACCAATGCCGATGGGACCAAGATGGGCAAGACCGTGGGCGGCGCGGTGTGGCTCAACGAGGATCAGCTTTCGAGCTACGATTATTGGCAATTCTGGCGGAACACGGCCGACGCGGACGTAGCCAACCGGCTGCGGCTGTTCACTGACCTGCCGATGGACGAGGTCGAGCGTCTGGCCGCGCTACAGGGCGCCGAGGTCAACGAGGCCAAGAAGATCCTCGCCAATGAAGCGACCGCGCTGTGCCGCGGGGCGGAGGCTGCTGCACTGGCGGCGGAGACGGCGCGCAAGACCTTCGAGGAAGGTGCTTCGGATGCGAACCTGCCGGCAGTGAGCCTTGGAGCAGAAGGCCTCACGGTCATTCAGGGCACGACGGCGCTCGGCTTCGCGGCTTCCAACAAGGAGGTGCGGCGCAAGCTGGCCGAGGGCGCGATCCGGGTAAATGGCGAAGTGGTGAATGATCCGGCGCTGGCGTTGAAGGCGGGGGACAAGGTCAGCTTCGGCGGAAAGAAACATGGGTTAATAACCCTTTGAAATATGGCTAGGCTAAAGAGCCGTTAACCACGCCGGGTAGGGAAGATTCCATCTTCTTGGCGCTTAATCGCGGCATGCCTTCGGTCCTTGCCAGCCTCGCTCATGTCGCCAAGTCCAGCGATCCCGGAGTCAATCAGCGCCGCGCGCCTCGCGTGCTGGTCGACATGGTCAGCCATATCGCGGCGCAGGGACGAACCCATGGCGTTCGGATCATCAACATATCCGCCCTCGGGCTCATGTGCCGGACCGATGCCCCGCTCATGATCGGGGAGCGCATTTCGGTGTGGCTGCCTGTCGTCAAGAATGTCCAGGCCGAGGTGCGCTGGGCCGAGGACGGCCGCGTCGGCGTCGAGTTTCGGCAACCGATCGAGCCAAGCGTCTATGAGTCGATGCTCGAACTTATCCCGCCGCGACAGACGGCGTGGTGAACCCCTCTCCCGCCTCCAGGCGCTGACGCGATCGCACCAGCGCCTGCGGCATTTCGGTCCGCAAATAGGTCATCATCGCTTCGCGCACCTCGCAGCGCAGGTCGAACGCGATGCCTGCGTTGCGTGCACTGAGAAGTCCGCGCAGTTCGAGGGCGTCGGCGCGGTGGTCCGTCACCTGCAAAATAGCGACGCGGCCGTCCCATCGACTGTTGGATTTGACCGCTTCTATGAACCTGGCCCGGATCGCTTCGACGTCGGCGGACGGATCGACATAGAGGAAGACCGTGCCAAGCAGGTCGGACGTCCTGGTCGTCCAGTTCTGGAAAGGCTTTTCCAGGAAATAGGAAACGGGAACGATCATGCGGCGATCATCCCAGATGCGGACCACCACATAGGTCAGCTTGATGTCCTCGATCCGGCCCCACTCGCCTTCCACGATGACGACGTCGTCCAGCCGGATGGGTTCGGAGAACGCCATCTGGATGCCGGCGATGACGTTTTTGAGCGCGGGCTGAGCTGCGGCGCCTACTGCAAGACCCGCGAGACCGGCTGAAGCCATCAGCGTGACGCCGACGCTGCGGACGCCGGGAATCATCATCAGCATGAGCGAGAGGATCAGGAAGCCGATGATGAATTGCGTTACGCGATAGAGGATGCGGATGCGGGTGTGCTGGCGGCGGGCCTTGAGATTGTCCTCCACCGTGATGTCGCTGCGCCGTTCCAGCAGGATCCGGCCGGCGCGCATGACAGCGAAGGCCAGCCAGCCGACCAGCAGAATGAACAGCATCTTCGAGCCGATGGACCAGATGGCCTCTACGCGGGACGTAAAGATGAGTGGCTGGATACCCGCCGTGAGGGCCATGAGAACGACGAGCCAGCGGGTTGGTTGATGGAGCGCCGGCAGGATGACCGGCGAAAGGCCGGCGCGGCGGGCGATGCGGGTGGCGGTCCAATAGGCGAGCCAGTGAAGCAGGAAGGCGATCACGACCGAGAGAGCGATGAAGATCGCCGCCATTGGCGTGATATGGTCGAGGCTGATGTCGGATTGCATGGGTTTGCAACGACATGGCGGCGCGGTTGGTTTCGCATGTGCAGCAATTCACCGCCGGACCGGACCGCTTAGCCGAAATACAACAGCCTAGCCGCTTCGGAGCAGCCCTACTGCGGCGTCGCGTTCGAACAGATAAAGCGCGGTCCTGGCCGCCTGCCCTCTCGCGTCGCTGAGGCCCCCGTTCCGGTCGATGAGCAGATGCGCGTCGTCGCGGGCGGAATCGAGTAGGGCCGAAAGATGCTCGGGGGTGGCGAGCTTCAGCTGCTGCTCGCCGGACTGCCGTGTGCCAAGGATCTCGCCAGCGCCGCGCAGGCGGAGATCCTCTTCGGCGATGCGGAAGCCGTCATTGGTCTCCCGCATCAGGGCAAGACGCGCGCGGGAGGTTTCCGACAGGGCGCCACCGCGCAGGAGGATGCAGACCGACTGATTCTGGCCCCGGCCCACCCGGCCCCGGAGCTGATGAAGTTGCGCGAGACCGAAGCGGTCCGCGCCCTCTATGATGATGAGGTTGCTGTTGGGCACGTCGACGCCGACCTCGATGACGGTGGTCGCGACAAGGATTTTCGTTCGGGCTGAGGCGAAGGCTTCCATGGCGGCGTCCTTTTCGACGCCCTTCATGCGGCCGTGGACCAGGCCGACCAGTTCGCCGAAGCGCATCTTCAGCAGTTCGGCGCGGGCTTCGGCAGCAGCCTGGTCGCTGGTTTCGCTTTCCTCGACGAGCGGACAGACCCAATAGGCCTGACCACCGCCCTCGACATGGCGCGCCAGCGCCTCGACCACTTCTTCGAGGCGGTTCGCGGACATGACGACGGTCTGGATCGGCTGGCGGCCCGGGGGCATCTCATCGAGGCGGGAGACGTCCATCTCGCCATAATAGGTCAGCGTCAGCGTGCGCGGGATCGGGGTCGCGGTCATGACCAAGAGGTGCGGCGTACGCTCCGCCTTGGCGGCGAGCATCATCCGCTGGGCAACGCCGAAGCGATGCTGTTCGTCGATCACCGCAAGGGCGAGATTCTTGTAGCGGACGGCTTCCTGAAAGATGGCGTGGGTGCCGACGAGGATGTCGATGCTGCCGTCGGCGAGGCCCATCAGGGTAGATTCGCGGGCTCTTCCTTTCTCGCGGCCGGTAAGGATGGCGATGGTGACTGGCAGGCCGGATGCCATCTTGCGCAGCGTCTCATAATGCTGACGGGCGAGGATTTCGGTAGGCGCGAGGAGCGCGCCCTGCGCGCCTGCCTCGACCGTGTTGAGCAGCGCCATCAAAGCGACCAGCGTCTTGCCCGAGCCTACATCGCCTTGCAGCAGGCGGAGCATGGGGACGGGCTGAGCCATGTCGCCCTCAATCTCCATGAACGCGCGGCGCTGGGCGCCTGTCGGGGCGAAGGGAAGTTGCAGCATGTCCCGCAGGCGGCCGTCGCCAGCGATGGGCACGCCCTTGCGCTTGCGGGAGGACTGGCGGACCAGCATCAGCGCGAGCTGGCCGGCGAATATCTCGTCATAGGCGAGGCGCTCGCGCGCTTTGCTATCGCTGGGGTCGGCGTGGATTCGGGTCAGCGCCTCGCGCCATGTCGGCCAGGCTTTGCGGGCGAGCAGGCTGGGTTCGATCCATTCGGGAAGGTCCGGGGCGCGGCTGAGCGCCTGGGCGGCGAGATCGCGCATGCGATTGTTGGTGAGCCCTTCGGAAAGGCCGTAGACCGGCTCGCGCTCCGGGATTGTGGCCGCTTCCTCCGGGGGCAGAACATAGTCGGCGTGGACGATCTGGAGATTGTCGCCATAGGCCTCCAGCTTGCCGGAAATGAATTTGGGTTCGTTCAGGGGCAGGAGCTTTCGGGGCCAGGCGCTGTTGCGGCCGAAATAAACCAGCGCGACTATGTTGCCATGCCTGTCCTGGGCAATGACGCGGAAGGGGGCGCGGGCGCTGCCCGAGGCGCGGTAGTCGGTTGGGGTCAGCTGGATGCCTATGACGCGGCCTGAGTCGCTTAAGCGCAACTCGTCCACCATGCGGCGGTCGACGAAGCTGACCGGCAGGTGAAAGGCGACGTCGACGGCGCGGGCAAGCCCCAGCCGCTCCAGCGGCTTGGCGAGCGCGGGGCCGACGCCCTTCAAGGCTTCGATTTCGGTGAAGAGTGGGTTGAGGATATCTGGGCGCATGGCTATCTGACGGCATCTAGCTCAGCCGGGACGGTGGTTCAAACATCCGATCGGCGATTTCGGCATGCCCGTACAAGGAACAAATTGTGAACGAAGATCCCCGCATCCGCCGCCTGCAGTTCCGCGCCTGGCATCGCGGCATCAAGGAAGCCGATCTGGCAGTGGGCGGATTCTTCGATCGCTACCATGACGAGTGGAGCGAAGACGAGATTCAATGGTTCGAGCGCTTCATGGATGAACAGGACGCGGACATCATGGCCTGGGCCATGGGAACGCTGCCGGTGCCGGCCGAGTGGCAGGGCGCGATGTGGGACAGGTTCGCCAGGCTGGATTTTGTCGAGGTTGGCAAGAAGTCACGCTCGCCATCGCGCAGGCGATCCGCGACCAGCTGCTGAGGGCGGGCCGGGTACGGGTCGCGCTGACGCGTGACGA
>DATEDR010000255.1:0-16337 GCA_035281605.1 Sphingobium sp.
TGATGCAGGAGGCGCTGTTTTACAGCTTCAGCCTGGAAGACCATGTTCCCCAGAGCCACCTGTTGCGGGCGGTGGATCGCTTCGTTGATCTGGACGGTATCCGGGAGAAGCTGCGGCCATTCTATAGCGAGACAGGCCGGCCCTCGATCGATCCTGAACTGATGATCCGGATGCTACTGATCGGCTACTGTTTGGGAATCCGGTCTGAGCGGCGGCTGTGCGAGGAAGTGCATCTCAATCTGGCCTATCGCTGGTTCTGCCGCCTCGGTCTCGACGGATCCGTGCCCGATCACTCAACATTCTCGAAGAACCGGCACGGCCGCTTCCGGGACAGTGATCTGTTACGGCAGCTGTTCGAGATGACCGTCTCGCGCTGCATCCAGGAAGGACTGGTCGGTGGCGAAGGCTTCGCCGTCGACGCCAGTCTGATCAAGGCCGACGCCAATCGCCAGCGCGGCGTTCCCGGCGCAGAAGGGCTACCGCCGGATATCATCAATCATGCTGTTCGGGAGTATCTGGAGGTGCTCGACAAGGCCGCCTTTGGCGCAGCTTCGCCCGTCACGCCCAAATATCTGTCGCCGGCTGATCCAGCGGCACGCTGGACAGGCGCCCATGGCGGGCAGGCCTTCTTCGCCTACAGCACCAACTACCTCATAGACCTGGCCAATGCCGTGATCGTCGACGTGGAGGCTAGCACCGCCATCCGTCAGGCTGAGGTAACGGCGCAGCGAACAATGATCGACAGGACACAGGAGCGCTTCGGCATCTGGCCCCGGCGTCTGGCTGCCGATACCGGCTATGGCGATGCGGCTAATCTTGCCTGGCTCGTCCATGAGCGCGGCATCGAGCCGCACATCCCCGTCTTCGACCATGTGGGCCGCAGGACCGACAGCTTCCAGCGCACCGCGTTCCGCTATGACCACCGGAACGATCTCTATGTCTGTCCCGGCGGCAAGCACCTCGTCCAGCACCGGAGGGACTATGCCAGCCCACGGCCCGGCGTCGATAAGGATGGCTTCATGCGCTACCGCGCCAGTCAGCACGACTGCCAATCCTGCGCCCTCAAGCCCCAATGCTGTCCCGGCCAGCCCGCGCGCAAGGTGATGCGATCAATCCATGAAGGCGCGCGCGATCTGGCAAGGGATCTGTCCCAGACCGACGCCTATGTCACATCCCGGCGCGAGCGAAAGAAGGTCGAAATGCTGTTCGCCCCATCTCAAGCGTATCCTGAAGCTCGATCGCTTGCGCCTACGAGGACCAAATGGCGCAAAAGATGAGTTCCACCTCGCAGCCACAGCCCAGAACCTACGCAAGCTCGCGAAACTCATCCCGATCCAGTCGGCTATTGCCCCAGCGTAACACCGGGAGCCGACTTCGCCCCAACGTCAGAGACTGACAATCACGGACTTCTTCAACACTATCGGTCGTAAGCCTGCTACAAAATCTGGAAACCCCGCCGCTCACGGGAACAGTCCGCGCAGACGGTTGGCCGCGCCAACGCGGCTCAGAGCCTCGATCAAGGCGGCGGTGCGCATGTCGACCTTTTCGGCTTGCGCGCGGCGCTGGGTGCGGGCGAGCGCGTCGGTCAATATTTCGCGCATGCGGCTGTTGATCTCTTCGAGCGGCCAGGTGAGGTTCTGCAACCCCTGCACCCATTCGAAATAGGATACGACGACGCCGCCCGCATTGGTCAATATGTCGGGCAGGACGGTGATGCCGCGCGCGTCGAGCATGTCGTCGGCTTCCAATGTCGTAGGGCCATTGGCCCCTTCGGCCACGATCCTACAGTTGATCCGCGTCGAGTTCTCGGCGGTGATCTGGTTCTGTAGGGCGCAGGGGGCGAGGATGTCGCATTGCAGCTCCAGCAGGTCGCGCCCCGGAATGATCTCGCCATAGGGGCAGCCGAACAGCTGGCGATGCTGGCGCACATAATCCTTCAGCTTGTCGATCGGCAGGCCGCCCGGATTGTGGAGCGCGACGCTCACATCGCTGATGCCGATGATCTTCACCCCCATCTCGGCCAGGAAGGTCGCGGCATGCATGCCGACATTGCCGAAGCCCTGAACCACGGCGGTCGCGCCGTTGAGGTCAAGGCCGATCTGCCCGCAGGTCTCGCCGACCAGATAGGCCAGGCCCCGCCCGGTCGCCTCGTTGCGGCCGAGCGAGCCGCCGAGCACGACCGGCTTGCCCGTCACCACCGAGGGCACCGAATAACCGACATGCTCGCTATAGGTGTCCATGATCCAGGCCATGATCTGCGCGTCGGTGCCCATGTCGGGCGCGGGAATATCCTTGTCGGGGCCGATCATGCCGATGAATTCGGAGGTATAGCGGCGGGTGAGCCGCTCCAGTTCACCGTTGCTGAGTTCGGCGGGATCGACCCGCACGCCGCCCTTGGCGCCGCCGAAGGGCAGCTTTGCGAGCGCACATTTCCAGGTCATCCACATGGACAGCGCCGCGACTTCGCCCAAGCTGACATCGGGATGGTAACGCAGGCCCCCCTTGGTCGGCCCCATGTTCAGTACATGTTGCACCCGATAGGCGAAGACGGTTTCGACCTGGTCGCTGTTGTCGCGCTTGAAGGGCAAGGCGGCGATCTGCGTCTTTTCGGGGAAGAGCAGACGCTGCCGGATATTGGGATCAAGACCGGCGATATAGGCGGCTTTCAGGAACTGTTGCTGGGCCAGATGGAGCATGGAGGATGACCATTCCGCCCCGCGGGCGTGGGTCCGTTCGATGGCATAATGGATCGACCGGGTCAGCGTCGCACTGTTGATGCCGTCCTTGAGCAGATAGTCCTCCGCCCCGCCTTCGACCGCCTTGCTGGCGAGACCTACATCGTCCATCGCGCTCTGGATGATGATGGGGGTGCGCATGTCGTGCGCGCGCAGGCGGTAGAAAGTGTCCAGCGCCGCGCTATCAGGCAGCATCAGGTCGAGCAGGACGATATCGATGCCGCCCACCGCCAGCCTTTCGATCCCGCTTTCCAGCGTGGCTGCCATCGCCACTTCGAAATGCTGGTGTTCGGACTTGTCGAGCAGTTTCCGGATCAGGCGGGAATAGACCGGATTATCCTCGACCAGCAGGACATTGATGCGTTGCTTCGCCATGGCCTTCATCCCATTGCTTGAGCCTCTACCGGCTCATGAATTTTCCGCGTTCCGGGTCTCATCCGAACGCTCGCCGCTCACCCGCGCCTTGAGGACGGCCAGCAGCCCGTCCACTTCGAACCGCAAAATCGCCCAGCCGTCCGCCGCATCCTTGAAATTACCTTCCGCGCCCATCGCTTCGAGCCGGAAGGCGGCGTCGGCTGCGGCCGAGGCTGCGAAGATATGGGCCGATCCTTTCAGGCTGTGCGCGGAGCGTTGCAGTTCCGGCGCATCGCGGTTGTCGATCGCGGCGCGCACCTGCCGCATCATCTCCGGCCCTTCCTCGATGAAGACGCCTGCCAGCTCGATCAGCAGTTCCTCGTCGCCATCGGCATTCTGGAGCGCCCTGGTCCAATCAAGAAGCGTGCTCATGTCGCCGGCCCTTCCTTGTCCTCAAATTTCGCGGCAGCCGCGAACCGTCCTTCCACCACCTGGTAGAAATCCTCGGCCCTCAGCGGCTTGGAGATATAATCGTCCATACCCGCCTTCAGGCAGCGTTCGCGATCGCCGCGCATTGCATGCGCCGTCATGGCGATGATCGGCATATGGTCGCCTGACGTGCGTTCCTGTTCGCGGATGGCGGCGGTCGCCTGGAAGCCGTCCATCTCGGGCATCTGCACGTCCATCAGGACGACGTCGAAATCCTCCTGGCCTATCGCTTCGACCGCCTGCGCGCCGTTGCCGACGATCTTCACCCGATGTCCGCGCTTTTCCAGCAGCCGCAGCGCGAGCCGCTGATTGACTGCATTGTCCTCCGCCACCAGCACATGGAGCGGGGTCTGGCGATGGGGCACAGGTTCGGGGGGATGGCTTTCCGCAGCGACGGTCACCTTCAGCACGGCGAAGATGGCTTCGAGCAGTTCGGACTGGCGCACGGGCTTGAGCAGAAAGGCGGCGATGCCGACAGCCCCGGTGCGTCGTGCCATTTCATCCTTTTGCGCGGAAGAGAGCATGATGACGGCGGGCCGCTCCGCCTCAGCGCCGCGCGCAATCTCTTGCGCGACCGCAAAACCGTCCATGCCGGGCATCATCATGTCGAGCAGGACGAGGCGGAAGGGGCGGCCGATCCCCACGGCGTTGCGGAGAGCGGCGAGCGCCTTGGGCCCGCTGTCGACCGTCAGTGGCTTCATTCCCCAACCACGGATGATCTCGTCCAAGATCCGGCGGTTGGTGGCATTGTCGTCCACCACCAGCACCGGCAGGCCCAGCAAAGTGGGCTGTTCGATCGGCTGGCCGGTCGGCTGTGCCTCGGCGAGGGTGAAGGGGATGGCGAAGTGGAAGACGCTGCCGCGCCCGACCTCGCTGTCGAGTTGCAATTGACCGCCCATCAGCTGGACGAGCTGGGAGGCGATGGTGAGGCCGAGACCCGTGCCGCCAAAGCGGCGGGTGAAGGAGGAGTCCGCCTGCGAAAAGGCCTCGAAGATCAGCTGCTGCTTGTCGGGCGGGATGCCGGGGCCCGTGTCGCTCACCGCGATGCGCAGCCGCGCCTCCTTGTCGCTTTTCCCGTCAAGCGCGATGTCCACGACGACTTCGCCCTTGTCGGTGAAGCGCAGGGCATTGCCGACCAGGTTGATGACCACCTGCCGCAGCCGGTACGGATCACCCTCCAGCGCATCGGGCACGTCGAGCGCGACATGGCAGGCGAGTTCTATGCCCTTCTCGGTCGCGCGCGCGGCGAAGGATTGCAGCGTGTCGGCCAGTTCGTCGCGCAGGTTGAAGGCGACATGTTCCAGTTCCAGCCGGCCCGCCTCGATCTTCGAGAAATCGAGAATGTCGTTGATGAGGTGGAGCAGCGCGTCCGCCGACTGGCTGACCATATAGAGATATTCGCGCTGTGACGCTGTCAGCTTGGTGTCGCCGAGCAGTTCGGCGGCGCCGATCACGCCGTTCATCGGCGTGCGGATTTCATGGCTCATATTGGCGAGGAACTGGCTTTTCGCGCGAGTCGCCTCTTCCGCCTTGTCCTTGGCGGAGCGCAATTCGGCTTCGGATGTCACGAGTTGCATCGTCCGTTCTTCGAGCCGGGTATTGAGGCCCCGCAGCTCGGCGGTCCGCTGCGCGACGACCTGCTCGATGCGCGCCCGCTGGTTGGCGAGCGTGATGAGGTAGATCGTCAGGATCAGGGTGACGGCCAGGCCACCGGCCAGCGCGATGGTCGGCGTGGACGTCAGCCGCTTGCGGCCATAGCCGCTGGTCGCTGCGCTATAGATGGTGAAGACACTGTCGCCGATGACGAGCGAACTGGAATGGAAAAGCTCGCCGGCCATTTCGGCGCCCGTGCCGGGGCGCCGTTTCCTGTCGCTGCCCGGCGACAGGATCGACAGCAGGACACGCCGCGCGGGCGGGGCGGCGGAATCGAGCAGATAAAGATCGACCCCTTCGCGCGGCGTCAGGTCGACTGCGCTCTGGATCACGTCGCCGATCCGCAACACCGCAACCACGAACCCCTTGAAATGCGCGCGCCGCTCGTCAACGGTCATTTCCTCCGCAACGCCATCATAAACCGGCGCGAACACGGCGATGCGTGGCGCGCCATCCGCCATTTGCGGCAGCTTGATATGCGCGGCCGCGTTGATCTCCCCGCTGCTGCGCGCCGCGAGGATTGCCGTGCGGGCGGACGGGTCCGATCCCCAGTCAAAGCCGATGATATCGTTCGCGCTGCCCATCGCGGATTGCGCATAGAGGATCGGGAAGGTCTCGGCGCGGGCGCCGCCACGCACATGGGGCACCCATTGGACGGAATCGAGGCTGGAAAGCCCGGTGAGATAGACTTTGGCAAAGGCGGCGAACTGGCCCTGGCTGATCGCTTGCTGCCCCTGATAATAGCCCAGCAGCGCTTTGACGACGTTCGTTTCGGTCGCAAATTGCCGCTTGATACCCTCGGCGCGCTGGTCGGCTTCCAGCGTGAACTCCGTTTCGATCGACCGGCTCTGCTCCTGCGACAGCCAGCGCCAAGCGCCAAGGGTGAGCGCCAAGCTGGCCACGCCAACCAGGATGGCGAACCAGTAGCGCCTGCCGGCGCCCCGCCAGCCATCTCCGGCGGGCGCCGCGTCCCGGACCGGCTGGGGGTCGGGTGAGGGCGTCATGACCGCCCGCCTTTCGCCGGAATCGCCTTCCATTCACGCGCCTGGCGCTGCGCTTCGACGGTCTGGGTGGGCGTCATGCCCTTGGCCAGCCGCGCCAGCGATTGCGCCGCCTTCGCGCGGAGACTGTTGGTGCGGGCATAGGTCTGGCCCAGCAGGATCCACTTGTAGGCTGTCACCGCATCTCTCGGTACGCCCCGCCCGGTGCCGTACAGAATGCCAAGTTCGACTTGCGCGTCGGGATGGCCCTGTGTCGCGGCACGATCGAACCAATAGGCCGCCTTCGGCTGGTTTCTCGAGACGCCCCCGCCGATCGTGTACAGGACGGCAAGGGTGAATTGGGCGGAGCTATGCCCCTGCTCGGCGGCGCGGGTATACCAGCGCGCGGCCTCCACCAGGTCCTGCTCGACGCCATATCCCCGCAGATAGATTTCGCCTAGATTATACTGGGCGTCCGCGATGCCCAGCGCCGCTGCCCGGCGGAACCATTTTATCGCCTCCCTATAGTCCCGGCTCGCGCCTTGGCCGCGCAGATACATGCGGCCAAGGCTGTTCTGGGCGCGGGCGTCGCCCTGATCCGCCAGGGAGCGATAGAGCCGCATGGCATTTCCGTAGTCGCCGCGTTTATAGGCTGCGGCGGCGTCCTCGAATGGGCCTGCCAAGCACGGCGCCGAGAGCAGAAGCATGCTCAGAAATAGCATTCGGCGGAGGCGCAGCATGGACAAAAGGGCAAGCAGGCCTGTGCCTTGCACCTTGGATTCCAATGCTCTGTCCCGGCCTTTCATGACGATACCTCTCCGACATAGCGTGCCGGATCGATTCCTGTATTGACGGCCAGATTCCATCTTACCCTAGATGGGTTGGAAACGCGTGACTTTTTGCATTGCCTTATCGATGCCCGCCGAAATGTGCGGCGCAGAAGCCCTGTTCAGACGCCGGGCGAACCAGATCATTCCCATCCGCACCGACTATGATCTGCTGCCCACAGCTGGCATCGGAGTTACTTTTGAAAAGCGTGGGTTAGCGGCTGAACGGCCGGAATGGGTCGTTGCAAATTGGCCCGGATCGCTGGACAACAAACCGAAGACAGCGAATTCACCCTGCGAATCGGTGGTTTTTAACCAGTCAGCCGATGCGTTAAGAAGCGGTGCCGTCCAAAAAATTTGGCCGCATACCGGGGCCGATCCCCGCCTCGCCCGGTGATAAATCCTTGAAACACATAGCGAATATGCGGATCGCCCAGCATTTTGCGGCGCACCATTTTTTCACTTGTGCCCTGCAGCAAAAGCTGTAGGTTTGACAATGTTCACACAACAAAGTGTGACAGGATTGCGCTCCTCTCCAAGGAAGGAGAAAGGCGCAAGCGACTGCGCCCAAAGCCAGGCCGCATGGCAATGATGCCGCCCGAACCGATCTTCGCGATCGTGCTTCGAGGCGGCTTTTTCGTGTTTATAATCCGGGGGAACGATGACCGACGATCTGCGTGACCGCAATGCTGCAATGCAGCGGAGAAACTTTCTCAAGCTGAGTGGTACAGCCGCGACGCTCGCCGCCGCCAATGCGCTGCTGCCGAGCGGGGCTCTGGCCGCGGGAAGCGCGCCGGAGGTCAAGGGGGCGAAGCTGGGCTTCATCGCCCTGACGGACGCTGCGCCGCTCATCGTCGCCAAGGAACTGGGGCTGTTCGCCAAATACGGAATGCCCGATGTCGTCGTGGCAAAGCAGGCCAGCTGGGCCGCGACCCGCGACAATCTGGTGCTGGGCGCCGGTGGCGGCGGCATTGACGGCGCGCATATTCTGACGCCCATGCCCTACTTCCTGACCCTGGGCATCAATGGCAAGACCACGCCGATGAGCATCCTTGCCCGCTTGAACGTCAACGGCCAGGCAATTTCGGTCGAAAAAGCCTATCTGGCGGCCAAGGCGGACCTCAACGCCGCGAAGATGAAAGGGATCATCGCCCAGCGCAAGGCGGCAGGCAACAAGATCACCATGGCCATGACTTTTCCGGGCGGCACCCACGACATGTGGCTGCGCTACTGGCTGGCGGCCGGTGGTATCGATCCCGACAAGGATCTGGAGTTGATCACCATTCCGCCGCCGCAAATGGTCGCCAATATCAAGGCCAACACCATGGAAGCCTTCTGCGTCGGCGAACCCTGGAATGACCAGCTCGTCAGCCAGAATCTGGGTTATACCGCGGTATCGACCGGCCAGATGTGGATGAACCATCCGGAAAAGAGCTTCGCGATGCGCAGCGACTGGGTCGCGAAAAACCCGAATGCGGCGATCGCGATCACCGCCGCCATCATCGATGCGCAGCGCTGGGCGGACAACCCGGCCAACAACGCCAAACTGGCGGCAATGATCGGCGGGCGCGACTGGCTAAAGGTGCCGGTCACCGACATCCAGGATCGCCTGGCGGGCAATTTCACCTTCGGCGATGGCCGCGTAGTCAAGAATGCGCCCTTCAAGATGAAGTTCTGGGCCTCCAACGCCTCTTTCCCCTTCAAAAGCCATGACCTGTGGTTCCTGGTGGAGAACAAGCGTTGGGGCAAGCTGCCCGCAGGCCTCAACACCAATGGGGCGATCGCCAAGGTCAACCGCTCCGACATCTGGCGCAAGGCTGCGGCGCTCGCCAAGGTGCCGGCTAACCAGATTCCCAAGGGCGACAGCCGCGGCGTCGAGAAATTCTTTGACGGCAAGGTTTTCAATCCGGGCAACCCCGCCGCCTATCTCGCCAGCCTCGCCATCAAGCGCTGAGTCATCTTCAGGGAAGCCAAGATCATGACCGCCACTTCCGTCCTTGCAACGCCGTTCGCAGATGACGCGTCGCCGCCATCCCCGCGCACCTTGCCTGAAAGCAATCCTGCCATGGCGCTTTGTGTTGATAACGCCACGCCATCAGCATCGGGGACTCCCGAGACGGACGGGAGTCCACGAACGCTGCCCGCGTCCGCTCTGGCACCCTTGCTGGAGCGGGCGCGGGATTTTGCCGCGTCGATCTTGCCCCCGCTGCTGATGCTCGTCGTGCTGCTGGGTGTCTGGGAAGCCGCCTGTGGCAACCCGGAATCGAACCTGCCCAGCCCGTCGCGGGTATGGACGGAAAGTCATGACGTCATCATGCACCCGCTCAAGGGCGTCTCCTTCGACGCGACCGGCGTGCATATCCAGGATGGCGGGGATGTCGGCATCGCCGGCCATATCCTGACCAGCCTGGAACGGGTCGCGATCGGCTATGGCCTGTCGGCGGTCGCGGGCGTCGCACTGGGTATCCTGATCGGTCAGAGCCTGTTCGCCTTCCGGGCGCTCGATCCCCTGTTCCAGGTGCTGCGCACCGTGCCGCCGCTCGCCTGGCTGCCGATCAGCCTCGCCATCTTCCAGCAGGCCGGTCCATCGGCCGTGTTCCTGATCTTCATTACCGCGATCTGGCCGATCATCCTCAATACGGCGGCTGGCGTGCAGAACATTCCCGCCACCTATCGCAATGTCGGCCGGGTGCTGGCGCTCAGCCCGGCCAGCTATATCTTCCGCATCATGCTCCCCGCGACGGTGCCCTATATGTTCACCGGCCTCCGCATTGGCGTGGGCATGAGCTGGCTTGCCATCGTTGCGGCGGAAATGGTGCAGGGCGGCACCGGCATCGGCTTCTTCATCTGGGACAGCTACAACAGCTCGCTCCTTACCGACACCATCGTCGCGCTGATCTGGATCGGCATGGTCGGCTTCAGCCTGGATCGCATCGTCGGCTGGATCGGCCGCCGCGTCGCCCGTCAAGGGTAAAGGAGCAAAGGAAAAGCGCATGAAACATCAGGCCTATCTCTCGCTTGAAGGCATCGGCGTCACCTTTCCGACGCGCAAGGGGCCGTTTACCGCGCTCCAGAATGTCGACCTTGCCATCGAAAAGGGCCAGTTCGTCGCGTTGATCGGCCATTCCGGCTGCGGAAAATCGACCCTGCTCAACATTGTTGCCGGGCTGGTCAAGCCGACCCGTGGCGTGGTGTTGCTGGACGGTGGCGTGATCGACAAGCCGGGACCCGACCGTGCCGTCATCTTCCAGGACCACAGCCTGCTGCCCTGGCTGACGGTGGAAGAAAATGTCCGCCTGGCCGTCGATCAGACGATGAAAGACCGCGGCAAGGCGGAAAAGCGCGACTGGGTGCTGCATAATCTGGAACTGGTGCATATGGCCCATGCCGCGACCAAGCGACCCGGCGAATTGTCGGGCGGCATGAAGCAGCGTGTCGGTATCGCCCGCGCCATCGCGATGCAGCCGCGCGTGCTGCTGATGGACGAGCCGTTTGGCGCGCTCGATGCGCTGACCCGTGCCAGCCTGCAAGACGCGGTGATGGAAATCCAGGCCAAGCTCAACAACACCGTCGTCATGATCACCCATGATGTCGACGAAGCCGTGCTGCTGGCCGACCGGGTGGTGATGATGACCAACGGCCCGGCTGCGACCATCGGCGAGGATATGGCGGTGACGCTGCCTCGCCCCCGCAAGCGGATCGAGGCGGCGGAAACGGCTGATTATAACCAGGCGCGTCAGGCGGTGCTTCACTTCCTGCACCAGCGTTATTCCAATCCGTCCGATCGGGCCGCCTGAACCCGAACCTACGGATATAGAAAACTCCCGGCCGCTGATCCCCTCTGGGGTCCGTCGTCCCTCGGTGGCCAGGAATGTTGATGTCTGACTATCTAAAAAAGGGGGAATTGATGCGTTACAAGATGATGTCCGTCACCGCTTCGGCGATTGCGCTAGGCGCAGTGCAACCCGCCTGTGCTGAACCCTTCAAGCTGAAGCCGATCGTCGACGCGCGGTTGCGCTATGAGGGCGTTGAGCAGGCGGGGTTGGCCAAGGATGCCGATGCGGTGACCGTGCGGATGCGCAGCGGCATGGAAGCGACGGGTGGCGCCTTCGCTGTCCTGGTTGAGGCAGAGGGCACGCTCGCGCTGTCGGAAAATTACAATAGCGGCGTCAACGGCAAGGCTACCTATCCGATCGTCGCCGACCCGGAAAATGTCGAGCTGAACCGGGCCCAGCTGCAATATAAGGGGCTGCCCAAGACGCTGATCACCGTGGGGCGCCAGCGCATCAACCTCGACGATCAGCGTTTCGTAGGGTCGGTCGGATGGCGCCAGAATGAGCAGACCTTCGACGCGGCCCGCATCGAATGGAGCGGGATCAAGGGTCTGAAGGCGGATGTCACCTATGCCTGGAGCCAACGCACCATCTGGGGCGTGGACGGCTTTGGGGCGCGGCAGCAGGCGATCAGTGGCGACAATATCCTCGCCAACCTGTCCTACAAGCTCAAGAGCGGCACGATCACGGGCTTTGCCTATATCGTCGACCAGGACGAGGCAGCGATCACCTATCTTGCCCGGCCCTTCAGCCTGTCAAGCCAGACCTACGGCGCGCGCGCGGCCTTCAGCCTGCCGCTGTCCAAGGCGGTGAAGCTCAACCTGCTCGCCAGCTATGCCCGTCAATCCGACTATAATCGCAGCCGGGTCGATTATTCGGCCGATTACTGGCTGGGTGAAATCGGCATCGCCGCGAAGGGCTGGACCCTGACTGGCGGCTATGAGGCGCTGGGCGCGGATGGCTCGGCCCACGACGCGGTTTCAGGCGCGCCGCTCGTAGCCAGCCTGCAGACGCCGTTGGCGACACTGCACAAGTTCAATGGCTGGGCGGACAAGTTCCTGGTTACACCGCCCAATGGTCTGCGCGATGTCTATGGCACTATCGGCTATACCCTGCCCAAGCTAGGCAAGATGGGGCCGCTGGGGCTGCTGGTGGCATATCATCGCTATGACAGCGACCGGCTCAGTATCGACTATGGCGGCGAGTGGAACGCACAGGCGACGCTGAAGCTCAACAAGCGGCTGTCAGCGCTCGTCAAATATGCAGACTATGACGCGAATAGCTTCGCGACCGACACCCGCAAGCTCTGGCTGCAGGTGGATTACACCTTGTAGCGCTGCATGGTCTGAAGACGTTCGATACAGGGTGCGGGCGAATTGTTAGGGACCGGCGTGGCTACCGCGTGAGGCAGCACGCCCCTGACCCAACACATACCCTTGCAATCGACCAACCCGATCACCGTGACTACATTGATTGATTGGCTCTGTATCAGACGACTTGTACCGGATGGAGGGGTCGCAAACCCGTCCCGCCTTGGCCGCGCGCTAGGCGGACACCTCACGCTCCTCTACCCATTCAGGATGATTGAAGCGCGCTGTGGGAGCCCACACCTCCCTCATGCGACCCAAACTCGCCCCATCTCCCCCGTGGAGGGGGGCTTCGTGCCGACGCATCGACCCTTGGGTGCTGCGTCGGCAGGAGACGATTAGCTCCTGCTCATTCCGGTGGGGCTGCGGCTCCTACAGCAGATGTGTTGCCGCCCCCAGGAGAAGTCCCGCTGCAGCGAGGCGCTGATCGAGCGGTTCGGCTCTTGCTGATGGGGATTGCTTCCTCGTTCTCGGGACGCAGCGGTCGGCGGCGCGGCGCGTGCCGACGCTGCGCCGACTGTTGCCCGCGCTGCAGCTGCCGCAGCTGGACTATTGGTATCTGGCGCAGGATGTCCCGATCGCCGCAGCCGCCTGATCCTCACTCCGCAGCATGGGCGCTGGAAACGGTGCGGGCATCACGGTCGGCGGCCAGGCGATCACGCGCGGTCATCAGGGGACCGACAGGCGCGACGACGGGGGCGAAAGAAGCGAAGCCGGTACGCTCGGGCATATTGATATAGACCGATTCCATGCCTCCCGCCGCGAAGCAGGCCTCATGCCAGAAACCGGAGCCGCCTTGCGTATCCGACAGGAAATCGCGCCACCAGCCCGCATGCGGCTGTCGCCGGGTAAAGGCGAGCAAGCTGTCTTGATCCGCCCAATATTGCCGGATGCCGAGATGATTCCACGCAATCAGCATCCGTCGGCTGCCGAGCACGCCTGGCGGCGGCGTGCGGGCTATCTCCCTCAACCCCTTGCCGATACGCAACAATGCGGGAATCGCGGCGAATCTACTTATCCGAAAACCGAGGTCGATCACCACCAGATCGGGATAGTCGGACAGATCGACGGTTTCGCGCAGCGGGGCCTGTTGCATGTGCGATGCTCCTTTTGTTTACACTGCATACATAATCACTTCTGTTTGCAGTGTAAACAGGCCCATGGTAGCGAGCAAATATGGAGCAGTTGGAAGAAGGACAGGGCGCCCTGCGCTGCACGCTGGTCCGCACCGCCATTGCGATGCTGGAGGCGGATACGCACGACCTGAGCCTGCGCGCAGTCGCGCGCGCGGCGGGGGTTTCGGCGATGGCGCCCTATCGGCATTTCCCCAACAAGGCAGGGTTGCTGGGCGCGGTCGCGAGCGAAGGCTTTGCGATCTTGACCGGCGACCTGCTGGCCGCGGAAGCGGGATTGAGTCCGCGTGATCGGTTAGTGCATCAGGGACTGACCTATATCCATTTCGCGCGCACACGCCCGGCCTTGTTCCGCCTGATGTTTGCCGACCGGCGCATGGTGGAACTGGGCGAAGAATGCGAAGCGCAGGCCTATCGTGTGCTCACCAAATCGGTTGAGGCCATTGTCGATATGGGTGTGGAGCAAGCGACGCTGGCCAGTTGGGCGATCGTGCACGGGCTGGCCATGCTGGTGCTGGACGGGCGACTGGACGAGGCCGCCGAGTCCAATATGGCAAATGTGTTGCAGCTGTTCGCCCTGTCGTTGGGCCAGCCCGAACGTTCAGCGCCGCATGAACCCCATCCAGCGTAGCAGCGCATAGGTGATGGCGGCCGCCCCGGCCGCCAGAGCGGTTGCATGCCACGTCCCCCAAGTCCCCTGCGCGAAGGGAAGGCCGCCCGTGTTCATGCCGAAAATGCCCGTTACCAGGGTTGCCGGCAGCATCAGCGCGGTTACGATCGAGAGGATGTAGAGATTCTGGTTGGTGCGTTGCGCCTCCTGAATATCCAGTTCCTCCCGCAGCAGGCGAAGCTGGCCCTGCACGCCCAGAATATCGGCGTCGAGCGACTGGAGCCGCTGCGCCACCTTCTCGACACTGGGCAAAAGCGTGGCGGACAGTTCCTGATCTTTTTCCAGCCGCTGGAACACGCCGCGCATGCCGGACAGCAGCCGGTGAAGCTGCGCCAGCCTGCGCCGGATGCCGATCAGGTCGCGGGCGGAAGGGGGATGATGGCCTTCGAGGAACGCATCCTCGGCACGCTGCACGTCCAGGCTCAGCGTGCGGCTGATGTCGGCGATATTGTCCGCGATCGAATCGACGAGCAGTTCCAGCGCCCGTGTGGGGTCGATGGCGGTAGTCGCATGCTCCAGCCGTTGGCGCGCGATATCGGCTGAGCGCATGGGGTGCATGCGCGTGGTCAGCATCAGTTCGGGTGTCAGCGCGATCCGCAGCGCGCCGATGCGGGCCGTGTCGATCACATCGAAGTCCCGCTCGAAATCGTGCAGCACGCATCCAACCGCCCCGCCATCGACCAGCGAGCGCTGATGCGTGTCGGGGGACAGCAGCATTTCCCGCACGGAGGAGGGCAGGCTGGTTTCCCTATCAATCCAGGCGCGCGTGCCGCGATCGGCCAGGTTGAGGTGCAGCCAGCGGAAGGCGCCGGCGCGATCAGCCTCGCACCGGTCCACCGGCCGCGATCCGTCTGCCGTGAAATCCAGGCCCCATATGAGGCCCGGGCCCATATCCGCCATCGGCACGCAGACGTGAAGGAGCGGGTCCTGCTGAACAGTCGTGGCTTATATCTCCCGTCGAACCGGCCGCATAACGCGGCAGGATGACATTATGGTGGCATTGCCGAAGAATGCGGGGACTCGCCTTTGTTCGGCGGGATGGCTAACATGGATCAGTCGGCGTTCCGGCGGTCCAATGCCAGGATATTTATGCCAGTAGAAATTGAGCGCAAATTCCTGGTCGTGAGCGACGCATGGCGGCAGAAGGCCGACATCGGGCGCTCCCTCCGTCAGGGCTATGTCGCGCACGACGCGCATGTGAGCGTGCGTGTCCGCCTTTCTGAAAAGAGGGCCTGGCTCACGTTGAAGGGCGAAAGAGCAGGCAGCATGCGGGACGAATTCGAATATGAGATTTCCCTCACCGATGCGGAGGACATGCTCGCCCGGCTGTGCGTCGGGCCGATAAGCGAGAAGACACGCTATCGCGTTCCGCATGGTGGCAAGATCTGGGATGTGGATGTCTTTGCCGGCAGGGCGGAAGGCTTGATCTTGGCCGAAATCGAACTGGGCGCCGTGGGCGAGCCGTTCGACTTGCCGGATTGGATCGGCAAGGAGGTTACCGACGACCCCCGCTTCCGCAATTCCGCTATCGCCCTGATGCCGACGGCCGAATTGGTCGAGTGATACCAAGCAAGGCGGGCCAGTCGGTGGGGTACCCTAAGGACGCCAGGCGACGGCCTGCTCCTCTGCGTCGGGCAATGACACACGCAAGATCTCTGCTAGTGTCGGGGCGATGGCGCGCATATCGACCTGGCCCAAATCCTTGCCCGCCGGAACGCCCTTGCCCAGCAGCATGAAGGTCGACTGGAGATTGGACGGGCCGGGGAAATAGCCGTGCATGCCTTTCACAGGCGCGGGCCCGACGATCGCTGCGTCCGCCCCGCGGAAAATGTCGGTGACGAAGTCAGGCCGGAGATTGAGGTAGAAGCTGGCCTGCGCATTGCCGCTCATCTGCGCGATCGTGTGGCGGTCGGCGATCCTCGCAATGCCGTTGGCCGGGTTTGCGGCCAATCTGTCGAGCAATGTCGTCACGCGCGCGACCAAGGCATGATCGTCAGGCTTTGCCAGCACGATCGCGGCCGACCCGCCGGAAATCCATGGCATGGCTTGCCAAGACGCGATCTTGCCGTCCCGATCCAGCCTGATCAGCCCTTCATCGATGAACGGTCGGAAGAGGTTGAGCGCATATCGGGACGGCTCGAAGCCGTGATCGCTGACTAGCGCGATCACAGCGTTCGAATGCGCCTTCTGCTCGGCGGCCATGAGGCGGCCGACGATCGCGTCGATCTTTTCGAGTACCGCCTTGGCTTCCGGCGTATCCGGGCCTTTCAGATGCTGCTCATGGTCGAGCGCGGTC